>DASPUU010000083.1:0-31327 GCA_035622755.1 Myxococcaceae bacterium
ACCAGAACGGCGGCTACCGGCTGGGCTGGTACCGGGCGAGCTTCCGGGCGAGCCTCGGCTACCGCGACGGCCACTGGACGACCATCGCCGCGAGCGACCTCGGGCGCATCTAGGAGCTGCCGCCCGGTGATGGAATCGGTCGAGGACCGCCTGGTGGCCGACATTCCGCGACCTGCGCTCGAGGAGCTGCACGAGACGCTCTCCGCCATCATCCGCAACCTGAGATTCGAGTTGCGCCGCCGCCGCCTCGAGGAGGCGCTCCGCCCTCCAGAGGACCGGCGCCGAGCGCCGGGATGAACTCCGGCGGCCCGCTCGCTCGCCCCCGTGCTATCTCCCTCGCCACGCCATGCGCCGCCCGCCTCTGCTGCCCACGCTCCTCCTCGCCGCCGCCTGCGCCACCACCCGCGGGATGAGCCCCGAGGCGGCGCACGCGGCCTTCACCAAGCTCGTCGACGACGCCTTCTCCGAGGAGTTCGCCTTCAACCCGGTGAACGCTACCAATGCCGGCATCCACAGCTACGACGGGCAGCTCGAGCCGTGGACGGACGTACGCATCCGGGCGCACGTCGTCGCGCTGGAGGGGCTGCTCGACCGCACCACCGCGCTGTGGACGGAGCGGACCGCGCTCGGCACCGACGACCTCATCGACCTCGAGGCCCTCGACGGCCACCTCCGCGTCGAGCTCTTGGACTGGAATCTTCTCCACTTCACCGCCCGCAACCCGATGACCTACGCCGGGCGAGCGGGCAACGCCATCGATCCGCTGCTCAAGCGCGACTTCGCCCCGGCGCGGGAACGCCTCAAGTCGGTCATCTCCCGCCTGGAGAAGGTCCCCGCCCTCTACACCGCCGGAAAGGGCAACGTCACCAGCCCGCCCCGGGAATGGACCGAGCTGGCCATCGGCCAGGCCAAGGGAACGGAGGGCTACCTGCGGGACACGCTGGCCGCCTGGGCCAAGGACGCGGCCGGTGACGACGCGGTCCTGTGGGCCGATTTCCAGCGGGCCAACATCACCGCCACCGCCGCCACGCAGGATTTCCTCCACTGGCTGACCAAGACCGTGCTTCCCCAGAGCACCGGCACCTGGGCCATCGGGGCGCGGGCCTACGTCACGCTCCTCAAGCACGCCGAGTTCATCTCCACGCCGCTCGACGAGCTGCTGGCGCAGGGAGAGGCGCAGCTGCAGAAGGACCGCCAGGCATTCATCGCCACCGCCCGGGAGATCGACCCCACCCGCTCGCCCGAGGAGGTCTTCGCCAGTCTGGCCGAGGACCACCCCACCGCCGCCGACCTGCTTCCCTACGCCCGCCGGACGCTGGAGCAGGTGCGCCAGTTCGCGGTCCGCAAGGAGCTGGTCACCTTCCCCTCCGAGGCGCGGCCGAAGGTGGAGGATACGCCGGTGTTCATGCGCATCGGCAACTACGCCTCGATGGACACCCCGGGCGCCTACGAGACGCGCGCCACCGAGGCCTTCTATTACATCACCCCGCCCGAGCAGAGCTGGGACCGGAAGCACATCGAGGAGCACCTGCGGGAGTTCAACAGCTCGATGCTCCCCATCATCCACGTGCACGAGGCCTATCCCGGTCACTTCGTCCAGTTCCTCTGGGCGCCGCGCTTCCCGACCAAGGTCCGCAAGCTCCTGCCCAACAACTCCAACGTCGAGGGCTGGGCGCACTACTCGGAGGAGATGGTCATCGAGGAGGGCTTCGCCGACGACAACCCGAAGCTCAAGCTCGCTCAGCTCGAGGAGGCGCTGGTCCGGGACTGCCGCTACGTGGTGGGAATCGGGCTCCACACCACCACCCTCACCGTCGAGCAGGGCGCCGATCGGTTCGTCCGCGACTGCTACCAGAACGCCAGCGTCGCCTACGACGAGGCCCGGCGCGGCACCTACGACCCCACCTACCTCTACTACACCTCCGGAAAGCTGATGATCCTCGCGCTTCGCCAGGACTACCTGTCGCAGAAGGGCGGCACGCTCCGGCAGTTCCACGACGCGTTCCTCTCCGTCGGGCCGCTCCCCATTCCCCTCGTCCGCAAGCTCCTGCTTCCCGAGCACTAGGCAGGTCCCATGCCCACCCCCGGCTCGCCGCACTTCTCCCTCTGGCTGATGCAGGCCTTCGCCGCCCTCTTCCTGGCCATCCTCTTTCTCCAGTCGGGCATGGACAAGGTGATGGACTGGCGGGGCAACCTCGGCTACCTGCAGCCGCACTTCGCCAAGAGCCCGCTGGCCGCGGTCGTCCCGGCGATGCTTCTGGTGATCACCATCATCGAGGTCTCCGCCGGGGTGGTGAACGGCGTCGGCGTCCTCGAGCTCCTCGTCCTGGGAAGGCCACACATCGCCTTCTGGGGAGCGGCCCTGTCCGCGCTGGGCATCACCTCGCTCTTCTTCGGACAGCGGATGGCCAAGGAGTACACCGGCGCGGCCGTCCTCGTTCCCTACTTCCTCCTCACCCTGGTCGCCCTGTGGCTCCACAGCCGGCCCCGGTGACGACCCGTGCACCGCGCCTCTCGCTGGCCGTCCTCCCGGACCGGCTGGCGGTGTGCCGGCTCCCCGCCGGAGCTCCCACGCCTACCTGGGCGACCGGCGCGGTGACCTCGGTGACCCGGACCCCGGAGGAGGTGTCGGTGGTCTGCGCCGAGGACGCCGTCCCGGCCGAGGTCCGCGCCGAGGGCGGCTTCCGCTGCCTGACCGTGGCCGGCCCGCTCGACTTCGCCCTCACCGGCATCATCGCCGCGCTGGCCGTCCCCCTCGCCGCCGCCGGCATCAGCATCTTCGTCGTCTCCACCTTCGACACCGACCTGCTCCTCGTCCGGGACCACCTCCTCGCCCCGGCCGCCGCCGCGCTGCGTGGCGCCGGACACACCCTCACCGGAATCTCCTGACCCCCATGCACGCCCCCCTCCTCGCCCTGCTCCTCGCCGCCGCTCCGCCCCCGGCCGCGCCGGTGCGCACGCTCCGCGTCGACTTCTTCCACACCGGGGACGCGACCCACGAGCTCTTCGCCGTCGACCGGCTGGTCATCGAGCCCGCGCCCTGGCCGGGCAATCCGAAGCGGCCGTTCGACGACACCGGCCTGGGCAACTACTTCCTCGAGGTCAAGGACGCGGGCAGCGGAGCGTTGCTCTACTCGCGCGGCTTCTCGAGCATCTACGGGGAATGGGAGGACACGCCGGCCGCCCGGGAGCGGGTCCGCACCCTGGAGGAGTCG
Organism: Myxococcaceae bacterium; assembly: GCA_035622755.1. Taxonomy (GTDB): domain Bacteria; phylum Myxococcota; class Myxococcia; order Myxococcales; family Myxococcaceae; genus JADGRA01. The sequence goes on from DASPUU010000083.1 coordinate 3,216, forward strand.
CTGCGCTTCCCGCTCCCCGGGGTCAAGGTCGAGGTGACGCTCAAGAAGCGCAGCCGCGGGAAGCCATTCGCTCCGGTGTGGAGCTTCGCCGTCGACCCCCGCTCGGATGACATCGACGACACGTCGCCGCCGTCGCCCGGCCCGCTGATGAAGCTGATGGTCAATGGACCGCCGTCGGACAAGGTGGATTTGCTCCTCCTCTGCGACGGCTACACCGCCGCGCAGCGGGCGGACTTCGAGCGCGACGCGCGCCGCCTGATGGCCGTCCTCTTCGCCACCTCGCCCTTCCGCGAGCGGCGCGGCGACTTCAACGTCTGGGGGCTGTGCGCCCCCTCCTCGGCGCCGGGCATCTCCCGCCCCTCCACCGGCATCCACCATCGCTCCCGGGTGGGAGCGACCTACGACGCCTTCGGCAGCGAGCGCTACATCCTCACCTTCGACAACCGTTCCTTCCGCGACGTGGCCTCCTTCGCTCCCTATGACTTCGTGGAGATCCTGGTCAACGGAGAGACCTATGGCGGGGGCGGCATCTTCGGCCTCTACGGAACGGCGGCGGCCAAGAGCCTCTGGGCACCGTACGTGTTCGTGCACGAGTTCGGTCACCACTTCGCCGGCCTGGCCGACGAGTACTTCACCAGCGAGAGCGCGCTCCTCCCGGCGCAGGGGCGCCCCGAGCCCTGGGAGCCCAACGTCACCGCCCTGGCCGACCCGGCGAAGCTGAAGTGGCAGGAGCTGGTCACCCCGGGGACGCCGGTGCCCACGCCGTGGAAGAAGCCGGCCTTCGAGACGCGTGACCGGGAGCTCCAGGCCATCCGCAAGCGCATCCGGGCCGAGAAGCGCCCGGAGAAGGAGATGGACGCCCTCTTCCAGAAGACCAAGGAGGAGATGACCGCCCTGCTCGGGAGCGACACCTACGCTGGCGCGGTGGGCGCCTTCGAGGGAGCGATGTACGAGTCCAGCGGGTATTACCGGCCGCAGGAGGACTGCATCATGTTCACCCGCAACGACGTCCCCTTCTGCCGGGTCTGCCAGCGGGCCATCTCCCAGGTCATCGACCTCTACAGCTCGCCCGCTCCGGCACCCATGCCCTCCGGCCCGCGATGAACGCCACCCGTTACCTCCTGGTCGCCGCCGGCGGAGCCCTGGGCTCGGTGGCGCGCTACTGGGTGGGCGGGTGGGCACCTCGCCTCCTCGGTCAGGCCTTCCCCTACGGGACGCTGATCGTCAACCTGGTCGGGTCGTTTCTCATCGGGGTGGTCATGACCGTGGCGCTGAGCACGGTCCTCATCTCGCCCAACCTCCGGCTCTTTCTCACCGTGGGCATCATGGGGGGCTTCACCACCTACTCGTCGTTCAACTACGAGACGCTGGTCCTCTTCCAGCAACGCCTGTGGGGGGCCGGCGCTCTCAACCTCGGCCTGACCGTGGCCGGGTGCCTCGTCGCCGGAGGGCTCGGACTCGCTCTCGGCCGAGCGCTCGTTTCATCCTGATGAACGGAGGCGACCATGCGCGTGCTCGACGGCGAGCAGATGATGGTGCGGATCTTCCTCGGCGAGGATGACCGCTGGCACGGGCAGCTGCTCCACGTGGCGCTCGTCGAGCGCTTCCGCAAGGAGGGGATCGCCGGGGCGACCGTGCTGCGCGGCATCGCCGGCTTCGGCGCGGCCAGCGTGCTGCACACCACCCACATCCTCCGGCTCTCCGAGGACCTGCCGGTTGTGGTCGAGGTGGTGGACACTCCGGAGCACATCGAGAGGATGCTCCCCATCGTCGACCAGATGGTGACCGAGGGGCTGGTGACGGTGGAGAAGGTCCGGGTGATCAAGTACTCGGCGGGGAGGACGGGCGGGGCAGCGGGCTGAGCCGGCGAGCTCAGCGAGGCGTTCCCAGCGCCCGCCCGGGCGACGTCTCGGCGCCCGGCTCGGAGTCCGGTGACCCGAGCAGCGCCAGGTCGGCGGCGATGCCCTCGGCGTCGGCAGCGGGTGCGGCTCCCTCGGCCCCGCGGCGGAGCCTGGCCCGCACCGGCTCGGTGTCGGCCGCCACCTGCGTGGCCAGGCGCTCCAGCTGCGAGAGCGCCCAGTCCCTCAGGTCGATCCCATAACGGGAGAGGAGGCTGGCCGCGTCGCGGGTCCACCCCTCCAGCGCGGCGCGGGCGCGCCGCTCCGACCAGCCCGGAAACCGGGCCCAGCGGCGGGGCAAGGCGACGGAGGGCGGCGGAAGACGCGGAAACGGCAGCGGGGGGACGGAGAGGAAATCGGCGCTCAGCTCGTTCCCTTGCCACCCGGGGCCCTCCACCTCGCGCACCAGCTGGTCCCGGGTGAGGGCCAGCCCGGTCCGCGCCTGGCGGAGCCCGTCCCGCACCTCGGCGAAGGCCCGCTCGCCCAGGTGACGGAGCGCACGCTCGGCCCCCTCCTGGAGCGACACCGACGCGCTCTCCGGGTCGCTCCAGGCCCACCTTCGCGCCGCATCCGTCCAGGCGCCGGACACCCGCCCGGCCAGGTCGTCGACGAGGTGCCCCACCCGGGCTCGCTCGGCGAGCAGTACCCCTTCCATCTCCACGGCGAGCCCTTCCACCCGCCGCGCCCGACCCACCTGGCTCGGCTCGAGCGGCACGCCGCGCCGGACGGTTTCCAGGGTCGCCACGGCCGCCTCGCGGAGGGCCCCGAGCTTGCGCCGGGCCGACCGGCCGCCGAGCTCGCGCGCCTGCTCGATGCTCGGCAGGAGCTGCCGCTCCATCCAGGCGCGGGTGAGCTCGGCGGCGGCAGGGGCGGTGCTCACCGGATGCACCGGCACATCGAGCTCGAGCCGTCGGGACAGCTCGCCGGCGAGGTACTCGCGGAGCCTGTCCCGGTCGGAGGCAGAGATGAGGTCGGCCTTGCTCAGGAGCACCATCGCCGGAATGGCCGACTCGTAGAGAAGCTGCACCAGCTCGATGTCCTCCGGTCCGGGAGCGCTCGCCGCGTCGACGAGGGCCACGCCCAGGTCACATCGAGGAAGGTAGGAATAGGTCTCCCGGGCGCCGGACCGCGCCAGCGAGCCGATCCCGGGGGTGTCCACGAGGACGACCCCGTCTCGCAGGAGAGGAGAGGGAAGCGTCACCGCCGCCCGGACGACCCGTTTCCTGTTCCCCGGGTTCCCTTGCTCGGTGACGAACTCCGGCAGGCGCTCGAGTGGGATGCGCTCGCTGCCATGCTCGGTGAAGGTGATGGTCGCCTCCGGCTCGAGGCCCCAGGCGACCCGGGTGGGAATCGTGGTCACCGGCGTGACGCCCACGGGAAGCACGGGCGCATCGAGCAGTCGATTGAGCAGCGAGGACTTTCCGGCGCTCACCCGGCCGAAGAAGGCAATCTCGAACGTCCCCGCCTCGAGCTTCTCGAGGAGAGACTCGAGCGGGCCGCGGAGCTCGAGGAGCCCTCGCCCGACGATGATCCGCTCCAGCGTGCGGAGGAGGGCGAGGTCCACTGGCACCTGCTCCAGCCGCGCCAGCCTGGCGGACAGGTCCCGGCCCAGTCCCTGCGCCAGGTAGGTCTGGAGCCGGCGCACGGTACGAGCCAGGTCGGCCACCACGCGCTGGACCTGCTCCACCACCGCCGGCTCGAGCTGCCCGTAGGCCCTCAGTCGACCCGGGGACGCTTCCTCGAGCGCCACCTCGAGCATGGTCAAGTGTGTCCGGATGGACCAGCTGGCCCGCGCCGAGGGCTGGGGAAGCCGGCCGAGGAGAGACTGCCCGGCGTCCACGAGCTGCCGGCGCACGTTGGCCATCGCATCCAGGATGACACGGGCCTGCGGGGCGGTCAGGTCGGGGAGGACACGGGCGAAGGGCGAGGTGGCGGTGGTGCACTGCTCGATCTCGGCGAGCAGAGCGTCGACGTGGGTCAGCGTCGCCTCCAGCATCCGGCGATGGTTGTCGTTGAGGCTGGTCATCCGGCTCTCCCGAGCGCCGCCCGGCGACGCTTCAGGAGTCATCAGCCCGCGTGCAGAGTCGGGCAGTTTCCGGCGGACTCCATCGCCCCTGTCGGTCCACCACTAGAAGGGCTCAGCGTCCCCCCTTGTCAAGCCGAGCCGCGACGCTGGATGCGGGGCACCCGAGTCCGTTATGAATCGGGAAGCAGGGCGGTGGAGTTCGCCCCAACCGTCACCCGTGCGGTGGCCGATGACTCCTGTCGAACCTCGTAGGCGAGGGACCAGGAGCCATGTCCACCACCCGCAGCGGTCACATCGAGCAGGCAGCGCGCCACGGCGCGACGGCTCGCCGTTCACGGCTCGTCGTCGCCGGGCCCGGCCCGGGGGAGGCGAGGTTACGTGAGCTCCTCCGGCAGCCCGGGTGTCCGGTCTGCTCGGAGGGGCGGGACGCCGAGGCCCGGTACTTCTTCTGGCTCTTGAACGAGACAACCGCCGACCCCCGAGCGCTGGAGCAGGTCGCCGCCGCCGGCGCCTTCTGCCCGGAGCACGGTGCGATGCTGGCCTCGTTCAAGGCCTTTGGAGAGGTGACCTACGTCCATGCCTACGCCGCACGCCGGGCGCTGCGCCTGCTCTCCGCGGCAGCAGGGGGCCGCGGGCCAGCTTCCATGCGCTCGAGAGCGCTCATCCGCACCGCCTGTCCGGCCTGCGCGGCGCGCGATGCACAGCACCGCCTTGCCCTGGACGTGCTCGAACGGCTCCTCGGGATCCCTCCGGGCGGGGAGTCCGGAGGGCCGGCGCTCCTCTGCTTTCCCCACCTGCAGTGCCTCGGGAGCCGTGCGCACGGAGCGTTGCTGGAGCAGCTCGTCACCCGTCACCACGAAGCCACCGCCCGTCTGGAGGACAGCGTCACTCCGGCGAGTCCCGCCAGCCGGGACGCAGTGTTGCCATGGCGGGCCGAGACACGAGACCCGGTCGCCGCGATGCTGGACGCCTGCGAGTCCCCGGATGCCTGTCCCGTCTGCCACGAGGCCCTCCGGGCCCGAGGCGAGTGGCTCGCCTGGCTCGCAGAGGCGACCACTCGCGGGCGGGACCAGCTCGAGGACGTGCTCCCCACCTGCCCTCGCCACCTCCGCGCCGCCACCGGGCACCGCTCCGCTCCGCTCGCCGCCGCAGCGACGGCACATGCGCTGGGAGCCGTGCGAGCTCGTCTCCAGCTCACCATCGAGCTGCTCGGCCCGCGTGGTCCCTTCCGGGGCGAGCGCATCAGTCGCTGGCGGCTCCTGCGCCCGGTGGCCGAGCGCCGGCGCCGTTCGCTGGCCCGGGCCGCGCTCGCGCGCCCGATGCACTGCCCGCCGTGCCACCGCGAGGCGACGGCCGTCGACCGGGCGCTGCGCCTGCTCCTGGCGCTCCTCGAGCAGGATGCGCATCGAGCCCGCTACGAGCGCGGCCACGGCCTCTGCGTCAGACATTTCGATGCCGCACAGCGGCTCACACCTCGGGAGCGCGTGAGCGCCTTCCTGATCGACGCGCTCTCCGCGAAGCTCGCCGTGCTCCAGTGGGAGCTGGAGGAGTCTCTCCGCAAGAACGCCTGGTCGGCTCGACCGGAGGGACCGGGAGCGGAGCAGACCTCATGGCTCCGCGCGCTCCGGCGCTTCTCCGGGATCCTCGAACCGGCCGATGCGCCCGGGACCCCGCTCGACGCCCGAGGCTGGCCATGACCCAGGTCTGGACGCTGGCCGCCCTGTGGCTCGGCCTGGCGCTGCTGGCGACGCTGCTCTCCATCTGGCTCCGGATCGCCACCGCCCTCTCGGAGATCGTCGTCGGGACGGTGGCCCAGCTGGTCATCGGAGCGGCCCTCGGGGGCTCGGTCCTGGGCACCGACCAGGGGTGGATCAAGTTCCTCTCCGGCACCGGCGCCATCGTGCTCACCTTCCTCGCCGGGGCCGAGCTCGATCCGGTGGTCTTCCGGGCGCGCTGGAAGGAGGCGACGCTCATCGGGCTGGTCGGCTTCGGTGCGCCCTTCCTGGGCTGCGCCCTCATCGCCCGTCTCGTGCTCCACTGGGGGTGGATGGCGAGCTGGCTGGCCGGAGTCGCCCTCTCCACCACCTCGGTGGCGGTGGTCTACGCGGTGATGCTCGAGCTGGGGCTCAATCGCACCACCTACGGCAAGGCGGTGCTCGCCGCCTGCTTCATCAACGACCTGGGCACGGTGGTGGCGCTGGGACTGATCTTCGCCCCGTTCGGCTGGCGCACCCTGGTGTTCGTCGGCGTCGGGGTAGCGGTGTTCGCCATCCTTCCCTGGCTGACGCCGCGCTTCTTCCGGCGCTTCGGGGGCCGGCCCTCCGAGCTCGAGGCGAAGTACCTCCTGCTCCTCCTCTTCGGCCTGGGCGCGCTGGCAACCTGGGCGGAGAGCGAGGCGGTCCTGCCGGCCTACGTGGTGGGGATGGTCCTGGCCGGGACGGTGGGCAAGGACCACGTCCTGGTGGCGAGGCTGCGCACCCTGACCTTCGGGCTTCTCACCCCCTTCTACTTCATCCGGGCCGGGTCGTTCGTCTCGGTGCCGGCGCTCGTCTCCGCGCCCCTCGTCTTCCTCGCGCTCTTCCTCGCCAAGATGGCCTCCAAGATGCTGGGCGTGTTCCCGGCGACCAAGGCGGTGGGGTACCCGCCGCGTGAGGCGAAGTACACGACACTGCTCATGTCCACCGGGTTGACCTTCGGGAGCATCTCCGCCCTCTTCGGGCTCAACCACGGAGTCATCGACCAGGCTCAGTACTCGCACCTGGTGGCCACGGTCATCCTCAGCGCCGTCGTCCCGACCATCGTGGCCAACGCCCTCTTCCTCCCCACCCACCTGCTCCCGGAATCCACGGCGGGGGGCGCCCCGGCGATGGAACCCGTTCCGGTGCGAGACGGAGTGGAGCACTAGACATGTTCCTCGGCCGCAGCCAGAAATGAAGGAGACTCCGATGGCGCGAGGAGGCACGGGCATGTTCTCCAGGATACTGGTCGGAGTGGACGGCTCGGACCCGAGCAGCCGCGCCTTCGCCGTCGCGCTCGACCTGGCCAGGCACTACCGGGCCCCGCTCCACGTCTGCTCGGTCATCGAGGAGATTCCCCGGTACGGGGGCGAGACCATCGCCGAGGTCGACGAGGTCATCGCGCGCGCCCGGGCGGTCTTCGAGGAGCTGCACGCCTCCCTGGCCGCCGAGGCCAAGCGAGAGCGGGTGAAGCTGTTCCGTCACATCGTCCCCGGCCATCCGGTGGAGGCCATCGTCCACCTCGCCGAGAAGGAGGCCATCGAATGCATCGTCCTCGGGGGCCTCGGGCACTCGCGCATCCTCCGCCGAGCCTCCGGGGGGACCGGGACGCAAGTCGCCTACCATGCCCACTGCTCCGTCCTCGTCGTCCGCTGAGACGCCCGGCCAGGGCGCACACCCGGTCGCGGCGGGTCCGGCGCCCGCCGGTGGCCCGAGGATGGTGCCCCGCATCCAGACCCTCCAGGAGCTCGCTCGGGAGGCGAAATGCGCCGGCCTCGCCGAGGAGGCGGAGCGGCTGGCCGAGCAGGCCCGGGCCGGCGGCTACTTCGTCGCCTGCCTGGGGCAGTTCAAGCGGGGCAAGTCCAGCCTGCTCAACGCCCTCCTCGGCAAGGCGGTCCTCCCGACCGGGGTGGCCCCGGTGACCTCGGTGGCGACCGTTATCCGCTTCGGTCCCGAGGCGGGCGCGCGGGTGCGGTTCGCCGGCGGGCCGGGATGGCAGGGCATCCCGCGGGCGGCCATCGCCGATTACGTGACCGAGGAGCGCAACCCGGGGAACGAGAAGGGCGTGCGGGCGGTGGAGATCTTCGAGCCGGCGCGACGGCTGGCCGCGGGGATGTGCCTGGTGGACACCCCGGGCATCGGCTCGGTGATCCTGGAGAACACCGAGGCCACCCGTGCCTTCGTCCCGCGCATCGACGCGGCACTGGTCGTCCTCGGAGGCGATCCACCCATCTCCGGCGAGGAGCTGGAGCTGGTGCGCCAGGTGGCCGAGCACGTCGACCGGTTCGTCTTCGTGCTGAACAAGGCGGACCGGTTGAGCGAGGCGGAGCTCGCCGAGGCCCGGGCCTTCAACCTGCGCACCCTGGAGCGGTCGCTGGTCGGCGCCCCGGTCGAGCTGCTCGACGTCAGCGCCGCGGAGCACCTCTCCGGGCGGGGGCCGACGCGGGACTGGCGGCGGCTGGAGGCCTGGCTGGACGACCTGTCCAGCACCTCCGGACCGCGCCTGGCCGCGGAGGCCGCCCAGCGCGGCGCCCGGCGGGTGGCCAGTCAGCTCGCCGCCCTTCTCGAGGAGCAGCGGCTGGCGCTGGTCCGGCCGGTGGCCGAATCCGAGGCCCGGGTGGCAAGGCTGGGGACGGTGGTGGCCGCGGCCGAGCAGTCGCTCGGGACGCTGAGCGTCGCCTTCCTCGCCGAGGAGGAGCGGCTGCGGCATGCTCTGGAGGACCAGCGCCAGCGCTTTCTGGCGCGCGCACTCCCGGCGGCGCACGCCTCCCTGGCGGAAGCGCTTCGGCCCGGACACGGACGCGCCGGCCGCCGGCGCCAGGAAGCGATGCGCACCGCCGAGGCCGTCGCCCGCCGCTGGATCGAGACCTGGGTGGAGCAGGAGGTCCCGGAAGCGGAGGCGCGGTACCGGGAGGCGTTCGGGCGCCTGGTGGTGATGGCGGTCGACTTCCTCTCCCGCGCCGCCCAGCAGCCCGGTCTGGAACGCCTCGGCCGGGAGTCGGAGTTCGACGTGGGCTTCCGCGTCTCCAGCCACCGCTACTTCACCGACCTCCTGCACCTGACCATGGCCTCGCCGCTGGACTGGCTGCTCGACCTCGGGCTCCCGGCTGCCGTCCGGAGAAGGTCCGTCCGCCGCCACGCCGAGCGTTACCTCGAGCGCCTGATGGAGGCGAACAGCTCGCGCGTCCAGTTCGACCTCGACGAGCGCGTGCGGGAGAGCGGCCGGAAGCTGGAGCAGGAGGTGCGGGCACGGCTGCGCGACGTCCTGACCATCTCCGCCTCGGCGCTGGAGAGCGCCCGCCGGACGACCAGCGCCGGAGCGGCGGCGGTCCAGGCCGAGCTGGCGCGGCTGGAGCTGCTCGCGCGGCGCGCCCGCGCCCTGGACACACCAACCCCCGGAGAGACCCCTCGATGAGCAAGATCCGATCCGTCCAGGCCCGTGAGATCCTCGACTCCCGCGGCAATCCCACCATCGAGGTGGACGTGGTGCTCGACGATGGAACGATGGGCCGGGCCAGTGTCCCCTCCGGCGCGTCGACCGGGGCTCGCGAGGCCGTCGAGCTCCGCGACAGCGGTGAGAAGCGGTTCGGCGGCAAGGGCGTGCTCCAGGCGGTGAACCACGTCAACACGCTCATCGCCCCGGTGGTCGCCGGGCGCACCGCCGACGGGCAGCAGCCGCTGGACGAGCTCCTCTGCCGGCTGGACGGGACACCGAACAAGTCCCGGCTCGGGGCCAACGCCATCCTCGGCGTGTCGCTGGCGGTGGCTCGCGCCGCCGCGGCCTCCGCCGGCTCTCCGCTCTTTCGCGTGCTCGCCCCGGGCACCCGTTCGGTCCTCCCGGTGCCGATGTTCAACGTCCTCAACGGAGGCGTGCACGCCGCCAACAACCTCGACTTCCAGGAGTTCATGATCGCCCCGGCCGGCGCCGTCTCCTTCCACCAGGCCGTCCAGATGGGAGCCGAGACGTACCAGGCGCTGGCCGCGGTGCTTCGCGAGAGGGGGCTCTCCACCGCCGTCGGCGACGAGGGAGGGTTCGCCCCCTCCCTGAAGACCCATCAGGAGGCGATGGAGCTTCTCCTTCGGGCCATCGAGCGGGCCGGCTACCGCCCGGGCGAGGACATCGGGATCGCGCTCGACCCGGCGGCGAGCGAGTTCTGGGAGGACGGAGGCTACGTGCTCCGCAAGTCGGGCGGCGGACGCCGGACGCCGGAGGAGATGATCGCCCAGTGGGAGGACTGGGCGCGCCGGTTCCCGGTCTGGTCGGTGGAGGACGGGCTCGGGGAGTCCGACTGGGCCGGCTGGAAGCAGCTCACCCGGCAGCTCGGAAAGAGCCTTCAGCTGGTCGGCGACGATCTCCTGGTGACCAATCCCTCGCTCATCCGCGCCGCCATCCAGGAGCAGGTGGCCAACGCCGTGCTCATCAAGCTCAACCAGATCGGCACGCTGACCGAGACCCTGCAGGCCATCTCCCTGGCCCAGGGAGCCGGCTACGGGACGGTGGTCAGCCACCGCTCGGGCGAGACCGCCGACGACTTCATCGCCGATCTCGCCGTGGCCACCGCGGCCGGGCAGATCAAGACCGGTGCGCCCTGCCGCGGCGAGCGGGTGGCCAAGTACAACCAGCTCCTGCGCATCGAGCGGGACCTGGGCCAGGAGGCGCACTTCGCCGGCCGGGCGGTCTTCGCGCGCCGGGCGGGACGGTGAGCGAGGGCGGGAGTACCCGCTGGCTGAACCGGACGGTGGCTGGAGTGGCCATGGCCAGCCTCTGTTCCGACGTGGGGCACGAGATGGCCACCACCCTCCTGCCCTCGCTGCTCGCCTCCCTCGGCGGGGCGTCGGCGGCGCTCGGCCTCATCGAGGGCGTGGCCGATGGGCTCTCCAGCGCGGCCAAGCTGCTCTCCGGCCTGTACAGCGACCGGCTGGCGCGCCGGAAGCCACTGGCCGTGGCCGGGTACTTCACCACCGCCGCGGCGATGGCCAGCTTCGCCGTCGCCACCCAGTGGTGGCACCTGCTGGCAGGACGGGCCGCGGGCTGGCTCGGGCGAGGGGCGAGGACGCCGGTGCGCAACGTGCTCCTCACCGAGGCCACCACCCCGGCGACCTACGGGCGCGCCTTCGGCTTCGAGCGCAGCATGGACAGCGCCGGCGCGGTGGTCGGCCCGCTCCTCGCCCTCGGCCTGGTCGGCGCCGTCGGCATCCGCGGGACGCTCGCCCTGACGCTGATTCCCGGGCTCCTGGCTGCGCTGGCCGTCGCCACCCTGGTGCGGGAGAGGCCCCATCCGCGCCGGCCCGAGGTCAGGCTCCGGTCCAGCCTGGCGGGCTTCCCGCTCCCCTACCGCCGCTTCCTGTTCGGCGTGGGCATCGCCGGGCTCGGCGATTTCGCCAACACCCTGCTCATCCTCTGGGCCACCCAGGCCTGGACGCCGCGGCTCGGATTCGCCGCCGCGGCGCGCTGGGCGATGCTCTTCTACGTCGGCTACAACGTCGTCTACACGGTCAGCTGCTCCGTGGCCGGGGCCCTGGCGGATCGCTTCCCCAAGCTGCGCGTGCTCGCGCTCGGCTACGCGCTCGCCGCCATCCCGGCAGCGGCCCTCCTCGTGCCCGGCGACTCCTTCGGCAAGTTCGCCGTCGTCTTCGGCGTCTCGGGCGTGTACATGGGCTTCTGGGAGACGGTGGAGAGCTCCGCGGCGGCCAGCCTGCTGCCGGCCGACGTCCGCGGCGTGGGCTTCGGCGTCCTGGCCACGGTCAACGGCATCGGAGACTTCCTCTCCAGCGCGCTGGTGGGAGCGCTGTGGGCGGCGTCTCCGGCCTGGGCCATGGGTGCGGTGATTGCCCTCGCGCTCGGCGGGGCGGTGCTCGTCGCCCGCGCGGCCCTCCCCCGCGCCGCGTGATCGGGCCGGCCCGCCGTCTCACCTCGTCCGCCTGCGCGGCGCGCTTCCGCGGTACAGTCGCACCGGCGCGGACCGGTCCCTTCACTGGCCGTGCGAGAGCTCCCCTCGTGGCCGAGACCGCCGCCCAGCAGATCCGTGCGCTGCTCGCCAGCCTCACCGCCTCCTGGCGAAAGGGGCGCACCCAGGACATCGCCGAGATGCTCCATCCCTCGGTGGTGTTCGTCCGACCCGGCTTCGCCGGGCGGGCCGAGGGCCGGGCCGCCTGCGTGGCCACCTACGACGAGTTCCTCAAGGTGGCGCTGGTCCTCCGCTTCGACGAATCGGAGCCGTCCATCGACCTGTTCAACGATTCGGCGGTGGCCACCCGGCGCTGGGAGATGGCCTGGGAGGTGGGTGGACAGCGCTCCGAGGAATCGGGCCACGACATCTACGTGCTCGTCCGGGAGGGCGGCCGCTGGCTCATCGCCTGGCGGACGCTCGTCTCTGCACCGCCTCCCTGACCGGCGCGTCAGCCCGAGAGAAGCGCCCGCTCGGCCAGGGCACGGTAGTCGGCGACCTGTGCCGCCTCCCAGGTCCGGTCCCGCCCCAGCTCGCGGGCGAGGAGCCCGGCCACCGCCGGGGCGCACTCGGCCGAGGCCCGCGCATCGAGCAGCAGCGCCCGGGTCCGCCGGGCGAGGACGTCCTGGACGGTGCGGGCCATCTCGTGCCGTGCACCCCAGACCACCTCGGCGTGCAGGTAGGGCAGCCGAGGGTGGAGCAGCCCGCCGAGCTCCGGCTCGGCCCGGACGAGCGCCTGGAGCGCCGGGGCGTCGGTTCCATAGCTGGCCAGCGGGCCGGTGGGAACCCCGACCTCCGAGGTCCGGGCCGCGCCCGGCGCTCCGTGGAGGCGAAGGGCTGCCGTCGGGGAAGGGACGGCGGCCAGCGCCGCCACCTGGGCGGCTCGGTTGACCACGTCCTCGGCCATCTTCCGGTAGGTGGTCCACTTTCCGCCGACGATGGTCACCAGGCCGCTCGGCGAGGTGAAGACGTGGTGGTCGCGCGACAGCGAGGCCGTCCGCTCGACGCCCTCGTCCGGGGGGCGGACCAGCGGCCGCAGGCCGGCATAGACGGCCAGGACGTCCGAGCGCGACGGGTCGGAGACCAGGTAACGCGCGGTGTGCTGGAGAAGGAAATTCACCTCCTCCTCGAGCGGCCGCGGCTCCTCCACCGGCTCGGCCACCGGCGTGTCCGTGGTCCCGACCAGGGTCCGCCCGTGCCAGGGGATGAGGAAGAGCACCCGGCCGTCGTCGGTGCGGGGCACCACCAGGGCGTGCGTCCCGGGGAGAAACGATGCCGGGAGGACGAGGTGGATGCCCTGGGAGGGCGACACGGTGGGGACCGCGGCCGGGTCGTCGAGATGTCGGATGCGGTCGGCGAAGACGCCGGTGGCGTTGATCACCACCCGGGCCCGGACGGTGTGCTCGCGGCCGGATTCCGCATCCCGGGCGACCACCCCCCGGACCCGACCCTCCTCCTTGAGGAGACCCACCACCGGCATCTGGTTGATCACCGCCGCGCCGAGGTCGGCGGCGGTGAGCGCCAGGGCCATGGCCAGCCGCGCGTCGTCGAACTGCCCGTCGACGTAGACGATGCCGCCCTTGAGCTGCTCCGGCTCCAGCGTGGGAAGCGCGGCGAGCACCGCCTCCCGGTCGAGCGAGCGGCTCTTCCCCAGCCGAAAGCGGCCGGCGAGCAGGTCATAGAGCTTGAGCCCCACGCCGTAGTACGGCCCGGACCACCAGGCGTACGCCGGGACGATGAAGCGCAGGTCGCCGACCAGGTGCGAGGCATTCCGCCGGAGCCGGCCGCGCTCGCGCAGCGCCTCCCGCACCAGCCCGACGTTGCCCTGGGCCAGGTAGCGGACGCCGCCGTGCACGAGCTTGGTCGAGCGGCTCGAGGTCCCCTGGGCGAAATCGTGCGCCTCGACGAGCACCGTCCGGTAGCCGCGGGCGGCGCTCTCCACCGCCGCGCCGAGGCCGGTCGCTCCTCCTCCGACGATGGCCACGTCGAAGGGCTCGGTCAGTCGGTCGACGTTCTGCGCTCGGTCCATGGGCAAAGCGCGCACTCTACCCTCTTCCCTTTTCCCCCCGGGCTGGTCCAGAGTCCTCCGGTCCGCGATGGTCATCCCACCCGCCCCGCAGTTCCGTCTTCCCGCCAACCGGAGCCGCATCACGCGCGAGCCGGACGAGCTGGGGAAGTGGACCCCTCTCTTCCCGGACATGCTCGGCCACCGGCAGTTCGGCGGCGGCGCGGTGCCCCAGCCCTACCCCTGGCCCTCCAACCCCAAGGAGTGGCAGGAGGAGCTCAGCGACCGCGAGCTCCGTCGCCAGGCCGCGGCCTTCGGTGCGCTCGGGGCCGCCGGGGAGCTCCCCGCCCTCGGTCCCGGCCCGGTGCATCCCTTCCTGCTCGGTCCCGGCGAGCCCGCCAAGCGCTGACCGCGGGGTCGCTGACCCACGTTCGACCGCCGTGGCCGAGCTGATCACCGTCACCCCGGAGGGCCTGTCCTGCGCGCCGGGCGGGTTCCACATCGACCCCTGGCTCCCGGTGGCGCGTGCGGTCCTCACCCACGCGCACGCCGACCACGCCCGTCCGGGGAGCGGCGCCTACCTCTGCGCCCGCGCCGGACTGGAGGTCGCTCGCCACCGCCTTCCCGGGGCCCGGCTCGAGGCCGTCGAGTACGGCGAGCGCCGCCGGCTGGGGGACGTCGACCTGACGCTCCACCCCGCCGGCCACGTCCTGGGCAGCGCCCAGGTCAGGCTCGAGCGCCGGGGAGAGGTGTGGGTCGTCTCCGGAGACTACAAGCGCGTCGCCGACCCGACCTGCGCTCCCTTCGAGCCGGTCCGCGCCCACGTCCTGGTGACCGAGGCGACCTTCGGGGTGCCCGTCTTCCGCTGGGACCCGACCGACGCGGTGGTGAAGGACATCCTCGCCTGGTGGGAGGCCTGCCGCGCCCTCGGCCGTCCCTCGGTGCTCTTCACCCACGTCCTGGGCAAGGCGCAGCGGATCCTCGCCGAGCTCGCCCGCTGGACGTCCTCGCGGGTCTTCCTCCACGGCGCCATCGCCGGGATGACCGACGTCTACCGGGCGGCGGGGGTGACCATGCTTCCCACCGAGCGGGTGGCGGACACGGCCCGCGGCAGGGACTTCGCCGGGGAGCTGGTGCTGGCGCCCATCACCGCCCGCGGAACTCCGTGGATGCGCCGCTTCGGCGACGCGAGCCAGGCCCTGGCCTCGGGGTTCATGCGCGTCCGGGGAGAGCGTCGCCGCCGCACCCTGGAACGGGGCTTCGCGCTCTCCGACCACGCCGATTGGCCGGCGCTGCTCGGCACGGTGGCGGAGACGGGAGCGTCGCGAGTCCTGGTCACGCACGGCTACACCGCCCCCTTCGCCCGCACCCTGCGCGAGCGCGGGCTGGAGGCCACCGAGCTGTCCACCCAGTTCGAGGGGGAGCCGCAGGCGTGAAGCGCTTCGCCGAGCTCTACGAGGCCCTCGACTCGACCACCTCCACCCTGGCCAAGGTGGATGCGCTGGCGCGCTACTTCCGCGAGGCGCCGCCGGCCGATGCCGCCTGGGCGCTCTGGGTCCTCACCGGCCGGCGACTGAAGCGGCTGCTCAACGTGCGCCAGCTGGTCGACTGGACCCGCGAGCTGACCGGCATCCCGGACTGGATGCTCTCCGAGTGCTACGCGGTGGTGGGCGACCTGGCGGAAACCATCTCCCTGCTCCTCGACACTTCGCAGGCCGCCGGCACGTCCGACGTCCCACTCTCGGTGTGGATGGCCGAGCGCATCGTCTCCTTGCGCTCGCTGGACGGCGCCGCGCAGCGGGAGCGCGTGCTCCAGCTCTGGTCCGGCCTCTCGCGCCAGGAGCTCTTCCTGGTGAACAAGCTCCTCACCGGCGAGCTCCGGGTGGGGGTGAGCGAGACGCTGGTCATCCGCGCCCTGGCGCAGGTCGCCGGCCTCCCCGCGCCGGTGGTGGCGCAGCGGCTGATGGGAGAGTGGACGCCGAGCGCGGAGCTCTTCGCCGGGGTCCTCGGCCCGGGCCAGGCGGCCGACGACGTCTCGCGCCCCTACCCCTTCTTCCTCGCCTCACCCCTCGAGGGCGACCCGGCGGAGCTGGGCGACCGCGCCGAGTGGCTGGCGGAGTGGAAGTGGGATGGCATCCGCGGGCAGCTCATCCGCCGGGCCGGCCGGACCTTCCTCTGGTCGCGGGGCGAGGAGCTCATCGGTGAGCGCTTCCCGGAGCTGCTCGAGGCGGCCGCCCGGCTCCCGGACGGAGTGGTGCTCGACGGCGAGGTGATGGCCTACGGAGAGGCCGAGCCGCTCCCTTTCGCGCGGCTGCAGCGGCGCATCGGACGGAAGACCCTGACCCCGCGGATTCTCGAGGAGGCCCCGGCGGCATTCATCGCCTATGACCTGCTCGAGCAGGGCGGAGCCGACGCCCGCGAGCTTCCGCTCTCCGAGCGGAGGTCCCGGCTGGAGGCGCTCCTCCTCGGGCTTCACCCACGCCTCTTCGTCTCCGAGTCGCTCGGCGAGCGGACCTGGGAGGCGCTCGCCGCCCGCCGCGCCGAGTCGCGCGCCCGGCAGGTGGAGGGGGTGATGCTGAAACGGCTGAGCTCGCCCTACCGCTCGGGCCGGCGGCGCGGCGACTGGTGGAAGTGGAAGATCGATCCCTTCCAGATCGACGCCGTTCTCCTTTACGCCCACCCCGGCAACGGGCGCCGGGCGAACCTGTTCACCGACTACACCTTCGCCCTCTGGCACCAGGGCGAGCTGGTTCCGGTGGCCAAGGCCTACTCCGGCCTCTCCGACCGGGAGATCGCCGACCTCGACCGGTGGATCCGCGCCCACACCCGCGAGCGCTTCGGCCCGGTGCGCGCCGTCGAGCCGTCCCAGGTCTTCGAGCTCCACTTCGAGGGCATCCGCGCCAGCACCCGGCACAAGTCAGGCGTCGCCGTCCGCTTCCCGCGCATCGCCCGCTGGCGCACGGACAAGCCGGCGGCGGAGGCGGACACCCTGGACGCGCTCCGGCGCCTGGCCCTCGGGGCGGAGCCCGAGACGGAGGGCGGGGCCCCACCGAGGTGAGGAGCCGCTCAGAGCATCCCGCGCGGGGTGAACTTCCTCACGCAGACGTCGGCCGTCGCCTCGCCCGCCCGCGCGGGGGGCGCGGCCAGGTCGAGCGCCAGCGAGAGACGCCCCCGGTCCGCCAGGGCGCGGAGGTCGACGTCTTCCGGGGAAGGCCAGAGCACGTCGCCGCTCGCGGCCAGGCGCACCGCCCGCACCTCCGAGGGAGCGCCCTGGGGACCGGTGCGGAGGTGGACCGAGGTGAGCACCACCGGGTCCCGCCCGGTGGCCAGCTCGCCGAGGTCCACCTCCAGGAAGGCCTGGGGCATCCCGCTCCCGCCGGCGACGAGGGTGGGCGCGACCGTGGGCCGGACGCAGGGCGCATCGTGGACGATGTCCGTCCCGCACCCGACCAGGGGGAGGAGCAGCATCGCAGCCAAGAGGCGTCTCAGCACGAGAGTTTCCCTGACCCGGCGAGCATGCAAGCCGGCCGCCCCGAGGCTCCTCGCTCCCCGGGGTCCAGGGTTCTCCCGGGGTTACCTCCCCGCCCCCCCGGGTCACGGGCCGCGGCCCGAGGCTCCCGACACCCAGGGCCACACCCGGTCACGGTGTGGGCACACGCCCCGGGGTGACCGCCGGCGGTCAGCGCACAAAGGTCAGGACGCCGGTGAGGAGCCCGATGGCCACCACCGTCCAGCGGACCGGGCGCTGTCCGATGCGCTGGGCCACCACCGCTCCACCCCATCCGCCGAGGATGGCGCCGACCATCATCAGCAGCGCCAGGCTCCACGAGACGTGCCCCCCGACGGCGAAGGTCACCGCGGCGGTGAAGTTGATGAAGGCGGCGCCGAAGTTCTTCAGGCCGTTCATCTGGTGGATGTTGCTCAGGCCGGCGAAGCCGAGCTCGGCCAGCATGAGGATGCCCATGCCGGCGCCGAAGAAGCCGCCGTAGACGGAGACCAGGAAGTGGGCCGCGGCCAGCACCCACGTGTGCCGGTCGTCCAGTGTCTGCACGGCCTCGGTCGGGGTCGAGTGCCGCTCCCGCCAGAGGCGGAGCGGCTCCTGGATGACGAACAGCGCCGTGGCGGAGAGGATGAGCCAGGGGACGAGCTTGCGGAACAGCGCATCGCCGGCCACCGCCACCAGCAGCGCGCCGACGCATCCACCGAGCGCGCTCGAGGCGACCAGGACGGCGATGAGCCGGCGCCCGTACCGTCCGATCTCGCTCCGGTAGGTCCAGCCGGCGCTGAAGGAGCCGGGGACGAGCGCCACGGCATTGGTGGCGTTGGCCGTCACCGGCGAGACGCCGATGGCGAGCAGCATGGGGAAGGTGAGCAGAGTCCCCCCGCCGGCGAGCGAGTTCATGACCCCCGCGCCCACGGCGGAGACGAAGAGAAACCCAAGCCCGAGCGGGGTGGAGTGGTCCATCCCTTGGCCAGTTTGTGCCGTGCCGCGTACTTTGCAACCATTCCGCACGAGAGCAGAGCGGTGAGGACCGCCTCGGGGTACCGATGTGAGAACGCGCGCCGCGGTTTGGCTCTTCCTCGTGCCGGCCGCCCTGCTCGCCTGGAGCCCGGGAGGCGGCTCGGCTCACTGCCGGTCGAGCACGGCTCAGCCCACCGGATTGCGCTGGGCGAGCGCGTTGTAGGTCGCGTACTTGTACGTCTCGGAGAGCGTCGGGTAGTTGTAGCAGGTCTCGATGAAGAGCTGCGCCGTGCCCCCGAGGAGCAGGGCGGTCAGGCCGATGTGGACCAGCTCCGAGGCACTCTCCCCGAGGACGTGGACCCCGAGCAGCTTCATGTCCTCGCGGCGGAAGATGAGCTTCAGGAACCCGCCGCCGTCCCCGATGATCTGCCCGCGCGCATTGGTGGCGTAGGCCGCCCGGCCCACCACGTAGTCGACCTTCTGCTTCTTGAGCTCCTCCTCCGTCGACCCGGCCATGGACAGCTCGGGGATGGTGTACAGGCCGTAGGGCAGGATGGGCGCCAGGGCGTCCTTGGGGTAGAGCGAGAAGGCGTGGGCCATGCCCACCCGCGCCTGCTCCATGGCCGTCGAGGCCAGCGCCGGGAAGCCGATGACGTCGCCGGCGGCGTAGATGTGCGGCACCGAGGTCTGGAAGTGGCCGTTGACCTGGATCCGGTCCCGGTCGCCGATGGCCACCCCCACCTCCTCGAGCCCGAGGTTGCGGCTGTTGGCGCACCGGCCCATGGCCACCAGCACCGCCGCCGCCTGGACGGAGGAGCCGCTCTTCAGCCCGAGCGTGATGCGCCCATCCTCGACGTCGACCGACTCCACCGCGTCCGGCATCCGGAACTGGACGCCCAGGTCACGCATCCGGTCGGCGAGCCGGTCGGCCATCTCGTCGTCGAGGAAGCCGAGCAGCGGGGTCCGCGGCTCGACCAGCGTCACCGGGATGCCGAGCGCGGCGAAGGTGCAGGCGTACTCGCAGCCGATGACCCCGCCCCCCACCACCACCAGGGAGTGGGGGACCTCCTCCATCTGGAGGATGGTGTCCGAGTCGTAGATGCCCTGTGCACCGAAGGGGAAGAGCGGCGGGTGCAGGGGGCGTGACCCGGTGGCCACCAGGATGACGTCCCCGGTGAGCTTCTCCTCCGAGCCGGGCCGGCGGACGGCGACGGTGTGCGCGTCCACGAGACGCCCCTTGCCCTGGAAGACGTCCACCTTGTGCGACTGCATGTTCTGCTGCACCCGGACGCTCTCCTCCTGGGAGACGGTGCGCTCCCGGAAGAGGAGATCGCGGACGCCGGCCCGGTGGGAGAGCACCATCTCCACGCCGAACAGCCCGCGCTGGCGGAAGCCGGAGAGGTAGAGCGCCGTCTCGCGGAGGGTCTTGCTGGGAAGGGTCCCGGTGTTGGCGCCCGCCCCGCCGAGCACCGGCCGCCACTCGACCAGCGCCACCTTCTTCTTGAAGTAGCCGGCCTGGGCGGCGCCCTTCTCCCCCGCCGGGCCCGAGCCGATGACCACCAGGTCGTAGTGCGCCATGCCGAGCTCCCAACGCTAGGCGAGGGAGGGGCCGTCCCTCAATGGACGGCTCGGCGTCGGCGTGGTGACGGGAGCATGGAGCCCCGGGTCAGGGGAGCCTCCGCGCCAGCAGGGCGGCCCGCAGGCGGCGGCGGCGCAGATCCTGGCCGGCGATGACCCGGGCCACCCAGGCGCTCAGCCGCGCCGCCCAGGCCCCCACCACGTCGACGAGGAGGCGCTGGAGCAGCGTTCCGGCGCAGTCCGCCCCGGTCACCTGGTGGGAAAGGGCGACGCGCTCGCCGATCCACCGCTCCAGCTCCACCGCCGCCCCCGGGTCATCCAGCTCCACCAGCGTCTCCATGTTGACGATGCTGAGCGGATCCAGGTTGAAGCTCCCGAGCAGCATGCGGTTCCCGTCGGCCACGGCCGCCTTGGCGTGGAGAACCGACGCCTGCCACTCGTAGATGTGCACGCCGGCGGCGAGCAGCCGCCGGTAGAGCCGCCGCGTCGCGGCCCGGGCCAGCGCCACGTCGGTCCTCCCGGCGAGGAGCAGCGTCACCGTCGCGCCGCGGCGCGCCGCCCGGCGGAGCGCCCGGAACAGACCGGCGTCGGGAAGGAAGTAGGCATGGGCCAGGGCGACCCGCGAGCGGGCGTCGCGCAGGAGGGCCAGGTAGCGCTTGCGCATCCGCCAGCCGCTGAAGAGGTAGATGCGGACCCGCCCCGGCCGGGGGAGAGGTCCCACGCCGCGCATCCGCCGGCCGAGCCACACCGCCGGCCGCCCGTGGATCTCCAGCGCCAGGTCCTCCCAGCCGCGGGCTCCTCCGCCGCTGGCGTAGGCCTCGCCGATGTTGATGCCGCCGAGGAAGGCCACCCGGTCGTCGACGACGAGCATCTTCCGGTGATTCCTCCGGAGCGCACCGCGCAGCAGGCCGGAGAGGGGGTTGTAGATGCGGGCCGTGCAGCCGGCGGTCTGCAGCCGGTCCACCAGGCGCCGCGAGGCACCGAAGGTTCCCCACCCGTCCACCACCACCATCACCGCCGCGCCGCGTCCCGCGGCCCGCCCCAGAGCGTCGATGAAGCGCTCGCCCCAGCCGTCCTGCTCGAAGATGTAGACCTCGAAGTGGACGTGCTCCCGCGCCCCGTCGATGGCCTCCAGCATCCGCGGGTAGGCCTGGGCGCCCCCGTCGAGCAGCTCCACCGCCTCGGGCACCGGGTCCGGGCTCGCCCGGAGGGAGAGGTTGGACGCCATGAAGAGCGGGAGTATGAACCAGGCCGAACCCTGGAGTCGTTCCGAGATGGCGCTGCCGCCGCTCGCCGATGCGCTGGCCCCGGCGCTCGAGACCCTCGAGCGGGCGCTGCTGCGCTTCGCGCAGCTCCGTCCCGGGCTCACCACCGGCCGGCGGCCGGTGCACGTGCTCTACGGCGGGGCCCACCTCTTCAAGCCGCGGACGCTCGCCCGGGTGAAGGAGATCGCCAGCGCCGCGCTCGCCGCTCACGCGCCCGACGCCACCACCTTCGCCTGGGCGCTGGGCCTCTCGCTCGCCCCCGACGCCGCCGCGCGCCTCCGGTCCCGGGTGGTGGAGAAGCTCGCCCGGGAGCCGGTGGAGGACTACCGGATCGACTTCGAGGACGGCTACGGCGTCCGCCCCGACTCCGAGGAGGACGGGCACGCCGAGGCGGTGGGGGCGGCGCTGGCCGAGGCCGGCCGCCAGGGGGCGCTTCCCCCGTTCATCGGCATCCGCATCAAGTCGCTGGTCTCCCCGGCCTCGGCACGGCGCTCGCTCCGCACCCTGGAGCGGGTCTGCCTGGCGGCCGCTCCGGCCGGCTGCCCGCCCGGGTTCGCCGTCACCCTGCCCAAGGTGGCCCTCCCCGAGCAGGTGGAAGTGCTCGTCCACGCGCTGGCCGCCGTGGAGGCCCGCTGTGGATGGCCGGACGGCTCGGTGGCCCTGGAGCTGATGGTGGAGACGCCGCAGGCGCTGGTGGCCCCGGACGGGGCGATGGGGCTCCCCCGCCTCCTGGCCGCCGCCGGACCGCGCTGCCGCTCCCTCCACCTCGGCCCCTACGACCTGAGCGCCTCCCTGGGAATCACCGGCGCACGGCAGACGCTGGCCCACCCGGCGCTGGATCTGGCGCGCCGGCTCCTGGTGCTGGCCACCGCCGGCACGGCGGTGTCCATCTCCGACGGGCCGACCACCGTGCTGCCGGTGGCGCCGCACCGGGGAGAGGTCCTCTCTCGCGAGGAGCAGGCGGAGAACCGCCGGGCGGTGCACCAGGGCTGGCGCCGGACGGCCGAGGACGTGAAGCGCGCTCTCGAGGACGGTGTGACCCAGGGCTGGGACCTCCATCCGGCCCAGCTCCCGGCCCGGTTCGGCGCCCTGTTCTCCTTCTTCGCCGCCGAGCTCGAGCCGGCCGGTGCCCGCCTCCGGGCCTTCCTCGATCGCGCGGCGCAGGCCACCCGGCTCGGGGCGATGTTCGATGACGCCGCCACCGCCCAGGTCCTGCTCAACACCTTCCGGCGCGCACTGGCCTGCGCGGCGGTGACCCGCGAGGAGGTGGAGCGGGCCACCGGCCTGTCGGTGGACCAGATCGCCGGCATGCGGTTTCGCTGAGCCGCGGCGTCAGGGGGACTGCCGGGAGCGGATGACGTCGGTCAGCAGCTCCACCACCAGCGACGTCCAGCCGGTCTGGTGCGCCGCGCCCAGGCCCTGACCGGTGTCTCCGTGGAAGAACTCGTAGAAGTTGACCAGCGAGCGAAATTCCGGGTCCTCCTGGTAGCGCGGCTCGGCGCCGTGGCAGGCCCTCCGCCCGTCCCGGTCGGCGATGAACAGCGCCCACAGCCGCTGGGCGATGAGGTGCGCCGCCTCGCGCAGGGTGCAGGTCCGGCCGGAGCGAACGGGAAACTCGACCCGGAACTCGTCCCCGTAGAAGTAGTGGTAGCGCTCGAGGGCCTCGATGAGCAGGTAGTTGGTGGGGAACCAGACCGGCCCGCGCCAGTTCGAGTTTCCCCCGAACATCCCGGTCTCCGAGACGCCCGGCTCGTAATGGACCTCGGCCTCTGCACCCTGGGAGCGCAGGATGAAGGGGCGGTCCCGGTACACCTTGGAGAGCGACCGGATTCCGTACGGGGAGAGGAACTCCTCCTCGTCCATCAGGTAGCGGACGATGCGCTCCATGCGCTCGCGGGGAGCGACGGCCAGGAGCCGGCGGCCGCCGGGGTGGCCGGGGTTGGGCGGACGGTAGAAGACGTGGCTGGCCAGCTCGGGCCGGTTCTCCAGGAACCAGTGCATCCGCTTGGCAAAGCCGGGCAGCTTGGCCAGGTAGCGGTCCTCGAGGATCTCGGTGGCGAAGAGCGGCGTCAGCCCCACCGCCGAGCGCAGCCGCAAGGGCAGCATCTCGCCGGTGGGGGTGATGACCTTGTCGTAGTAGAAGCCGTCCTGCTCGTCCCACAGGCCGGTGGTGCCGGAGTTCATCGCATCCACGATGCGCACGAAGTGCTCGAAGAACTTGCTGGCGATGTCCTCGTAGGCCGGGTCGTCCATGGCCAGCTCGAGGGCGATGGAGAGCATGGTGGTGCAGAAGAAGGCCATCCACGCCGTCCCGTCTGCCTGGGCGAGCTGGAAGCCGTCGGGGAGCGGGCGGTTCCGGTCGAACACCCCCACGTTGTCGAGCCCGAGGAAGCCGCCGCCGAAGAGGTTCTTGCCGGCCAGGTCCTTGCGGTTCACCCACCAGGTGAAGTTGAGGAGCAGCTTGGGGAAGACGCGGCGGAGGAAGAGCGTGTCGCGGGCGCCCCGGGGCGCCGTCTTCTTGTACACCCGCCAGCAGGCCCACGCGTGGACCGGCGGGTTCACGTCCTGGAACGCCCACTCGTAGGCCGGGAGCTGCCCGCTGGGGTGCATGTACCACTCGCGCAGGAAGAGCTGGAGCTGCTCCTTGGCGTAGGTCGGGTCGACCTCGGAGAAGGGGACCATGTGGAAGGCGAGGTCCCAGGCGGCGAACCAGGGGTACTCCCACTTGTCCGGCATGGAGACCACGTCGCGCATGTAGGCGTGCTTCCAGTCCTCGTTGCGTCCTGCATTCCGTGAGGTCGGCGGCTGGGCGAAAACCGGATCTCCCTCCAGCCAGTCCTTCACCACGTAGCCGTAGAACTGCTTGTTCCAGAGCAGCCCGGCGTAGGCGAGCCGCGCCACCTTGCGCTCCTCGGGCTGGGCCTCGGCCGGGAGGCGGTGGTTGTAGAAGGCGTCCGCCTCGTTGATGCGCTGGGTGAAGAGGGCGTCGAAGGTGTGCCCGAAGTCGGCCAGGACGCCGAGGTCGATGTCGCTCAGGCGGAGCCGCACCTGGACCGATTTCCCGGGCGGCACCCGCAGGGCGTAGTGGGCGCAGGCCTTGGTGCCGGCATGGGTGGGCTTGACCGCGTCGCGCTGGCCCTCGACCAGGTAGCGGTGAAAGCTGTCCTTGGGCCAGCGGCTGCGCCCGGCGGTGCGGTACAGGCGCTGGCTGTTCGTCTCGTTGTCGCAGAAGAGGAGGGTGGGCGGCTGTCCATCCGGTCCCGGCGCCGCCTCGAGCCGCATCTGCGACAGGGCCGGGTGCTGGGCCACCAGCGTGCCGTCCTGGGCCTCGATGCGCCCCTGCGACCAATACCCCTCGCCGTTCCGCCCCCAGGACCAGGTGTTCCGCAGCCAGAGCGTGGGCAGGAGGTGAAGCGGCGCCGGGTCCGGACCCCGGTTGGTGGCGGTGATGCGGATGAAGATGTCGTCCGGGGTGGACTTGGCGTACTCCACCAGCACGTCGAAGTAGCGGTTCTCGTCGAAGGCGCCGGTGTCGAGCGGGTCGTACTCGGGCAGGGACTTGCCCCGCCGCTCGTTCTCCTCGAGCAGCGACCGGTAGGGGAATGCCCCTTGCGGGTACTTGTAGAGCGCCTTGAGGTAGCTGTGGGTGGGAGTGGCGTCGAGGTACCAGTAGAGCTCCTTGACGTCCTCGCCGTGGTTGCCCTCGGCGTTGGTCAGGCCGAAGAAGCGCTCCTTGAGGATGGCGTCCTTCTCGTTCCACAGCGCCGGGGCGAAGCAGAGCCGGCACTCGCGGTCGGTGAGCCCGAGCAGCCCGTCCTCTCCCCAGCGGTAGGCCCGGGAGCGGGCGTGATCGTGCGGGAAGTAGTCCCAGGCGGTCCCGCCGGCGGAATAGTCCTCCCGCACGGTTCCCCACTGCCGCTCCGACAGGTAGGCCCCCCAGCGCTTCCAGTTCTTGATTCGCCGGGCATCCTCCTCGAGGCGCTGGGTTTCCGCGTCGTGGGGGACGGAGGGGGCCATCGGGGCGTGGGGGAGACAAGCACCGACCCAGGGGTGGCGCAATCCCGCGTCGCTCGGCAGCACAGAAGCCCCCGGTCGCGGAACGGAACAGGCCCCGGCGGCTGGCAGGCGCCGGCCGGGACCGCTATCTGCTCGATGCGCTCCTCCAGATTTCGAGCGCAGGAAGCGGGAAGCGACGTGACGTCGGTTGGCCGCACGGTGGAGACCGAACCGGAATCCCCGGCCCGGGAGAGCCACGCCGTGCAGCCCCCCCCGCCCCAGAAGAACTCCCGCCTCCTGGTCGCCCTGTCGCTCCTTGTCCTCTACGTCGTCTGGGGCTCGACCTACCTCGGCATCCGCGTGGCGCTGGAGGGATTCCCCCCCTTCCGGATGGCCGGGCTGCGCTTCGTCGCCGCCGGCGCCGCTCTGCTGCTGCTCGCTCGCGCCCGCGGCGCTTCCTTCCCCACCGCCCGGCAGTGGCGGAACGCGGCGGCCATCGGAACGCTGCTCCTCGCCTTCGGCAACGGGGGGGTGGTCTACGCCGAGCAGAGCGTGGGCTCGGGGCTGTGCGCTCTGGTCATCTCCGCCATGCCGCTGTGGATGGCCGGCTTCTCGGGGGTGTTCGGCCGGTGGCCGCCGCTCGGGGACTGGGCGGCGCTGGGCCTGGGGGCACTGGGCATCGTGCTCCTGAATCACGGCAGCGACCTGCGCGCGAGCCCGGGCGGAATGGCCGCCCTTCTCTTTGCCTCCGCGGCCTGGGCCTTCGGCTCGCTCTGGAGCCGCCGGCTCGACCTGCCCAGGGGCTCGATGGCCGCCGCCGCGGAGATGCTCGCCGGCGGGGCGGTGCTCCTCGTGCTCAGCCTGGCCCGCGGCGAGCACCTGGCCGGACCACCCCCGGCACGCGCGCTGGGGGCGCTGGTCTACCTCGTCGTCTTCGGCTCGCTCCTGGCCTACAGCGCCTACCTCTACCTCCTCGCGCACGTGCGGCCGGCGGTGGCCAGCAGCTACGCCTACGTCAACCCGGTGGTGGCCGTCCTCCTCGGCGCGGCGCTCGGGGGCGAGGCCATCCCGCCGGTCGCTCTCTTGGCCATGCCCATCATCCTGGCCAGCGTGGCCGTCGTGCTCCGGCCGCGGCGGGCGGCGCCGGAGGCCGCGACCCGGGGCTCCGTGCCGGTGCGTGCCGGAGCGGGTACCGTCGTCGCTCGCCGCTGAGGGCCCCCCGCGGGCTGGCCACGGCGGACCCGGGCGGTAGAGTCGACCCATGGCTCGCGCCGGCGCCACCTGCGCCCTCCTGGCCCTCTCCATCCCGGCGATGCTGGCCGGTGCCGGCGAGGAGCCGGGCACGCGGACCGCCTGCGTCGCGGCCGACGCCTGCACGCTGGTCGCCACGCTCTCCCGGACGGACGGCCTGGACACGGTTTCCCTCACCGACCGGGTGCCTGCCCGCGTCGACGCCTCGCAGCCCTTCGCCGCCTGGATGCCGTGGGTCCGCGCGCCGGAGCGCCTCCGGGACCGGAGCCTGCGCGGCGAGTCGGTGCGCATCGAGCGCATCACCGAGGCCGGCGCCTTCCTCCTCCGCGCCGTTCCCTCGGTGGAGGTGGCCGGCGAGCCCGATGCCCTGCTCGTGCTCCTCACCGTCGACCCGCTCCGGGCGGGGACGGCGCCGGCCCTTCCCGAGGCGATCACCGTGGCCCGCGAGCGGAAGCTGCTCACGCCGGCCCAGGAGGCGCGCGCCGCGCGGGAGGGTCAGGCGCAGCGAGCTCGGGACCGGGCCGTGGCCGAGGCCTGGGCCGCCTTCTGGCGCGCGCCCCAGGACCGCGGGGCCCGGGGGCGTCTCCTCGACGCCCTGGGCGGCGACGCTCCGGCGCTCGACGCCGACACCTTCCTCACCTCCGAGCAGCGCACCGCCCTGCGCCGGGCCGGCCTGGCCCTCGACGGCCGCATCGTCCTCGAGGACGGGAGCTCCCCGGGCGTGGCCTTCCGCCTCCGAGTGGAGGCGGTGCCGCTGGAGCGGGTGGCCCGCGACTGGAACGCCGGCCTCGGGGCCCTGGTGAATCCGCTGGAACGGGTCCCGCGACCGATGCTGCTCGCTGCGCCGCCGAGCCGCTTCGACGAGGTGAGCTTCACCCTCGACGTCCGCGAGGGCGAGGAGGAACGGATGTCACAGGTGACGCGAAGGCTCCTGACCATCCCCGGCCTGTCCACCGACGGCAAGCGGCTCCCGCCTCCCTCGCTGTGAGCGAGCAGGGAGTGCTTTCCACGGGGGCGCGAAGCAGGCAGTCTTCCGTCCGCCTCATGCGTCAGGCACCGGCATCGTTCCTCGTCCTGGTCGCCGCTCTCCCCGGACTGGCCGCGGCCGCTCCGGCCCCGCCCCGCTTCGACGCGGGGGGGCGGGCCATCGGCGAGCCGCTGAGCGACCGGGTCGCTTCCTACGTCATCGATGCCCGGCTGGACCCGGGCGGGCGTGCCCTCACCGGACGGGAGACGGTCACCTGGGTGAACCGGAGCGCCGTGCCCCAGTCTTCGCTCTGGTTCCACGCCTACTGGAACGCTTTCAAGAATGCGAGCTCCACCTTCTACCGCGATGCCGTCGTCCAGCAGGGCTTCCGCGACGAGACGCCGAGCCTGACGGGCCGCTATCCTTCGCGGAAGCCCGACGAGTGGGGCTGGATGCGCCTCACGGCAGCGACGCTCCCGGACGGGACGGACCTCCTTCCCTCGCTGCGCTGGCAGCATCCGGACGACGACAACGCCGACGACCAGACGGTCTTCACCCTCACCCTGCCCCAGCCCGTCCCGCCGGGCGGCACGGTCACCCTCCAGCTCGCCTGGGAGTCCCGCATCCCGCGGGTGGTGGCCCGCGCCGGATACAGCGGGGACTACTACCTGTTCGGACAGTGGTTCCCCAAGCTCGGCGTCCTCGAGGTGCCGCCGACGCGCGGGGCAACCGAGCCCCGGTGGAACGCCCACCAGTACCACGCGGCAAGCGAGTTCTACGCCGACTTCGGCACCTACGACGTGACGCTCACCGTGCCGGGGCGCTTCGTGGTGGGAGCCAGCGGGGTGCGCACCGCGCGCACCGAGAATGCCGACGGCACCGTCACCCACCGCTTCCACCAGGATGACGTCCAGGAATTCGCCTGGACGGCCTACCCCGGCTTCATCGAGGTCGAGGACGTCTTCCGGGAGGACGGACTT
>DASPUU010000084.1:0-29977 GCA_035622755.1 Myxococcaceae bacterium
CGGACTGCACATCGGCGGCGTCGGCCTCATCCAGGGCGACCCGAGCCGCCCGGGCCGTCGCGCTCCCGAGGATCAACTGGGGCGGGTGGCGAGCATTGCCGCCGACGAGCTCGACCTCCTCGTCCTCCACCAGGGCCCCCCGGGGGACAGTGATCAGCCGGGTATCCCCCAGCTCGAGGCGCTCATCCAGCGGTTCGGAGTGCCGCTCACCGTCTGCGGGCACGTGCACTGGGAGCGGCCGCTGTTCCGGTTTCCGCTCGGCCAGGTGCTCAACGTTCACGAACGCGGGGTGATCCTCACTCGCTGAGGGTCGGCGGCTGACACAAGGGATCGTCGCGCGTCGCCCGGCGCCTCACCCCTCGATCCCTGGAATGCGTCAAATGGTGCCCTGCGATCGCTCGTGAAATGGGCCGCCCTCCGCCGGCCGGGGAACGCGACGGCCCTGGGGGACCCTGCCGAGAGACGGACAAGAACCTCTCGCCGGCGATACGGACTTGTTCCTGGTCGACGCCCGCGGCGGGGACAGGTGACGGCGCCCGCTTTCACGCGACCGCCTAGAAGTCGATGCCCGAGGGGGCCGGCGCCGGGAGCGTCATCGCCAGTCGAAGCCCGTCGCTCTTGGCGCCGTAGAAGAGCTGGTAGAGGTAGAGATCGGCCACCACCTGCTTCACGTAGTTGCGCGTCTCCTTGTAGGGAAGCGACTCGACGAAGAGGTCGAGCGGGAGCTGGCCGAACTGGGTGGCCCACTGCAGCGTCACCGCCGGACCGGCGTTGTAGGCCGCGGCCACCAGGGCCGGGTGGGCGAAGCGCTTGGAGAGCTGGGAGACGTACCAGACGGAGAGGTCCAGGTTCAGCTCCGGCCGGTAGAGGTCGTCCGCCTCGGGCGGGTCGAGCTGGAGCTCACGGGCGATGGCCGTCGCGGTGCGGGCCATGAGCTGCATCAGGCCCCGGGCGCGGGCGGCGCTCAGGCGATCCGAACGAAACGCGCTCTCCCGGCGCATGAGCGCGTAGAGGAGGCCGGGTGGGACGCCGGCCGCGCGGGCGCTCTCGTCGACGTGCGCGGCGAAGGGCCGGGGGTAGAGGAGCGCGAGAGAGATCGCGTCCTTCTGCGAGTAGGCGCGCCCCCAGAGCAGGCGGTTGGCGAGCCGGTAGGCCGCCCAGGCCTCGCCGATGAGTGCCAGCGACGTCCCGACGCGGATCGCCTGTTCCGGCGTGTGGACCTGCCCCAGCCGGGCGCTGAGCTCCTCGGACGCCTCGCGCCACAGGCCGGCCGCAGCCAGGGCCCGGGGCAGGCTGAGCTCCGGGCTCGTGGGAGCCTGGGCGGGGATCCGGGGACGCTCGGCGAAGAGCGGGGGCGGCTTGACGCCCAGCTCGCGGATGCGCTCGCTCGCCAGCAGCGCGTAGAAGCTCGCCGGGAAGGAGCGCATGACCTCCAGGTAGTCGTCGGTGACCGTTCCCCCGGCGAGCTGCTTGACCCGGGCGCGCCAGTAGCGCGCCTGGGGAATGAGGGTGCTCTTCGGGTACCGCTCGATGAGCTCCCGCAGAGCGCGGTCGGCCTCGGCCCAGTTGGAGAGGCGGATGAAGGCCAGGGCCCGGAACCAGCAGGCGTCGTCCCGCCGCCGCGACTCGGGGTGACGCTTCTCGAAGGCCTCCAGCGCCTGGGTGGCCGCCTGGATGCGACCCTCCTGGAGTGCGATCCACCCCACGAAGTAGTCCGCCTCCTCCGAGGCCAACTCCTGGGGATAGCGGCGCGAGACCTCCTGGAACTTCTGGAGGGCGCCGGCGTTGTCGTTGAGCCGGAGCAGCCGCCGGGCGCGCACGAGCAAAGCCTCCGAGGCGGTGGCCGGGGGCCCCTGGGCGGCCACCTCCAGGGCCGCGTCCCCTTCCTCGGCGCGCCCGAGCGGGTAGAGCGACTGGGCGCGGAAGAGCGCGAGCTGTGCCCGGCCGGCCGCGTCACGGGCCAGCCCGTTGCTGTCGATGCGCTCCACCTCTGCCAGCGCCTGCTTCGGGTCGCCGGCGTCGAGGAATGCGCGCGCCCGCCCCAGCCGCTCCTCGAGCGTGAGAGCGACCGCGGGCGCGGAGCTGCCCCGGAGCTGGGCATCCACCTCCAGCGCCGCGGGCGAGCGCGGATAGCGCACCAGGAGAGTGTGGAGGTCGGACTGGGCCCCGGCGAGGTCGCCGAGCTGGGCGCGGGCCTCGGCCCGGGCGGCGAGGAGCTCCGGCCCGCCGACCTGCGCCAGCCCGCGCTCGAGGAGCGGCAGCGCCTCGCCCGGCTCGCGGGCCAGGAGCAGCGCCTCTCCCGCCCGGGCCTCGGCCCGGCCGGCCACGACCCCCGGCGCTCCGGCGGCCTCGGAGAACCGCGCCGCCGCCGCCCGGTAGTCCCGGAGGTAGAAGTAGGCCTCACCGAGCGCGAACTCACGGTAGGGACCGAGCGGCGGCGGGGCCGGGTACCGCCGGAGAACGGCCAGGGCCTGTGACGCCTCGCCGCGGGAGAGCAGCAGCTCGCCGAGCAGAAGCGAGAGGCGCCCGGCGTCCGGGCAGCTCCGCTTGATGCAGGCCATCAGCTCCGCTTGGGCTTGCTCGGCGGCGGCCGGGCGCTGCAACCGGGCCGCCTCGAGGAGCTTCTCCGACTGGCCGGGGGAGGGCGCCGGGCAGAGCAGGAGGGTTCCGGCGAGCCCGATCGCCGTCGCGGGACGTCTCACAGGCCTCCAGGATGCCCCAAGTCGGGACCGGCCGGTTTGACAAGGGGAGGGCCGGCCGCCTAAACACGCGCGCGGTCCGGGATGCTGGAGCTTGGCGCCCGGAGGTGAGGGGAACCATTGGAGACCGTTCAGGGGTCCAATGTGGGCAACCGTCGCTCCGGAGCCACCTCCGGGGTGCCCCTCTCACCCGGGGTCCGCACCCAGCAGGAGGGAGGCTTCCACTCGATGAAACCCTTTCCCACCGACCTGCCTCAGACGATCAACCCGGAAGCAGGTCCCAAGAGGGCCGGCGTCGAGACACACCGCAACCTGAACTGCTCCCAGTACGACAACTGCCTCGACGAGGCGGTGCGGCGTGGGTGGCAGAGCTTCACCTGCGTGAAGTGCCCGCTCTACGCGAGCGCGGCCACGCCCGCCCTCGGACTCGAGGCGTACGCCACCCAGCGGCGGGCGCTCTAGGGTTCCTCGCGCGGGCTGCCGGGCTCAGTGGCGCCCGGCGTAGATGACCACCACCCAGTACGTCTCCCGGCCTCCCGGGGCGACGTCGGCGCGCACTGCCCCCACGCCGACCAGATCCTTCTGGGCGTCCGCCACCCCGCGCGACCGCGGAAGCTGGGACAGGTCCTCGGCGATGAAGAGATCGGCGCTGGTGGATTCCACGCCGAGCACCGACTGACTGACGCGGTGGTAGAGGCGGTCGGGCGCGAGCGTCTGGTCCTCCGGACCGTCCGGGCCGTCGAGCGCGAGCCGCGCCTGCTCGGTGGCCACCGCCTCGAGCTGCGAGCTCCGGGTGAGCGCGGGCAGGCCGAGCTGCGCGCGCTGCTCGGCGATGCGCCGGTAGGCATCGCCGAGGGGATCGCCGGAGCGGGCCTCGGGCGCGGCCAGCACCTCCACCACCAGTGTCCGGACCTGCCCGCCCACCGACTCCTGGGCGATGCCGATGCCGAGGAGCGTGAAGCCTCCCGAGAGGAGGTTCCCGCGGTGCCCGGGGCTCTCCTCGACTCCGAGGTGGGCGGCCATCGGTCCGCTTCCGGACAGGCCCAGGTTCTCCCCCGCCGCGCGGTAGGCGAAGCCGGCCGCCCGGAGCCGCTGGTCCATCGAGCTGCCGTCCGGGGCGATGTGGGCGAAGAAGTGCTCGCCGGCCATGCGTTCGGCATAGCCCTGGGCCACGGCGTCCAGGCGGGCATCGGCCATGAGGGGAGCGATGCCCTCCGCCGACCGCAGGGCATTGATGCGGCCGAGGATGGCCGCGCGCGCGCCAGCGGGGGTGGTCGGCTCGGCCGGGGGAGGCGCTCCGGGTCCGGGCGGATGGTCACCGACGTCGAGGGAGAAGAGCGCCGCCACCTCCGGCCCGCCCGGGCCGGAGCCCACCACCTCGATGGCGTAGCGTCCGGTGGACCGGAAGCCGAGCGTGGCGCAGAACCCGGTCGGCGTGGCCCGCACGCCGCTCACCTTGTCGACGTGCCCGGCCGGGAGCGTGACGAAGACCTCGGGTGCTTCCAGTGGCCTGCGTAGCTCGCCGCACAGCTCGTGCGCGCCGGGAAGCTTGAGTCGCCGGGGAAAGGACCGCATCTCGGCCTTCCGGTCGGCGAGGACGAGCGCCATCACGCCGCGATCGGGCTCCCCGACCACTGCCAGCCCGACATGCGTGGCCGGCTCGACCGCCAGGTCGCTCCGCCGTCGGAGGGCCGCCAGGCCGGCGTCCAGGGGCGAGGCGCGGATGATCCACACGCGTGGCCGGGGCTCCCAGGCGCCGGCCGCTGAGACGGCCTCGGCCACCGTCGCGGCGTCCGGGGACGCGGCCGCCGCTCCGCTCGACCGCTGCGCCTCGAGGGCAAGCGCCCGGGCGGCGGCCGAGAGCGCACCGTCCAGCTGCGGAGCGTTCCGGCCGATCCGCTCGAAGATCTCACGCACCTCCAGGGCGGCGCGTCCCTCGACCTCCTGCACCGACGGGGGCGGCGCCGGGGGCTCGGCGGCGAGGAGCAGGAGGAGGACCGCGCTCACGGGGCAGCCGGGCGCCGGACCTCGAACACGAGGCGGTCCACGCGGGTCTGCCGGAGCACGGCATTGAGCCGGGCGCGCAGCGCCGGCTCCTCGGACTCGAGCGTCGCCCGCCAGGTGGGGCTCGGGACCTCGACGTGGAGGACGCCGCCGGCAAACCTGAGAGGACGCGTCCGCTCGGCAATCGCTCCGCCGATGACCGCGCGCCAGAGCGACTGGAGGGCGCCGGCGCCCCCTCCGGCGGCGAGCCGGGCCAGGGCATCCGGGAGGAGCGCGCCCACCGACCGAAAATCTCGTTCCAGCACGCTCCCATTGTGGACCAAACCAGCCGGCGGCGGCCAGGTGGGACCCCCTCCGGGGCCTTCGTGCGTCCTCAACCGGAGAAGACGCCCGCCCGGGCGCGGAGCAGCTTCTGGAGCATCTCCTCGATGCTCCGCCGGGTGCGCTCGACGATGGCCTCCAGGACCGCCAGCGTCGCCACCTCACCCTTGGCCGCGCCTCGGTCCGGGAGGGAGATGGGCGCACCGATGCGGACGAACCAGCGGGCGGGGAGGGGAACGGGTCCGAGCGGGGTGACCGGGAGGTAGGGCATCCCCAGGAATCCCGCCGGAAGCTTGGCGAGCAGGGGGAGCGACTCTTCCCCGCCCACCACCGCCACCGGCAGGATGGAGACGCCCGTCCGCAGGGCGAGCTTGACGAAGCCGCCCCGCCCGAATCGCTTGAGCCGGTAGCGTTCGCGGAAGGGCTTTCCGATGCCCTGGATGCCCTCCGGGAAGACGAGCACCGGGCGGCCCTCGCCGAGCAGCCGGGTGGCATTGTCCGGCGAGGCGCGCACGCCGCCCAGGCGGTTGAGGAGCGTGCCCAGCACCGGGGCATAGAACACCTGGTCCTCCACCAGCCAGCGCGAGTCGGGGAGGTCCGGGCGGCTGCGCTTCAGCGCCTGGTGGAGGATCGGCCCGTCGATGGGCAGGGCACCGGCGTGGTTGGCCACCAGGAGCGCCCCGCCCCGGGGGACGTGCTCGGCGCCTTCCACCGTCACCCGGAACCAGTGCGTGTAGAGAAACTCGGCCAGGGGGGCCACCGCCGCCTGGAGGTGCGCGTCCCCGCCATAGACGTCGAGCTCGACGTCGGCCGCGCTCCCCACACCGGCGCGGATCGCCTCCACCGCCGCCCGGAGAGCGCCCCAGGCCGCGGCCAGGTCCAGGGGCGCCGCGGCGGGCGCCACCGTGCCGGGCGTCCCCTTCGCGGCCTGGGTTGCCGGCGGAGGCGGTGCGGCGGTCGCTCGGGGGCGCGCCGGCCGCGCTCCGCCCTTCGGGGGCGGCGGAGGGGCAGGAGCGCGCTCGGCGGCGCCGCGCAGGAAGGGATCGTTTCCGAGGACGCGCTTGGGCATTGGGCGTCAGCTCCTCAGCGAGCGCAGGGCCTCGCTGGCACGGTGGCGCGGCTCGAATCCGAGCACCTCCCGGCAGCGAGCGCCATCCGCCGCCCAGCCGTAGTGCAGGTAGTCGAGCAGGGAGGCCGGGGTGGCCGTGATGCCGGCGGCGTTCAGGGCGCGGAGGGCCGCCCGGGCGAGCGGGGCCGGAAGCGGCAGGGCCCGCGTCCCGGCCAGGGCGATCATCGCCGAGAGCGGCAGGAGGTCGGCGGCCACGACGTTGAACACCCCAGCCGAAGGACGGTCGAGGACGTGGAGGAGCGCCCCGCAGGCGTCGTCCTCGTGGAGGGCCTGCCAGAGGGGGTCGAAGCCGAGCAGGGTCGGGACCAGGGGACGGCGGAAGAAGCGCGTGGCGGGGTTGTCGGCGGTCGGCCCGAGCACCGGTGCGAATCGAAGGACCGTCAGCTCGATCTCCGGATGGGCGCGGCGGAAGGCGGCCACCTGGGTCTCGACCTCCACCCGGTCGGAGACGAAGCGGCTGGCCGGACAGCCATGGAGGGGTGCGTCCTCGTCGATGAGCACCGGGTTCCCCGGCCGCGCACCGTAGACCAGCGTGTCGGAGGGCATCACCAGCTTCTTCACCCCGGCGCGCGCCGCTGCGGCGAGCACGTGGAGCGTGCCGATCACCTCCACCTCGTGCGCGAACGCCGGGCTGCGCGTCCGGCCATGGAGGAAGGCCAGGTGGTAGAGCGTCTCGACCTGCGCTCCGGTCAGGACCTCCACCAGCTCCGACTCCACGTCGTAGCGGGTGAGGTCGACTCGGTGATGGACCACCCGCACGCCGCTCGCGCCCCGGGTGCCCAGGGTGAGCACCCGTTCCACCCGACGGTCCTCGCGCAACCGGGGAAGGAGCAGCGTCCCGAAGTCGCCGGTGGGCCCGGTCACCGCCACCCGCATCGTTCGCGCGCTCCGGGCTTGCCCCATCCCTCCTCGGCGGTGTACCGCACCGCCCCGGGAGTGGGAAGCGCCGGGAGTCCATGGCCCGCATCCGTGTGCTGTCCGAGGAGCTGATCGATCAGATCGCCGCCGGCGAGGTGGTGGAGCGGCCGGCGTCGGTGGTCAAGGAGCTGGGGGAGAACGCGCTCGACGCCGGCGCCGGAAACGTGCTCGTCCGCCTGACCGGCGGCGGCTCGGAGCGCATCGAGGTCGTCGACGACGGCCAGGGGATGTCCCCCGAGGATGCTCCGCTCGCCCTGCGCCGGCATGCGACGAGCAAGCTCTCCGACCTGGCCGGGCTCCAGCGCATCACCAGCCTCGGGTTCCGCGGCGAGGCGCTGGCGGCGGTGGCCTCGGTGTCGCGCCTCCTGCTCAGCACCGCCGAGCCGGGCGCCGCAGTGGGCACCGAGGTCCGCGTCGAGGCCGGCGTGTTGCTCGGCGTCGCGCCTGCGCCGGCGCGCCCCGGAACGCGGGTCCTGGTGGAGGATCTGTTCCACGCCGTTCCGGCTCGGCGAAAGTTCCTCCGCCGCCCGGACATCGAGCTGCGCCATTGCCAGCAGGCGGTGCTGCGGCTCGCTCTGGCGCATCCCGCGGTGGGGTTCCGGCTCGAGCACGAGGGCCGCTCGCTGCTCGCCCTTCCGCCGAGCGGAGCCGACCTCGACGATCGGATCGCCGCCGCGCTGGGCCCCGACGTCCACCCGCACCTTCTGCCGGTGGACGCGCGGCGGCTCGGCCTGCGTGTGCACGGGGCGATCGCCTCGCCGGAGTATACCCAGGCCAGCGCTCGGAGCCTGTACACCTTCGTCAACGGGCGCTTCGTTCGCGACCGGACGCTCACCGCCGCTCTCCAGCGAGGGTTCCAGCCCTGGCTCCCCGCCGGACGGCAGCCGGTGGGGGTGCTCTTCCTCGAGCTCGATCCGGCGGCGGTCGACGTCAACGTCCATCCCCAGAAACTCGAGGTGCGCTTCCGCGATTCCGCCGGGGTCGCCGAGGCGATCCAGGACGCGGTGGGGCGTGCGCTGCGGGGAGCCCCCTGGCTGGAGGCGCGCGCGGCGACCGGTCCGGTCACGCCTGCCTATGCCCAGGCCGTGGAGCGCTTCCTGCGGCTGGCCCGTGATGCGGACCGCTTGCCGCTGGCGGCGCCGCCGCTCGGGACCCCCGGGCGCACCCCGGCGGCGGGCGAATCCTTGCCCGGGCGCTGGCAGGCTCCCGCCCCGGGCTTCTTCGCCGGCCTGCGGAGGCTCGGCCTCCTCGGGCAGCGAGCGCTGGTCTGCGAGGGTCCAGGGAGCTCGCTGGTCGTCCTCGACCTCCACGCCGCCCGCGAGCGCGTCTGCCTCGAGCGGCTCCTGCCGGGCGGACCGGGCGCCGGAGATCAGCTCGAGTTCTCCGGGCCGCCTGCCAGCGTCACTGCGTCCGAGCTCCGGCTCCTGGCAGGACGTAGGGAGACGTTGTCCCAGCTCGGGCTCGCCTTCGAGGACTTCGGCGCATCGGCCATTCGCTGGACGGCGCGCCCTCCGGCCCTGGCCGGGGTGCCCGGCGACGGTCTGCTGCGGGCCGTGCTCGACACCGACGAGGCCGGTCTGGAGCCGCTCCGCGCCTCCCTTGCCTGCGCCGCGGCGGCGCTCGCTTCGGGCGGCCCATCCGAGGAGGCGGTCCAGCGCCTCCTCCGCGAGCTGGACGCGTGCGACCTCGCTCGGCCCTGCCGCCATGGCGCGGTGGTCGTTCTGGAGATGCCGCTCTTCGACCTCGTGGCCCCGCTTCCAGGTTGACGCTAGGGTGTCGGCCCCGGATGGCGGAACTGGAGAAGGAGCTGGCGGACATCCGCCGCGAGGTCATCGAGAGCCGCAACCTCGTCATCCGCACGGACAACCAGCTGAAGACGCTGCACGCCGAGGTGAAGGGCGTCGGGCGCCGGCTGGAGGAGGCACAGCGGCGGCAGAGATTGGCCTCCGCGGTGGCGTACGGCATCTTCGCGCTGCTCGCCGTCGGCGCCGGCCTGGCCGTCTCCTCCGTCCGCGCGGCGCTGGCGGCCCACGAGCAGGAGCGCCTCTCCCGGGAGCTGGGCGAGGCCCGGGCCGCGCTCGACCTCTGGAAGTCGCGAGCCGCCGCCGGGGAGGTGGCCAGCGAGGAAGCAGCCCGGGCCACCGAGCTCCTCGACGCCGGGACGGCGGCCGACCGGAGGAGTGCCATCTCCGCGCTGGCTCGCATCGACCAGGGCCGGCTCTCTCCGCTGGAGCGCAGCGCGATCCAGGAGCTCCTCGCGCGCGCACGTCGCGAGGCAGGGGTGGAGGCCATCGACCACGCCCTCAAGGCGAGCCGGCGGGGAGAACCCGGGGCGGCGGTGGACGAGCTGTCCGCCTTCCTCGCCCTCGACCCGCCGGATCCGGAGGCCCTCGAGGCCAGCTTCCTCCTCGGCGCGGCGCTGGCGCGGACCGGACGGCCGGCCGAGGCCATCCCTCTCTTGACCCGGGTGGTGGAGCGGGAGCGCCGCGTCCGGACCCGGGAGGAGGCCCTGGCCCTCCTCGCGCTGGCCTACGAGCAGACCGGCCGACCGGAGCGCGCCGTGGAGATCGCCCGGGCGGCGCTGGAGGCGTCGCCGGCGAGCCCCTGGGCTCCGTCCTTCCGAGCGCGGCTGACCGCCGCGCGGCGCCTGCCGGCGGCCGACGCCGGTTCTCCTCCCTCGGGCGATGCCGGAGCGTCGCGCTGACCGGCGGCGGCCGGGGCGGACAACCCTTGCCACGCCCGTGCGGCGAGCCTAAGAGCCGGGCGCACCGTGGCCAAGAGAGCCTCCCGGGCGAACGCGCGGTACCGGCCGTTCAGGACGGTGGCGCTGGGCGCTTATCTCCTGGTCGTGGTCGTCTTCTCCTGCCTGGTCATCTGGAGCGTCGTGCGCTCGGTGCGGGAGATGACGCCCCGCCGGCCGCTCGACGTCTCCGAGCGGCTCGGGGTCGAGGACTGTGCTGCCCGTGCGCTCGACCTCTACGAGGAGCTGGAGGCTCGCCGGCAGGGCCTCTCGGCGGTGAGGCCGGCCGCCGAGGCTTCGGTCCAGTGGACCGGATTCCGGGTGAGCTGGCTCAACCGGCTCCGCCAGGCGGAGGCGAGCTGCGAGGTGGATCGGCGCGGGCGCGAGGACGTGGCGCGCGTCTTCCGCCGGCTGGAGAGCCTGGAGGACCTCTACACCACCTCGGCCGTCCAGTATTCGGGGGAGATGGGCCCGGCGGTCGACGGCTTCCGGCGGGCGCTGGGCCGCATTCGCGACGGGGGCTGACCCGCCGCACCTAGGGGCAGGGCCCGCCGGTGACGGTCACCTCCCAGGCGTTGGTCACGGCGAAGGTCGGGTCGGTGCGCGTCCCGCCGTCCGGGAGCTGCACGGTGCGGGGCAGCGGCACGCGGTTGATGAGCGGCCCGTCGGCGACCACCACCTCCACCAGGTGCGTTCCCGGCGAGGTGAGCGGACCCGGGACGGAGAAGCTGACCGTGTAGCTCGCCTCCTCGGTGCGCAGCGGCTCCCCGCTCGGCGCCAGCGTGCCCTGCGTCACCGGGCCCGGATTCACGTTCGCATCGACGTAGTAGTCGTAGAAGATGACGTCGTTCACGTCCGGATCCTCCACCGGAGCGGCGAAGACGAGCTCCGGGCACCCGGGCCCCCCGTCCACCTGGAAGATGCTCGTCGGCGGCTGGAGGCCGCTCTGCACGATGCGCGGCGGCTGGTTGAGCGGCGGGGGGATGTCCGGGAGGATGGTGTCCGTCTGGGGAAGCAGGCAGGCGGAGCCGTGGAGCGCGCCTGCCAGGGCCAGCCCGGCCGCCGCTCGCCTCATGGCGACTCCTCCCCGGCAGGCTCGTTGCCCTCGGGTGGACGGCTCCGCTCCGCTTCGCGCTTCTCCAGAAAGCGGAACACCGTCCGCGGGTCCACGCCCAGGTCCCGGGCGGCCCGCGTCCGGTTCCCGCCGTTGCGGGCCAGGACCTGCTCGATGTAGCGGCGCTGGAAGTCCTCCCTGGCCTCGGCCAGGGTCATCACCGGCGCGCCGTCGGCGTCGGGGAGCTCCAGGTCCGCGGGAGCCAGGAGCGCGCGCTCGGCGAGCACCACCGCGCGCTGGATGCGGTTCCGGAGCTCGCGAACGTTGCCCGGCCAGGCATGCTTCCGCAGGGCGGCCTGCGCCCGGGGGCCGAATCCGCGCGCCCGGCTCCGGTGCTCGCCGGCGAAAAGGCCGAGGAAGTAGCGCGCCAGGACGAGGACATCGTCCCCCCGGTCCCGCAGCGGCGGGAGCCGGATGCGCAGGGCATGGAGGCGGTAGTAAAGATCCTCGCGGAACCGTCCGCCGCGGACCTCGTCCTCGAGCACCCGGTGGGTGGCGGCCACCACGCGGATGTCGACCGGCTCCGGCCGCGTCTCGCCCACCCGGGTGACCACGCCCTCGTCAAGCGCCCGGAGGAGCTTGACCTGGAGCCCGGGGGTCATCTCTGCTACCTCGTCGAGGAAGAGAGTTCCCCCCGAGGCGGCCTGGAACCGGCCGGGCCGGCTCGCCACCGCGCCGGTGAAGGCCCCGCGCGCGTGCCCGAACAGCTCGCTCTCGAGCAGCGTCTCGGGCATCGCTCCGCAGTTCAGGGCGATGAACGACCCGCCGGCCCGCGGGCTCCGGCGGTGGATCTCCCGGGCGATGAGCTCCTTGCCGGTCCCGGTCTCTCCCTCGAGGAGCACGGTGATGCCGGTGGGCGCCACCTTGTCCACCTGGCGGTAGACGTCCCGCATCCCCTCGCACGCCCCGAGGAGCTCGCCGTAGCGGTCCTGTGCCAGGCGGTCCCGCAGCTCGCGCACGTCGGTGCGCAGCTCGTCGAGGAGGAGCGCGTTCTGGAGCAAGAGCCCGGCCTGGGCGGCAAAGATGGTGGTCAGCTCCACCGCGCCGCGGTCGAACCCTCCCCGGAAGCGGTCGGTACCCAGGTAGAGGAGGCCGAGCGGCGGAGGACGCTCGCCGAGCGGGACGCAGAGCACGCTCGAGAGCTGGAGGTTGACCACCGAGGCGCTGGCGGAGAACTCCGGGTCGGCCAGGGCGTTCTCGACCAGGAGCGGCTGGCAGGTGGCCAGGACCTTTCCCAGGATGGTGTCCGAGAGCCGATGCCGAGCATCGGGGAGCGTCTGCCGCGACACGTTGCGCGCCGCCCGGACGTGAAGGCCGGACTCCTGGTTCACCAGCAGGACGGCGCGGTCGGCGCCGGTGAGGGCGACCGCTTCGTCGAGCAGGGCCTCGAGCAGCGCATCGACGTCGCGCGAGCGGAGCAGGTGGGCGCTGAAGGCGATGAGCCGCCGCAGGACGTCCGGAGCGTCGGCACGATTCGCGGGCGCGGGGGCCGCCTCCGGGGCGGAGGATGTCGAGAAGATGAGCTCGGTGGCGCCGACCCGGAGCCGGGTCCCCTCGGCGAGTAGGTGACCTTCCCGTCGCTCGCCCTCCACCAGGAATGGGGCGTCGACCGCGCCGACCCGCCACCCCTCCTCGTGCTGGAGCACGGTCAGGGCGTGCTCCGGAGCGCTCGGGTCCTCCAGCCGCAGGTCGTTGTCCGGATGGCGGCCGATGCTGGTCACCCGCTTGACCAGGCGAAGCACGCGGTGCGAGCCCCCGGGATCGACGACGAGCAGGTGGGGCACGGTCTCCTGGCTCCCGGCCTCAGAACCGCAACCCGACGCCGAGCCCCACGCTTCCCCGCGGGGCGGGCGTGAGCTCCACCCGCGGCCCTCCCGCGGCCGGGAGCGAGGACGAGGGCGGAGAGGGCCGGGGCGAGGCCGGAGGCAGCGTCTCGACCCGCGTGGTCACCACCTCTCCCTGGTAGTTGAGGAGCGCGTCGATGACCCCGGCGGCGTACACGGCGTAGAAGGCGATGCCGGTGGTCACCTTCATCGTCCGCCAGGTCTGGGCCTCGCCGGCGCTGGAGGCGGGGATCCCGGTCTGCACCAGGACGTCGGGGCCTCCCGGGTACCGGTCGTCCAGGGGCACGGTGCGGGTGGTGATGAACGAGCCGTAGACGAAGTAGCTGACGATGCTGGCCACGGCGAGGACCCCCTCGGCCACGGCGAATCCCACCCCCGGGCCGGTACGCCCTTCCTGGAACTGGCCCGCGCCGAAGGGGACGAAGTTGACCAGTACGCTCTGCTTCTCGACGGTGCGCACCGTCACCTGGCGAGACATCTCCTCCAGCTGGCGCCGCTCGGCCTCGGCCTCACGGGACAGGGCGGCGCGCTCCTCGGCGGCCCTCTTGGCAGACGCCTCTCGTTGACGTCGTTGCTCGCGCAGGAACTCGAGCTCGGCGGCCATGGCCGCGCGCTGCTTCTCCACGAAGGCCACCGCCGGCGGCGGGACGGCGAACGGGTCGAGGCTGAAGTCGGGGTCGAGGCGCAGGAGCGCGGCGACGTGGCGCTCCGCCTCCTCCATCCGGTGAAGGTTGAAGGCCGACAGGCCGGCCAGCATCTGGAGCTCGATGAGCGCCGCCTCGTCGAGCCCTCCCCCGTCGATGCGCGCATTGGCCCGCTTCAGGACCTCGGAGTAGCGGCCGTACTCGTAGGCGGCGTGCAGGGCGGTCAGGTCCGCGCGCGTGGCGGCGTCCTGTGACGGCTGCGCCTCGTCCGCGGCCGCAAGGCCGATGACCAGGGCGCTGAGCAGGGCGAGGTTCACCGGGCGTCCAGCTTACCGGAGACGGTGGCGCGCTGACCGGGAAGAACCTCGGCCGTCCCGCGCACCTCCCGGAACCCGGGACGGGAGACGACATAGGGCACGCGATGGGCGAAGCGGGTGGGAGCCGCCGGGGAGGGGAGAACGAATGGCTCGGAGAGGGTCTGCTCCACGGTCCGTTCCTCCCCGGCCACCGTCACCCGTGCGTCGCTCGGCTGGAAGTCGAAGCTCAGGTAGCCGGTCTTGAGCCGCGCCGGGAGGGCGAAGGTGCGCGGCCCGCCCGGAGCGACCTCGAGCACGTGGTCGGCGGCGTCGCACCACTCGCAGGTGACCCGGACGGTGTGCCGGCCGGGCGCCAGAACGAGCGTGTGCGCGGCCAGCGCCTGGCGGCTTCGCGGGCCCTGGTCGACCTGGACGTATCCGTAGGGGCGAACGAGAAGCTCTACCGGGACGCCGGCGGCGGCCGCCCGCCGTTCGGAGGCCGCGGGCGGAGGCGGCGGCAGGGGCTCCACGCTGGGGCGCAGCGGGAGTTCGGGCGGCGCGGGTGCGCCCACGCTGGCCGGGCGGGTCAAGCTGGCCGTCGCCGCGTCGTGCCTCGTCCGACCTGCCCGGAGGGCGCGCACCCCGGCCCAGGTGGCGAGCAGCGCCATGGCGAGCAGGCCAGCCGCGCCGAGCCCGCGCCGGCGAAGGCGGCGGCGGCGCTCGACACGGTGGGCACGCTCGAGGATGGACAGGGCCGCGGGATCGCCGGGACGAAGGCCGAGCAGCTGGTCGACGCAGCGGAGGGCGAGCGCCGGACGGCCGGCGTTCAGCGCCGACTCCGCCTCGGCGCCGAGACGGTGGGCGAGCTTCTCCACCAGTCGCTCCCGCGCCGGACCCGGATCGGCGTGGAACAGGGCCAGCTCGCCCGCCGGGTCATCGAGCCCTTCATCGGCCAGGGCCTGGCCGAGGGCCGCCTCGAGGGCTTCCGCGGTCGGATAGCGATCGGCAGGGTCCCGGACCAGGCAGCGGTCGAGGATCTCCGCCAGGGCATCGGAAATCCCGGGAGTTCGCTCTCGCGGATCGGCGCGCTGGCCATCGAGGATGCGCTTCAGGGTGGCGGCCGTGGTCGGGGCGGCGAACGGGAGCTCACCCGTCCAGAGCCAGAAGAGAAGGGTTCCCAGGGCGAAGACGTCCGCCTCGGGGCCAGCGGTCTCCCCCTCGATGACCTCGGGCGCCATGTAGGCGGGCGAACCCACCAGCGCCCCGGTCTGCGTCATCCGCTCCGCCGGATCGAGCACCCGCGCGATGCCGAAGTCCATCAGCTTGAGGACGCCGTCCTCGCGCAGCATGACGTTCTCCGGCTTCAGATCGCGGTGCACCACGCCCGCGTGGTGGGCATGGGCGAGGGCCGAGGCCAGGGCATGGATCGCCGCCGCGCCGAGCTCGGGCGGCCAGAAGCGCTCGCGCTCGGCGAAGGACCGGAGGGTGGTCCCCCGGACCAGCTCGGTGACCAGGTACGCCTCGGGAAGCCCCGGCGAGGCGACGTCGAACACCTCCAGGATGTTGGCGTGCTTCAGACGCGCCACGGCGCGCGCCTCCCGCTCCAGGCGGCGCCGGGCGTCGGGCTGCAGGGCGAGGTGGGGGTGGAGGATCTTCACCGCCACCTCGCGCTGGAGCGCCGTGTCCAGCCCCCGATAGACGACGCTCATCCCCCCCGTCCCGAGGAGCTCGAGGAGCCGGTAGCGGCCGAGCTGTCGCCCGGCGAGGCTCGTGCCGCCCTGCGCTTCGGGGGAACCCATCCTGGCCCTGGGCCTCTCCAGCCGGGGAGGACACGGGTTCACTCGCGGTCCGCCCGGGGGCGGCGCAGTCTAGACGCGGCTGTCGCGGAGCGGCAACGGTCACCCTGACAGGAATGTCAGACTGCCGTCAGGCGCGGACCTCGGGTGCCGGAGCGACCTCGGGCTTGGTCAGATCGGCCGGGGTCTGGAAGGGGTTGGTCTCCAGGGCATTGACCAGGACCTCGTCCATCCGGCTGACGAAGACGAACTCGATGTCCTTCTTGGCCTGCTCCGGAACGTCCTGGAGGTCCTTGCGCACGCGCTCGGGCAGGATGACCCGGCGGATCCCGGCCCGGTGGGCGGCGAGGACCTTCTCCTTGATGCCGCCCACGGGCAGCACCAGCCCGCGCAGGGTCGCCTCGCCGGTCATGGCCGTGTCGCCCCGGACGCGGATCCCGGTGAGGAGCGAGGTGAGCGCGGTGAGGATGGTCACCCCCGCCGACGGACCATCCTTGGGGATGGCACCGGCCGGGAAGTGGAGGTGAATGTCCATCTTCTCGAGGAAGTTCGGGTTGATCCCCAGCACGTCGGCCTTGCTCCGCAGGTAGCTGAGCGCCGCCTGCGCCGACTCCTTCATCACGTCCCCGAGCTGTCCGGTGAGGGTCAGTCCACCCTTGCCGGCCATCTTGGTAGCCTCGATGAAGAGCAGGTCGCCACCGACGGCGGTCCAGGCCAGACCGGTGGCCACGCCGGGGACCTCGGTGCGC
The DNA here is from genome assembly GCA_035622755.1 of Myxococcaceae bacterium. Lineage (GTDB taxonomy): Bacteria > Myxococcota > Myxococcia > Myxococcales > Myxococcaceae > JADGRA01. The sequence goes on from DASPUU010000084.1 coordinate 16,255, forward strand.
TCGGCGACCTCGGAGTAGAAGGCCTCCGGACCGAGCACCTCCTTCACCCGGTCTGGAGTGATGGTCTGCTTGTCGGTCTTTCCCGCCGCCACTTCCACCGCCACCGCCCGGCAGATGTCGGCGATGCGGCGCTCGAGGCTGCGCACTCCCGCCTCGCGGGTGTAGCTGGTGATCAGGGTGAGCAACGCCTCGTCGCCGATCTCGATGTGGTCGGCCGAGAGCCCGTGCTCCTTGAGCTGCTTGGGGACGAGGTGGAGCCGGGCGATCTTCTGCTTCTCCTCGAAGGTGTAGCCGGCCAGCTCGATGATCTCCATGCGGTCGCGGAGCGGCCCGGGGATGGGATCGAGCTGGTTGGCGGTGGCGATGAACAGCACCCGGGAGAGGTCGAACGGAACGTCGAGGTAGTGGTCGGAGAAGCTGTTGTTCTGCTCCGGGTCGAGCACCTCGAGCAGGGCGGCCGAGGGGTCGCCCCGGAAGTCGGCCCCCAGCTTGTCGATCTCGTCGAGCATCATGACCGGATTCTTGGTCCCGGCCTTCTTCATGCTCTGGATGAACCGGCCGGGGAGGGCGCCGACGTAAGTCCGCCGGTGGCCGCGGATCTCCGCCTCGTCCCGCACCCCGCCCAGGGAGAGCCGGACGAACTTGCGGCCCACCGAGCGGGCGATGGACTGACCGAGCGAGGTCTTGCCCACGCCCGGGGGGCCGACCAGACAGAGGATGGGGCCCTTCATGTCGTTCTTCAGCTTGCGCACCGCCAGGTACTCGAGGATGCGCTTCTTCACCTTCTGGATGCCGTAGTGGTCGGCGTCCAGGGTGGAGCGGGCGTTCTCGATGTCCAGGTTGTCCTCGCTCTGCTTCGACCAGGGGAGGTCGGCGATCCAGTCGAGGTAGGTCCGGGCGACGGTGTACTCGCTCGAGGCGGCGGGAATGGTCTTCAGGCGGTTGAGCTCCTTGGTGGCCACCTTTTCCACGTCGGGAGGGAGGCCGGCCTTCTTCAGCCGTTCCTGAAGCTCGTCGAGCTCCTCCTCCTCCTCGCCCATCTCCCCGAGCTCTTCCTTGATCGCCTTGAGCTGCTGGCGGAGGTAGTACTCGCGCTGGGTCTTCGACATCTCGCCCTTGACCGCGGAGTCGATCTTGTTGGTGAGCTTGAGGACCTCCCGCTTGCGATTGAGGAGCTCGAGGACAAGCTTCATGCGGGCCTTGAGGTCCACCGTCTCCAGGACCGCCTGCTTCTCCTCGATGGGCACGTCGACGTTGGCCGCGATGAGGTCGGCCAGGTGGCCGGGGTGGGCGATGGAGTCGACCAGCTCGGTGGCCGCCGTGGGCAGCTCGGGCATCAGCTCGATCACCTCGTGGGGAGCTTCTTGAGGTTGATGGTGAGCGCCTCGACCTCGATGCTCTCCGCCGAGGTCCGGTCCTCGACCGCCTCGATGCGGGCCTTGAGGTAGGGCGATTCCTGGACCAGCTCGACCACCCGGAACCGCGCCTGGCCCTGGACGACGAGCGAGTAGTTGTCCTCTCCCATCTTGAGGAGCTTGACGATGCGGGCCACGGTGCCCATGGCGTAGAGGTCGTTGGCGCCGGGATCCTCCTCCTCGGCGCGCCGCTGGGTGACCACGCCGATGACCTGGTCGTCGCGGACGGCATCCTTGATGAGGGCGATGGTCTTCTGCCGGCCCACGGCCAGGGGAAGCACGCCCCCGGGGAAGAAGACCGAGTTGCGCAGGGGGAGGATGGGCAGGACCTGGGGGATGTCCGCCGGGTTCATGGTCGCCTGGCTGGCGCCGATGCTGGGCAGCACGGCGGCCGACTGGCCGCCCTTCTTCTTCTCGTCCGACATGAATCTCGACTCCGTTCTCTCAGGACGCCCCCGGGGGGCCTCCAGCGCACCTTTCACGCCCAACGGTTACCGGTCCACTCCGAGGGTAGCAATCAAAAGTCAGGAGGAGAAACGCTGCCCGCCCGGGACGACACCACGCTTTTCGAGCTAAGACACTTTTTGGCCGAGTCAAGGGGCCGGACGGCTCCCCTGGGTGCCAGGAGCCATGTCTCATGCGCGGGGCGGAGGTCTGGGCGCTGTCGATGACGCTGGGTGCCCTGGCCGGATGCAGCTGTGAATCGCCCACCAACGCCGCCGGCTCCAAGGTGCCGGCGAGCTGCCAGACCGAGGCCCCCCTCGTCCGCCCGGTGACCACGGACATCCTCTTCGTGGTCGATGACAGCAACTCCATGTCCGAGGAGCAGGCGGGCGTGGCGGCGGAGCTGCCGGCCTTCGTCGAGGAGCTGAGCCGGGGCGGCGGTGTGACCCAGGACTTCCGGGTCGGGGTGACCACCACCTCGGTGTACGAGGCCTCGGAGGCCTCCGGCCGACTGACGCTGCGCCTCTTCTCCGAGGGCGGATGGCTGAAGCTCATCCCGCTCCTCGACGGCGGGACGAGCGACGACCGCTTCCTGCCCAGCACCGCGCCGGACCTGGTTCCGCGCTTCAGCCAGCTCATCGCTTCGCTGGGCATCGATGGGAGCGGCCAGGAGACGCCCTTCGAGGCGGCGCGCATCGCGCTCACCGGGCAGGACTTCAACAGCCTGCTCCCCGACGGAGGCAACCCCAACCTGGGCTTCCTCCGCGACGGGGCTCGCCTCCTGGTGGTGGTGGTCAGCGACGAGGACGATTGCAGCGAGCGCGTCCGGCCCCCGGTGGTGCGATTCAACGACGTCGACGGGCAGGACTTCTGCACCGTGCACGAGGATCTGCTCACCCCGGTGGGTGATTACTACACTCTCTTCCAGAGCCTGTCGGACGGCACCGGTCGCCAGCGCGAGGTGGTGTGGGCGGCCATCGCGCCGGTGGCCCGGACGGACAAGGTGGCGCAGGGCGTGGAGGGAACGCTCGGGGACGGGGGCACGGTCATCCAGAACGTGGATTGCCCGACCAGCGCCGGCCCGGGCTACCGCCACCGGGCGATGGCCACCCAGTTCGACCCCTCGGCGCAGAATCTCTCCTCCATCTGCGCGGCCTCCTACCACCAGGCGCTGGTGGACATCGCGGCCGTGGCCGGAGCCAGCCAGACGCTGGAGCTCGACGACAACGTCCCTGACCCCGCCCTGCTGCAGATCAGCATCACCCGGGCCGACGGCAGCGTCGACGTGTGCACGGTGGCCAATGGCGGCATCACCTACGAGGCGGGCGTGGACGGCGGCAGCCCGAGGGTGCATTTCCACGGGACGTGTCTGCGGCGCACCTCGGATACCCGGGTGACGGTGCGCCTCTTCTGCGCCGGCTGAGAGGACCCCCCGGGGAGGGGCTTGCGCGTCGGGGCGCCCGGAGATACTGAACGCAGGTACAGGTCATGGATGGGGCGCAGGTCAATGTCCAGACGGTGGAGCGCCTGCGCGCGCGCATCGAGGCTCTGCGGGCGGCTCCGCGGACCCATCTCGCCGTGCTGCGCACCGGGGTCCGGGAGGTGGACGCGCTCCTGCCCGGCGGCGGATTTCCGCTCGGGGAGGTGGTGGAGCTGTGGGGCAGCCCGGCCTCGGGGCGGACGCGCCTGGCCCTCCGGGCGGTGGCCGAGGCGCACCGTGCGCTCCGGCTGGCGGCCTACGTGGACGGCCCGGGGGAGCTCTACCCGCCGGCCCTCCCCGCGCTGGGCGTGGACGTCGGGCGGCTCTTCTGGGTGCGCCCGGGCCGCTCCGGGAGGGGAGGCTGGGCAGCCCTTCAAATCCTGAGGAGCGGGGTCTTCGCCTGTGTGGTCCTGGACCTCACCTGCGCCGAGCGCCTTCCCCCGGGGGCGGTGAAGCGCCTCCACGATGCCGCGGCACGCGCCGGCGGGCTCCTCCTGCTCCTCACCCCGGAGGAGGCGCCCGGAGAGGGGACCCTCCGGCTGCGGACCACGGCCGGGGCTCGGGGCCTGCACGTGGAGGTGGTGCGGAGCCGCCAGGGAGTGATGGCCCGTGTGGCGGACGTCCCCTGGGGAGCGCTCGGGCGGTGGGGAGCGCCCACCCGGACGCCCCGTGCCCTCGAATTCACCCCAGGGGCCGAGCCCCTTCCCGCCCCGCTCCCACCCCCGTTCCGGCGCCCTCGTGCCTCCGACGTGCGGAACGGGCTGTGCGGCATCCAGGGACAGCGACCGGGGCGAGACCTGGCGCTGCCGGCGCTGGACGCTCCGCCCGGGTCCGGCCGGTGACCAGTCCATGCGAGTCGCCTACCTGCATCTCCCGCGCTTCCCGGTTCAGCGCCGCACGACAGGGGCTGGGCCCGCGGCTTCAAGACCCGGTTCGCCGCTGGTGCTGGTCCAGGCCGTGCGCGGCGTCCAGCGAGTGGCCTTCGCCTCGGTGCAGGCCTCGGCCGGAGGAATCCGGACGGGGATGACGCTCCCCGCGGCCCGTGCCCTGGTACCCACCCTCCGCGACCTTCCCTTCGACCCGGTCGAGGAGGACCGGGCGCTGGCCTCGGTGGCCGAGAGCCTGCTCGCGCTCTCCCCGGCGTACATGCCCTCGCTGCCCGATGGCCTGTGGCTCGATGCCTCGGCCGCTCCGCTCTTCGGAGGCGAGGAGGAGCTCGCCAGGCGAGCGCTCGCGCTCCTGCACCGGCTGGGCCTGAGTGCGCGCAGCGCGGTGGCCTCCGAGCTCTTCACCGCCCGGGCGCTGGCCCGCTTCGGCGAGACCCGGGTTGCGGTGATCCCGGGCGGGGAGTCCGCCCGGGCGCTCGCTCCGCTGCCGCTCCAGGCGCTGGAGGGAGTCGAGGAGCGCGTGCATGCCTCCCTGGCGGCCTTCGGGCTCCTCACCCTCGGAGAGGTGGCGCGTCTCGTCCCCTCCCAGGTGAGAGCACGGCTGGGTGGCCAGGGCCTCCGGGCCATCACCCTGGCCCGCGGTGAGGACGAGGCGTGCCTTCTCCCCGCCCGGGTACCGGAGCTGGTCGAGGAGGTTCGCCTGCTCGATTCCCCGGCGGAGACCCTCGAGCCGCTCCTCTTCGTCCTCAAGGGAATGGTGGATGCGCTCTGCGCCCGGCAGCGTGCACGATCCAGGGCGGCGCTCCGGCTGATGCTCACCCTCGTCCTCGAGCCGGCCGGCCCCTTCAAGGTCCCGCTCGTCCTCGCCCGGCCGAGCAACGAGCCCCGGCTCTTGCTCGATCTTCTCCGGCACCAGCTGGAGGACCTCCGGTTGCCGGCGCCGGTGGCCTCGGTGGTGCTCACCGTGGATGCGTCGTGCGAGGACCACGGGCAGCAGCGTGTCCTCGGCGCACTGCCCGAGGGCGATGCCGGCCTGGAGAGCGTGCTCGCCCGGTTGGCCACGGCCTTCGGTCCGGAGGCGCTCTCCTCTCCCCGGGCTCTCGAGGACCATCGCCCCGAGGCAGCCCGGGCGCGGGCGCCCTTCCGGCCGCCCGCCGCCGAGCCGGGGCTGCTGGCCCAGGCACGCCGGCAATCGCCTGCGCCGCAGCCTGCCGACGCGCTCTCCGCCGAGCGCCCGGTCCGCCTCCTCGCCGAGCCGTCCCCCCTCCCGGTCGACCTCGGCCCCGCCGGGGAGCTGCAGGGGGCACGCCTGCTTGGACGTCGCCACGCCGTCCTCGGCCTCGACGGCCCGGAACGGATCTCCGGCCAGTGGTGGGCTGCTGCCCCCTTCGCCCGTGACTACTACCGCGTGCATTTCGAGGGGCTCGGTCCGGCCTGGATCTTCCGCGATGGCGGCGACGGCCGCTTCTACCTTCACGGCTTCTTCGACTGAGGGCGAACCCCTCCTCCGGGGGGTGGCATCGGCCTCCCCGGCGGCTTATCCCCCAGGGCGGCTCCCATGACTCCGCCTCCACCCGCGGGACCCCGCGTGCTCCTCGTCTCGTCCGACCCGCTGGTGCGTGCCGGGCTGCGGGGGCTCCTCGCCGCCAGTGGGTGGGAGGTGGCCGCCGAGGCGTCCTCCCTGGCCGCGGCCCGCTCGGCCGCCCGCGAGACGAGCGCCGACGCCACGCTCTGGGACGCCGGGCACGGGGAGCCGCCCGACGCGCCCGAGCCGGGCGCTCCTCCTGTGGTGGCGCTCGTCGAGGATGAGCGTGCCGCCCGGGCGGCCCTGGCCGTGGGGCTGGCGGGTGCCGTGCGCCGCGGCTCCGACGCGAGCACGCTCACCGCCGCGCTCCACGCCGCCGCGCAGGGCCTGGTCGTCTTCGAGCCGGGGTTCGTCCATCTGCGTCCTGCGCCGGAGGTCCGGCGCGAGGCGCGCCCCACGGAGTACACCCGCCGCGAGCTGGAGGTGCTGGCGCTCCTCGCGGAGGGGCTGTCCAACCGGGCCATCGCCGACCGGCTGGGGATCAGCCGTCACACGGTGAAGTTCCACGTCAACGCGCTCTTGCAGAAGCTCGGCGTGGAGAGGCGCACCGAGGCCGTGGTCCGTGCCGCCCGGCTCGGCCTGGTCGTCCTCTGACCTGCCCGAAGGGCTAGCCGGCTCCACTGCCCATCCGGGCGATGTGCCCCGAGGCCGCCGCGAGTAACGCTCGCTTGCCATGAGCTCCTCGCCCGTGCCCGATTCCCTCGCCGCCTCGCTCTCCCGGTGCCTGGCCGACGTCACCGAGTCCGTCGGCCGCTCGGTGGTGTCGGTCACCGCCCGGCGCTGGCCGTCGAGCGCCGTGGTGCAGGGCCCCGATCTCGCTTTCACCGCCGCCCACTCTCTCGGCGGAGCGAGCCGCCTCGCTGTCCGGACTTCCCCGGAGGGCCCGGAGCTGGCCGCCGCGGTGGTCGGCCGCGATCCGGCGCTCGATGTGGCGCTCCTCCGCATCGAGGGCGCCCGGCTGGAGGTCCCGCGCTGGCGGCCGGCGGAAGGGCTCCGCCCGGGGAGCCTCGTCCTGGCGGTGGCGCGGCCGCGAGCCGCGCTGCGGGCTCGGCTCGGGCTCCTCGCCGGAGTCGGCCCGGCATTCCGTACGCCCTGGGGCGGCCGGGTGGAGGCTGGGCTCGACGTCGAGCTCTCTCCCCGGCCTGGGCTCGCTGGCGCCGCCGTGGCCGACGCCGAGGGACAGGTCGTGGGGCTGGTCGTCTCGGGCCTGGGGCGCACGCGCCGAATGGTGTTGCCCACCGGAACGCTGACCCGCGTGGCGGAGGAGCTCCTTGCCCACGGGCGGGTGCGGCGGGGCTACCTCGGGGTCGGCACCCAGAGGGTCCGCATCCCCGGCCCGCTTCAGGGCGCCGTGGGACACGACCAGGGCCTCCTGGTGGTGGCGGTGGAGCCCGGGAGCCCGGCCGACGCCGCCGGGCTGGCCTTCGGCGACGTCCTCGTGGAGCTGGGCGGTACCCCCACGTCCGACGTCGGGGATCTCCTCGGAACCCTGGCCGACGCGAAGGTGGGCGAGCCGCTGCTGGCCCGGGTGCTCCGGGCCGGGGCGCTCCACGAGCGCAGCGTGACGGTGGGGGTGCGGCCGTGAACGGGCTCGCCGCGCTGTCCGACGAGCTGGAGAGGCTCGTCGCCCGTGCCAGCCGGGCGGTGGTCGGGGTGGAGCAGGGCAGGGGCGCCGGCACCGGGGTGGTGCTCGCCCGGGATGGCTACCTCCTCACCAACCACCACGTGGTCGGCTCCGGGCGGGCGCTGCGCGTCCGGTTGCCGGATGGCGCAGCGGTCAAGGCCGAGCTGGTGGGCTCGGACCCGCCAACCGACCTGGCCGTGGCCCGCGTGCGCGCGCCTGGGCTGTCTCACCTCCCGCTGGCGGCGGGCGCGCGGGTGGGTGAGCTGGTGGTGGCCATCGGCAACCCGTTTCGCTTCGAGCGCTCGGTGAGCCTGGGCATCGTCAGCGCCACGGACCGCAGCCTTCCCGGGCGGGGCGGAGCGGTCTTCGAAGGACTGGTCCAGACGGACGCCGCCATCAACCCCGGCAACTCCGGGGGCCCGCTGGTGAACACGGCCGGAGAGGTGGTGGGCATCAACACCGCCGTCATCCCCTGGGCGCAGGGCATGGGCTTCGCCGTCTCCTCCCGCACCGCGACCTGGGTGACCAGCGTTCTCATCCAGCGGGGCGTCATCGAGCGACGTAGGCTCGGCGTCGCCGCGCGCTCCGAGGCCCTCGCCCCGGCCGTGTCGGAGGCGGTGGGGCAGGCGCGCGCGGTGCGCGTCCTCCAGGTCAGCCAGGCCTCGCCCGCCTCCGACGCCGGGATGCAGGAGGAGGACCTCGTGCTCGGTGTCCACGGCGAGCCGGTGGCCAACGTCGACGACATCCACCGGCTGATGGTGCTGCGCGGGACGGACGCCGTGCCGATCGCCGTATGGCGCAACGGCGAGCGCCTCCACCTCCTGGCCATGGCGGGGGCGCGCCGGGCCGCCTGACGCCGGTGTCGTCCCCCCGGGGTGGCGCCAACCCCAGGTGGGTGGCCACGACCGCCGGACAGCAGGGCGAATCCCCCTTGATTTCAGCGGCTTCTGGCTGGCCTGAGCGTTGCTCTCAACCCTGGGGCGTGAAGCCCGAGGCATCGGAGTGGCAGGTCGAGGTCACCGAGCGGCGCCGGGGCATGCTGGCGGTCGCGGTGGCACTGACCTGCTTCCTGCCCGCCGACGCCTACGTGGTGGGGCGGGCGGACCCGGTCCTGGTCGCCGTCCGGCTCGGGTGGGCGCTGTTGGTGCTGGCCGGGGCTGCCTTCACCCGCTGGGCAGGGCCGGCGCGCACCGGTCTCCTGGATCTGGTCCTGTCGGTCGGCTCGGCCCTCTTCATGACCGCCCTCGTCCAACTCACCGGGGGGGCGCAGAGCCTCTACCTCCCCTGGCTCCTGGTGATGCCGGTGGCGCTCATGCCCTTCGGGCTCCGGGAGCGCTGGACCACCGCCCTGGTGTGGGCCATCTGCACGGCCGCCGGCGTGGGCTTCCTCGCAAGCAGCGGGGCGCCGCTGCGAACGGTGCTGGTCTGGCTGGTTCTTTTCGGCGCCTCGGGTTTCGCCGCGCTCTACGGCACCGCGTTCCACGGGCGTTTGACGGCGGCGCTGAAGAGCCTGCGGGCCGCCCGCGAGGAGATGGCGCTCCGCCTCGCAGAGACGGAACGCATGCGAGGCCACGCCGAGCGGCTGGCGCTGGTGGGACAGCTCGCGGCCGGCGTGGCGCACGAGATCAACAACCCGCTCGCCTTCGTCAACGCGAACCTGGCCTTCGTGGGGGTGGAGGTGGAGCGTCTCCCCGAGCCCGGTCGCTCGGAGGTGACCCAGGCGCTCCACGAGGCGGAGCGCGGGGTGGAGCGCATCCAGAGCATCGTCCGTGACCTGAAGGTGTTCGCGCGCAAGGACCAGGAGGCGCCCGAGCTCTGCTACCTGGGCGACATCGTCTCCGATGCCGTGCTGCTGGCACGGGCCAGCGCCCTGGTCCCCCTCCAGTGCACCATCGCTCGCGGTCTCCCGCCGGTGCGCGCCGTGGCACGCCACCTGGGACAGGTGCTGCTCAACCTCCTGGTCAATGCCGCGGATGCGCTCGAGGAGCTCCCGCCCGGCGGCGAGCGCAGCGTGCGTCTCGAGGTCTACGGCGACGGCGAAGAGGTGTGCATCCGCGTGGACGACTCCGGGCCCGGGCTTCGCCCCGAGCTGCGCGACCGCGTCTTCGAACCCTTCTTCACCACCAAGCCGGTGGGGAAGGGGACCGGCCTGGGCCTCGCCCTGTCGCGCGAGTACGTGGAGCGCTACGGCGGCCGCATCCTGGCGGACAACGGGCCGCAGGGCGGAGCCCGCTTCACCATCCGCCTCCCGGCGGTGACGGGTGCTCCCCCGGCCGACTCGCCGTGGGAAAGGGAGCCGCTCGGCGATCCGGACCTGACGCCCGTCCCGCGGAAACGCTCCGCAGCCCATCCTTCGGCCTAGACTGGTGCAACTCGTGGTCGGTGGAGGGGTGCAATGCGCGCTAGGCTCAGCTGCGGGACTGTCCTCGGGTGGCTGCTCACGTCGGCCTCGACCTCGAGCGCCGCGCCACCGCCGGATCCTCGCCCGGCGTTGCTCTCGCGGGCCTCCGGGGAGACCCCGCTGTCCCAGGACCTGGCGGAGCTCTGTGACCGCATCGGCGGGCGTCCGACCGGGTCGCCGGCCCTCGCCCGCGCCGTGGCCTGGGCGGAGGGGCGATTCCGGGCGATGGGGCTCACCCGGGTGACGCGGGAGTCGTACTCACTCCCGGGCGTCTGGCTCCCGGGTCCGGCGGAGGTGCGCTGCCTTGCGCCCGAGGCATTCGCCATCCGAGCCGCAGCGGCGCCCTTTTCCCCGCCGACGGAGGCTCCGCTCGAGGGACCTCTCCTCGACCTGGGACGTGGCGACCCGGAGGACTTCACCCGAGCCGGGCCGGCTGCCGCCGGCGCCATCGGGCTCGTCCACCAGCCGGAGATGAAGACCTTCGACCAGCTCTTCGAGGAGTACATGCGGACGAGCCCGCTCCTCGCGGCCGCACAGAACGCAAGGCTCTCGGCCCTGCTGCTCGAATCCACGCGCCCCCGCGGTCTCCTCTACCGGCATCCGGTGGGCTTCGGATCGGCGGCCCCCGTCCCGGTCGCGGTCATCTCCCGCGAGTCGGCCGAGCGCCTCGGCCGGCTGGCGGGGCGAGGGCCGGTGCGGGTGGGGATGACGGTGGCCGGCACTCTCCCCGGCGCCGGCCGGTTCGAGAACGTGGTGGCGGAGATCCCCGGGCGGGAGTTGCCTCAGGAAGTGGTGGTGCTCGGCGCCCACCTCGACAGCTGGGACCTGGGCACCGGAGCCGAGGACAACGGCGTCAACGTGACCCTGGTGCTCGACGTGGCCCGGGCGTTCGTCGAGCTGAAGCTCCGGCCGCGGCGGACGGTGCGATTCGTCCTCTTCACCGGCGAGGAGCAGGGGATGTGGGGTTCGGCCGGCTACGTGGAGAAGCACCGTGCCGAGCTCGCCAACCACGTGGCGGTGGTCATCTTCGATGTCGGTTCGGGGAAGACCGGCGGATTCGCAGTGAGCGGTCGACCCGAGCTTCGCGCTCCTCTGGCCAGCGCGCTGTCGGTGGTGCCCGGGATGGGCGAGAACGCCCACACGCTGGACGGCTTCGACGGGACGGACAACTTCGACTTCCTGCTCGCCGGGATCCCGACGTTCGTCGCCGACCAGGATCCGGTGCCGTACCTGCCCGACTACCACGCCGAGTCGGACGTCTTCGAGCGCGTCAACCTCGTGGAGGCGAAGCGGAACGCCGGGCTGGCGGCAGTCCTGATCTGGGCGCTGGCCGAGGCGCCCGGTCGGCCGGGGAAACGGCAATCGCGGGCCGAGGTCGAAGCGCTGCTCAAGTCCACCGGCATGGACGGGCAGATGAAGGCATTCGGCCAGTGGGACGACTGGGTCGCCGGAAGACGAGGCTTTCCGCCCCGGTGACAGGGGACGGGAAGACCTCTGGCACCACCCCAGAGCCCGGGGCACGTCTGCCCGGGCAAACCGGGGAAAACCTCTGGCACCTTTGCGGCGCCCGGGCAAACCGGGGAAAAACCTCTGGCACCTTTGCGAGGCCTTTGCGACTGCACCTTTGCGACTGCGAGCGACGAGCACGCCCGCCGTCACCCGAGCCGGCTGCCTACGGCATCTTCCCGACGATCTTCTTGAACTCGTCGTAGGAGAACGCGCGAAGGGTCTCCGACCGGACGTTGCCCTGCGAGCCGAGCTTGAGCAGTGTCCCCATGGCGGCCTCGTCCGGCCCTTCGACGACGGCGACGAGGTCGTACCGCCCGAGGGTGTAGTGGACGCTTTTCACCGTGAGGCCCGCCTTCTCCGCCATGGTGCGGAAGGCGTTGTAGCGCTCGGGTGAGTCCTTGACGTTCTTGATGCCCTGATCGGTGAAGTTGAGGAGCGTGACGAAGGTTGCCATGGCCGGGTTCCTCCCTCGGGGCCCGTACAGTTCCAGGCGGTCTTCCAGCCAACGCGAGCCCTGGGGCGGAGAAGACCGCCATTCCCTGCCCGCGGGGCGAGGTGGGCACGCTAACAGGTTTCCAGGCATCCTGGGTCCGAGCAGACCTCGAGGGTCGGAGTTCGCTCGGCGTGCGGGGTCGAGGCCTTTCCGAGCGCTGGACAGGCTGAACGCGCGAGCAGTATGCCTGCTCGCCTGCCATGTACGCCGAGCTGGTCTGCCGCTCGAACTTCTCCTTCCTCCGGGGAGCTTCCCATCCGGAGGAGCTGGTCACCCGGGCCGCCGAGCTGGGGCTGTCGGCCCTGGCGCTCACCGATCAGGACGGCCTCTACGGAGTGGCGAAGGCGCATCTCCAGGCACGCGCGCTGGGGCTGAAGCTCCTCGTCGGGACCCGCCTCACCCTCACCGACGGACCGGAGGTCGTGGCGCTGGTCCAGGATGCCTCCGGCTACGCCCACCTTTGCCAGCTCGTCTCCCAGGGACGCCTTTCCCATCCCAAGGGGGAGGCCGGGATCCCCTGGCGCTCGCTCGCCGAGCGTGCCCGGGGACTCCTCCTGGTCCTGCCCGCCCCCGCCCCGCGGGAGCAGGTGGCGCCGCTGGCGGAGGCCTTCCCCGGCCGCTTCTACGTCGGCCTGTCGCGGACGTTCTCCGCGGGGGACGAGGCGCGGCTGGAAGCATCACTCGCCCTGGCCCGTGCGCTCGAGCTGCCCGCCAGCGCCCACAACGACGTCCATACTCACGTCCGGGAACGGCAACCTCTCCAAGACGTCCTGACCTGCATCCGCCACGGGGTCTCGGTGGCCCAGGCTGGCTTCCGGCTCTTTCCCAACGCCGAGCGGACGCTGAAGGGGCCGGCGGAGATGGCCCGGCTCTTCGCCGATCTGCCCGAGGCAGTGGGCCGGACGCTGGAGGTGGCCGACGCCTGCCACTTCGCGCTCGATTCCCTGCGCTACCAGTTCGCTCGGGAAGACCTGCCCCAGGGCCACACGCCGCAGACCTGGCTCGCCGTCCAGGTGGAGAAGGGCCTGTGCATCCGCTACCCGGCCGGCGTCCCGGAAGCGGTGCGCCGGCAGATCGCCCACGAGCTCGACCTCATCGCCCGGCTCGAGGTCGCCGGCTACTTCCTGGCCCTGCACGACATCGTCCACTTCGCGCTGGATCGGGGCATCCTCTGCCAGGGCCGGGGCAGCGCCGCCAACTCCGCCGTCTGCTACGCACTGCAGATCACCTCCATCGACCCGGTGCGGATGGGGCTGCTCTTCGAGCGCTTCCTCAGTCTGGAGCGTCCCGAGCCGCCGGACATCGATGTCGACTTCGAGCACGAGCGGCGGGAGGAGGTCCTCCAGTACGTCTACCGCAAGCACGGCCGGGACCGGGCGGGGATGGTGTGCGAGGTGATCTGCTACCGCGGCCGGCTCGCCATCCGCGAGGTGGGCAAGGCGCTCGGGTTGTCGCTGGACCAGGTGGACCGGCTGGCGCGCGTCAGCGAGATGACCGGCTCCTCGGCGCTCGAGGAACGCCACGTCCGGGAGGCCGGGCTCCGCCCGGAGGACGCCGGCATCCGCCTGGCGCTCGCCCTTGCCTCGGCACTGGAAGGCTTCCCCCGCCATCTCTCCATCCATGTCGGCGGCTTCGTCATCACCCATGGCCCGCTCTCGGAGGTCGTCCCGGTGGAGAACGCGGCCATGGCCGACCGCACGGTGGTCCAGTGGGACAAGGACGACCTGGCGGCGCTGGGCGTGTTCAAGGTGGACCTGCTCGGCCTGGGGATGCTCACCGCACTGGCCAAGGGCTTCCGGCTGGTGGAGGAGCACGAGGGGAAACGCCTCACCCTGGCCACGCTTCCCCCGGAGGACCCGGAGGTCTACGAGATGCTCGGGCGGGC
>DASPUU010000085.1:0-33198 GCA_035622755.1 Myxococcaceae bacterium
TTCAACCCCCACAAGTGGATGGGCGTGGGCTGCGACTGCTCCGCCTACTTCGTGCGGGACCCCGCCCACCTGGTATCGGTGATGTCCACCCATCCGAGCTACCTCCGGACGGCCGCCGACGCCGAGGTGAAGAACTTCCGCGACTGGGGCATCCCGCTCGGGCGGCGCTTCCGCGCCCTCAAGGTCTGGTTCGTGCTCCACGCGCTCGGAGCGGAGGGCATCCGGGCGGCGGTGCACCGGGACCTGGCGCTGGCGCGGTGGCTCGCCGACCGGGTCGACGCCGAGCCGACCTGGGAGCGCTGCGCCCCGGTGCCCTTGCAGACGGTCTGCCTCCGGCACCTGCTTCCCGGTCGGCCGGCGGCCGAGGTCGACGCGCACAACCTGGCGCTCGCGCAGGCGGTCAACGCCTCCGGCGAGGCCTACGTCACCCCGGCGGTGGTGAAGGGGGTGCAGCTCATCCGCGTGTCCATCGGGGCGCTCGACACCGGGCCGGCGGACGTGGAGGCGGTCTGGAAGCTTCTCCGCACCACCGCGGCGCGGCTGTAGATTGCCGACCGTGGTCCTCGCCGCCGTCGCCGCTCTCGCGCTCGCCGCTCCCCCACCGCGCTGGGTGGACCTGGACGACCCGGGCCGGACCGAGGCGATGGCCGAGCTCCGCTCGCTGCCGCTGAGCGGCCGCCTCCTCCGCGCCAGCGAACGCTTCCTCGGGACGCCGTACGGGACCTCGCCGCTGGGCGAGGGGGAGGGCGTCGACCCGGACCCGCGGCTGCGCTGGGACCGCGTCGACTGCGTCACCCTGGTCGAGGAGACGATGGCCGTCGCCCTCGCCCGGAGCGCGGCCTCCCTGCTCGACGTCCTGGATCACATCCGCTACCGCGGCGGCGTCCCCACCTACGCGACGCGCAACCACCTCATGGAGGCCGGCTGGCTCCAGGCCAACGCCGAGGCCGGCTTCGTCCGTGACATCACCCGCGCGGTGGGCGGCGCCGACGCGGTCGACGGCGTGAAGGTCCTCGGGACCGAGGCCTGGTCGAGCCCGCTCGGCGTCTCGCTCGCGCTGCCGCCGGCGGCGCAGTCCACCGGTGCCTTCGGATTCGGGCTCCTGCCGCTCGACAAGGTGCTCGTCCATGCGCCGTCGTTTCCGGACGGCACCCTGCTCGTCATCGTCCGGGAGGATGGGGCGGACCGCGTCACGCGGGTGAGCCACGTGGGGCTGGTCGTGCACCGCGACGGGCAGACGTTCCTGCGCCATGCCACCACCCGGAGCCCGGAGCGGGTGGTCGACGAGGAGCTGGGGCACTTCCTCGCTCATCACCGCACCCTGCCCTGGAAGGTGGTCGGGGTCAGCCTGTGGGAGGTGAGGGATCCGCGGGCGCAGTGAGCCCCCGGCGCGGTCCCGCTACCGGCCTTCGGTCTCCGCCTCTTCCTCCTCCGCGGCCTCGGAGGCCTCCTCCGCCGTGGCTTCCAGGCGGGCCTTCTCCTCGACGAGCAGCTGGGTGGCCCGGGCGAGCGACTCCTCGGGGACGCGGATCTCGTACAGCCCGCCGGAGAAGCCGTCGGTGAGGCCCCCGACCATTCCCTCGTCATCGAGCGAGAGGGTGGAGATGCCGGCGGCCTCGAGCACGCGCCGGTAGGCGTCCAGGGTCAGGGGGTCCTCCACCTGGGTCACGCGCACGAAGCGTCTTCGGTCCTTTGGCATGGGCGGCGGGTGAGCCTAGCAGGGCAGGCGGGGCGAGGGAGCCCCTTGCCGCCCCCCTTCCCCCCCGGTTCCACGGGTGCCCGGGAGCACTCCCGCACCGACCCCGGGCGGTTGCATACTCGTGTCGGGAACCAACTCCCGGGTTATTCCCCTGGCGAGCGGAGGTGCTGCCGATGCAGGTGCTGGTCCGAGGTGTCCATGTCGACGTCGATGAAGGGCTGCGGAGCTTCGTCGAGATCCATCTCCAGCGGGCGCTCGGCCGCATCTTCCAGCAGCAGGCGGTCCAGGTGGAGGTTCACCTCGTGGACACCAACGGGGCCAAGGGGGGCATGGACAAGGAGGCGCGCATGACGCTGGACGTGCCCGGCCTTCCTCCTCTCCACGTCGAGGAGGTCTCCGACGATGTCCGCAAGGCGGTGGTGGGCGCCGCCGATCGGCTGGAGCGCGCGGCGAAGCGCTGGCTGGACAAGCATCACCATCACAACGGCGGACCGTCGCTGGCGGACGTTGCAAAGGAGGAGCCCTGAGCCGCCGCTCGCTTGTGGCGGTCGGGCCCCGGCGCCTATAAGCCCCCGTCCATCCGGCTTTTTTCCCGCGCCGACAAAGGAGGGCGATGTCCCGCCTCTGGCCGTTGCTGGTTGCAGTGCCAGTGCTCGCGCTCTGGCTGGTTGACCTCTCCCTCACCGCCTCGTCGCTCAGCGCCCAGGCCGAGGCGCAGGCCTCCGCCTATGGCGCGCGCGCGGTCGACGCGGTCGCCGTCCGGGTGGCGGCGCGCCGGGCCGAGCTCCAGGCGCTGGCCATGCGCCTGTCGGCCACCCCGGCGACCTGGAGCACGCTCGAGGCGCTGAGGTCCGGGAAGGCGGAGCTGGCCGCCGAGAGGATGGGAGCGGTGCGGCGGGTGGCGCAGGACGCGGTGTCCACCGGCCTGAGGAACATGCTCGTGCTCGGGCTGCGGACGGACACCGGCGGCGTCTACGTGCGGGGCGCCGAGGCCCCGGGTCCCGGCCTGCAGGGGGTGGAGGTCGACGTGCTGGCCGGTGCCGGCAGCGACGGCCAGACGCGAGAGGCCTTCGGGACGTATGACCTGTTCTTCTCGGTGCCGCTCTCCGGCTCGGACAAGGATGCCCGGGCCCTGGGAACGCTGGTGGTGGGCGGTCCGCTGCTCCCCGACGGGACGGCTGACCAGGTGGCGCTGGAGCTGGGGCTGGCGGCGGTGGGATTCGTCACCGGGGGAAAGCTCGGGTCGGTGGGCGGACCGGACCGGACGGTGCTCGCTGCGGCTCTGCGCGAGACCCCGGTGGGCAAGAGCGCCGCCGCGGTGCGCGGGGGCGTGGGCTCCTTCGGACCGCTCCGCCTCCCGGTCTGGACCAGCGGTCCGGACCCCGCCCTGCGCGTGGCGCTCCGGCGCAGCCTCCCCGGGCAGCCGGTGGAGGTGCTGACCCTCGTCTCGCTCGAGCCCTTCATGAATGCCCTGGCCGATTCCCAAAGGTTCGCGCTCGGCTCGCTCGCCGTGCTGGCCCTGGCCGCGACCGTGGCCACGGCCTGGGTGGCCCGCACGCGCCCGCCGGCGCGCCGCGCCGACGAGGACACCATCCCCCCTCCCCGGCGCACCACTCCGCCCCCGCGGGCGATCCACCGACCGCCGGAGCCCGAGCCGCCCCCCCGGCCCGAGCCGGTGGCCGTTCCGCCCGAGCCGCTGCCGCCGCCCCCCCTCTTCACTCCGCCTCCGCCGCCGGAGCCCTCGCCGCCTCCGCTCAGCGCCGCCCAGCTCGACGAGCTCGACTCCGAACCCCTGCCGTCCCCCCTCCCCGGACGCCTGCCACCGCCGCCGCCCGTCCAGGACCTGTCGGCGCTGCTCGATGCCATGCCGCCCCCGCCTCCACCGCGCACCCCCCCGCCCACCCCGGGCCCCCTCCAGCGGACGCCGTCCGGTCCGGTGGGCGGGCGCTTCACGCCGGCGAGCCGGCCGGCGCCTCCGCCGCCGCCGCTGGACTACGACCACCAGCCGACCACCGCCTACCCCATCCCCGACCTTCCGGACTTCAATGCCCCGCCGGCGGCCGTTCTGTCGGCGCCCGGGCCGATGGCCAACGCCATCCCGGACACCACCCGGGTGGCGGACATCCCCCAGGAGCTCCTCCAGGCCTCGGCGCGCCCCGAGACCACGCCCATGCCCCGGGCCCGGAACCCGGCCGACGAGGAGCATTTCCAGGACGTGTACCGGGAGTTCGTCGCCCTCCGCGAGAGGTGCGGCGAATCCGCCGACGGGCTGACCTTCGAGCGCTTCGCGGTGAAGCTGCGCAAGAACCGCGACCAGCTGATGGCCAAGTACGGTTGCCGGACGGTGCGCTTCCAGGTCTACGTGAAGGACGGGAAGGCGGCGCTCAAGGCAACGCCGGTGCGCGACTAACCGGCGGCGCCTTCCGTCCCTTCCCTCGAGCCGTCCGAGCGAGGCAGCTCGAGCCGGAAGAGGGCCCCGCCGCGGCTCCCCCGCTCGACCTCGAGCGTGCCCCGGTGCTCGACGGCGATGCGCCGGGCGATGGCCAGCCCCATTCCGGATCCGCCCGGCTTTCGGCTCTGGGAGAGCTCGAAGATCCGGCCTCGCTCCTCGTCGGGAATGCCCGGCCCGGCGTCCTCCACCTCGAGGACGGCCCGCTCTCCCCGGGCGAACACGCGCACCGCCGCCCAGGCCGGCCGGCCCTGCATCGCCTCCTCGGCGTTGCGGAGGAGGTTGTGCAGGACCTGGGCGAGCTGGTCCCGGTCGGCGAGCACGTGCACCCCGGGGGCGAAGGCGGTCTCGAGCCGGAGCCCATCCGAGACGCCGTAGAGCCGGAGGGTCTGCTCCGCCCACGGGCCGAGCTCCACCGGAACCGGCGCCGGCCGGGGCAGCCGCGCGAAGCGGGCGAAGGCCTCGACGGTGCGCTTGAGCCTCTCCACCTCCTCGCGCATGGCCGGGGCGCTCTCGCGGAAGAGCGCCGCGAAGCGGGGGCTCCCCGTGCTCTCCGCGGCGGCCAGCGTCTCCAGCGACATCTGGAGCGGGGTGAGCGGATTCTTGAGCTCGTGGGCCAGCCCCCGGGCCACCTCTTCCCAGGCGGCCACGCGCTCCGCCTCGACCAGCGCCCGGGTGGCGCGCGCGAGCTCGGACGTCATCCGGTTGAAGGCGTTCACCAGCAGGCCGACCTCTCCGCCGGCGCGCGCGGTCACCTGCGCGTCGAGCTCACCGCCCGCCACCGCCCCGGCGGCCCGGGTGAGCGCCTCCAGCGGTCCGGTGATGCGCCGGGCGAGCAGCACGCCGACGGCGACCGCCAGGATCAGCGCCGACCCCACCCCGGCGGCCAGGGCGCCCCGCAGCGTCCGCTCGGCCTCGGCGTAAGCCGCCCCGCCCACGCGGACCACGAGCGCCGTCCCCGTGCCGACGGAGAGCTCGCGCGCCGCCGCCCGGCCCGGCGCGCTCCCGGCGAGCGCGAGCACCTCCGCTCCGCGACGGACCTCGACCTCGGCCCCGGCGAGGCGCGCCAGGTGCGCGGCCAAGGAGTCGTCGAGCAGCACGCCTCCGACGGCGAAGACGCCGGGCGATTCCTCCACCTCCCGCGCGGCGAGCAGCGCCGGCCAGACCCGGGGACCCTCGGGCGAGCGCACCTCCACCTCGGCCGCCACCGCCACGCCCGGCTGGACGGCGAGGGCCAAGGCCATCCCGGGATCCACGTCGCCCGCCCTCGCCGGCAGGTGGGCGCTGCTCCGCACCCGAGCGTCCCGGTCGACGAGGGCGAGCACGGTCAGGCCACGCCCCTCGGCGAGGCTCTGCGCCGCGTCGGGCGGAGGCGGGGGGCCCTTGGCGTCGAGCGAGCGCGCCAGCTCCTCGGTGCGAGGGTCTCCGGCCACCGCCGTCACCGCCTCCCCGACGCGCGCCCGCACCGCCTCCAGCTCGGCCAGCACCAGGGCGCGGGCGGAATCCGCCCGCTGCTCGAGCTCACCCTCGAAGGCGGAGCCGAGCCGCCGGGCGACGAGCGGCGCCGAGAGGAGCAGCGGCAGCACGGCCAGGGCGGCGAAGGCCAGGGCGAGTCGGGTGCGCAGGCGCATCGGTGGAGCGGTCAGTCGGTCAGCCAGGCATCGTCGAGCACGAGGAGCCCGAAGGCATCGCGCCGCGCGTCGACCAGCGAGGGACCGAGGCGGGCACGGAGCCCCCGTGCGTAGAGGGGGACGAGCGGGAGGGTGCGCTGAAGCTCGACGGCGCGCTCGCGGACCCGGGTGGCCCGGGCGCCGGGGTCCTCGATGGCCCCGAGGGCGGGCAGCTCGCGGGACAGGAGCTGGGGGTCGGCCAGGGCGAGCACCACCGCCAGTGCCGGAGCGGGGAGCGGAGGGAGGAGGACGGAGACCAGGGCGGCGTCCAGCGAGCCATCGGTCCGTGCGCGGACGAGCCCGGGCCGGTCGCTGGCCTGGAGGCGCACCCGGTAGCCGGCATCGTGCAGCTTGACCTGGAGGCGCTCGGCCACCGCCCGGTGCTCGGGCAGCGCCGCGTCGAAGCCGAGGGTGAACGCACCCGCCCCGGCCACCGGGGGGCCCGGGCGCCCCGGGGCCGGCCGCGGCGGCGGCTCGAGGAGCGAGGGCGGCAGGAGCCCGGGCATCGGCGTCGCCGGCCCGGGGACGAAGGTCCGCACCAGCTCGCCGAGGTCCAGGGCGGCGAGCACGGCCAGCGCACCCTCGGGAACCCGGCCCGGCCGGTGCGCGAGGTAGGTGGCGAAGAGGAGGGGGCCGGGTGGCTCCGACTGCCCGGGCTCGCCGAGCACGGCACGCAGCTCCCCCGTCCTGAGCAGCCTGGCGGCTGCGCGGGGCAGGGCCGGCACGAACGACACGGCGGCCGGGAAGGGAAGGCCGGAGGGGACGCCGGGCCAGCGTCCGAGCTGCCCCCCGGCCTCCTGCGCGTAGAGGCCGATGCCCATGGCCGCCGCGCCCGAGCCCCGGACGGGGGTGAGGGCCGGATGACAGAGCGACGCCTCGAGGTCGGGCCAGGGGTAGGCCAGGGGCAGCAGCAGCTCCGCCTCGGAGCGCGCGGCGGCGGCCTCGAGGAGGGGCTCGAGCGAGGCCACCGGGGCGAGAAGCCCGAGGTAGGCGCCGCCCCCCGCCGCGGCGAGGGCCCGCCAGCCCCGGGCGATGTCGTGCGCGGCGAGCGCCGTGCCGTCCGGGAAGCGCGCCCCGGCCAGGGGAGAGATGACGACCTCGCCGGCCCCGGAGCCCGTCCGCCGGCGGGCGGCGGCGAGCACCGGGACGGCCCCCGCCTCGAGCCGGCAGAGCGGAAGGGCGACGAGCGACCGCGCCGAGGCGGCCTCGGGCGCATCGGCCAGCGCACCGGGCGCGGGAACCGGCAGCCCGGAGAGCCCGATGGCCAGCGTGCCGCCGAGCCGGGCGCGCGCCGCCCCGGCGGACGCTCCGGCCACTCCGAGCGAAGCGCCGAGCGCGAGGAGCAGGAGACGCCGGCTCACCGGCCCCTCCTGGCGAGCCGCAGCTCCGAGCCGCCGTCCGTGCGCCACACGCCGAGGAGCAGCTCCTCCTCCGACCCTCGGGCGGAGGACCAGGCGGCCACCTGGAGGATGCGGCCGGGCACCTCCACGCTCGCCAGCTCGGCGCCGCCGTCGGGAGCGAGGAGCCGGAGACGGTCCACGGCCGGAGCTGCGGCGCTGGAGCTGGCCGCGATGCGGACCGCGCCGTCTCCGGCGAGGTCCACCGCGGCCGCCCCGGCACCCACGCCGGGAAGCGCGTGGAGCCCTCCCGTCCCCTCGGCCCAGCGCGCGGTGCCGTCCTCGAGCAGGACGAGAACGCCGGGGCCGGGCGCTCCCGCGCGCACCGAGCCCCCCCAGGCCCGTGGCTCGCCGGGAAGCGAGGGCCAGGGCCCGCTCGAGGGGACGAAGCGGGCCAGGCCGGGGAAGAGGCTGGCCTCGAGCCTGGCGGAGAGGCATCCCAACACCGGGCGTGCCAGGGCCTCGCGCGGCACGAGCGCGCCGCCGGAGAGCTCGAGCACCTCGCCGGCGGCGCGCCCGGCGCTGAAGGCGAGGAGGCGGCGCTGGCAGATGCAGAGCGTGCCGAAGGGGTCGCGGCTGGGTGGGTCGGCGCGCGGGAGCGCGTCCAGGCTGCGGCGGGCCAGGAGGCGCCCATCGCGGCCCCGGACCTCCACCGCCTCCTCGGTGAGGACGGCGACCAGCGGCTGACCGTCCGGGTCGAGGCTGCCCGTGGCCACGGCGAGGGTGCGGACCGGCCAGCGGGCGAGGGGCTCCGGGTCGAGCTCGAGCGACAGGCCTTCCCCGGCGCGGGCGAGGAGGCGAACCGTGGCGTCGGCGCTCACCTCGGCGGCGACGGCCGCCCCCGGCGAGGCGCTCCGGGTCTGCGCTCTCCCCGCCCAGAAGTTGACCCAGGTGGAGAGGACGTCGCCGGAGGCCACCAGCGTGCCGGCCAGGTCGAGCCGGAGCCGGAGGAGCGAGCGCGCGCCCTGCTCACGCGCCGCGCGCTCCGGGTCGGGGACGGCGAGGAGTCGCGGAGCGAGCCCGGCGGCGGTGAGGCGCCCGAGGAGCTCGGTGGCGAAGGCGCGCTCGAGGGCCGGACGCCCGGGCGCGGACACGGCCAGGGCCAGCGGCGGCTCGGCCCCGGCGGTGTGGACCTGGGCCGCGACCGCCTCGGCGAGCGCTCCGAGCGCGCCCGGGGAGGTGGCCTGCGCGAGGACGAGGAGCGCGGCCAGCCCGGCGCCGCTCACAGGTGTCCCTTGCCCGGGTCCTCCATCAGGAAACGGTCCGGGCTCGCCTCCTCGGGGCGCGGCGACTCGGAGGTCGGAGCCGTCCCTTCCAGGAAGGCCTCCTGCCGCCCGGGGACGCGGCCTCCGGCGAGGAGGCCGGTGGTGGGGTCGACCCGCACCAGCTCGACGCCGGCCGGCAGCTCGAAGTCGCGCACCGGCTTGCCCTCCGTCGCCCCCTTCATGAAGCGCAGCCACACCGGCAGGGCGGCCTTGGCCCCCGACTCGCCCGGGCCGAGCGAGGAGTGGTCGTCGAAGCCCACCCAGGCGCTGGCCAGGAGGTCCCCCGTGTAGCCGTCGAACCAGGCGTCCCGGTACTCGTTGGTGGTGCCCGTCTTGCCGGCGGCCGGACGGTTGAGCTCGCGCACCTGGGCGGCGGTGCCCTCCTCGACCACGCTGCGCATGAGCGAGGTGATGAGGTAGGCCAGCGCCGGGGAGATGGCGTCCTGGGGGGACGCCTCGTGCTCCTCGAGCACCTTGCCGTCGGCGGTCGTCACCCGGAGGAGGAGAACCGGATCGGCGTAGCGCCCCTGGGCGGCGAAGGTGGCGTAGGCGTTGGCGATCTCGAGCTGGGTCACCTCGCCGGTGCCGAGCGCCAGGGTGAGGTTGTCCGGGAGCGGGCTGTGGATGCCGGCCCGGTGGGCGAACTCGATGGCCGTGGCCGGGGTGAGGGCCTCGATGAGGCGCACCGACACCGTGTTCTTGGATCGGGTGAGGGCCTGGCGCAGGGTCATCGGACCCTCGAAGCCGGTGCGCTCGTAATTCTGCGGCTTCCACACCTTGCCCGTGTACGGGTCGCGCACCGCCTCGGGGGCATCGTTGAGCACGCTCACCGCCGTGAAGCGCTGGCTCTGGAGAGCGGCCGCGTAGAGGAACGGCTTGAAGGACGAGCCGGGCTGCCGGTGCGCCTGGGTGGCGCGATTGAAGGGGGAGAGGCGGAAGTCGTAGCCGCCGCTCAGGGCCAGCACCCGGCGGGTGGCCGGCTCGATGGCGGTGAGGGCGCCCTGGACCTCGGGCACCTGGTCCAGGGTGACCTCGACCGGCCGCTGCGGGCCCCCGAGCCCGAGCACCCGGACCCGGACCACCTGCCCCGGCGCCAGCACGTCGGAGAGCTTCTGGGGCGGCGGCGTCCACTTGCCCACCCCGCGCGGCCGTGCCCAGGAGACGGTGGAGAAGGAGAGCACCCCCTGGCGGCCGACGAGGTCGATGGCGGCGGTGCGCGCGGCGTCGTCCACCCGGGTGACCAGGCCGGCCAATCGCAGGCCCTCGGTGAGCGGGACCAGCGACACCCTCCGCGAGAGATCCTCGTCGGGGGCGTCCGCCTCGGCGCCCTCGGCGTCGGCCTCGGCGGCCTCGCCCTCCTCCGGACGGGCCGGGGGAGCGACCAGCGGAGCGAGGTCGGCCACGAGCGGGTTCTCCCGCTCCCGGCGGCCGGCCTCGGCGATGCGCTGCTCGAGGAGCGGCCGCAGGGCGGCAAAGCGCTGCGGGTCGAGCGTCCCGAGCGGGCCCCGGTAGCCCATGCGCCGGTCGAGCGTCTCCAGGCCGTCGCGGAGCGCCTCGTCGGCCAGGGCCTGGAGGCGAGGGTCCATGGCGATCTGGATGCGCAGCCCGCCGCCGAGCACCGCCTGGTCGCCGTAGCGGGCGACCAGCATGCGGCGGATCTCCTCGACGTAGTAGGGCCCGACCGGCGGCGGCGGCCGCGGGGCGAGGACCAGCCGCTTCGCCTGGGCGGCGCGCGCCTCGGGTTCGCTCAGGAACCCGTGCTTCACCATCTGCTCCAGCACGTACGCCTGGCGCGCCTTGGCGCGGGCCAGGTTGGTGACCGGGTTGATGCGGGCCGGCTGCTGCAGCGTCCCGGCGAGCACCGCCGCCTCGCCCACGTCCAGCTGCGCGGCGTGCTTGCCGAAGTAGAAGAGAGCCGCCTCCTCGATTCCGTAGCGGCTGTGCCCGAAGTTCACCTGGTTCAGGTAAAGGTTGAGGATCTGGTCCTTGCTCAACGCCCGCTCCATGCGCGGGGTGAGGATCCACTCGCGGATCTTCCGGCTGACCTTGCGCTCCTGGGTGAGGAGGAGGTTCCGGCACGCCTGCTGGGTGATGGTCGAGGCGCCGGTGAGCCGGGCGCCGGGGCGCAGCGCCTTGAGGCCGGCGCGCAGCATCCCCAGGTAGTCCAGCCCCTCGTGCCGGTAGAAGTCGGCGTCCTCGGCGGCGAGAAAGGCGTCCCGGACGCGAGCCGGGAGCGTGGCGGCGTCGACGAGCGTGCGGCGCTCGAGGAAGTACTCGGCGCAGACGCTGCCGTCGGCGCAGGTCACCTTGGTCACCTGGGGCGGGCGGTAATCGCGGAGCGCCTCCACCGACGGGAGGCCGCGGCTGAAGTAGAGGTAGGCAGACACCCCGAGGAGAAGACCCAGGCCGAGAAGCGCCGAGCCGGCGATGGCCCAGGTGCGAAAGGCGGCCCACCGCCGGCGGGATGAGGAGCCCGCCGGCGGGGGGTGGGTGCGGGCGTGCGTGGAGGGAACCATCCGGCGTGGGGAGAGCCGGGGCGAGGCTAGCAGAGCGAGCGGCTCACTCCGAGCCTCCGTCCTCCTCGGCATCGGGGTCGGGCGGCGAGCCGGCGTCGACGGTCCGGAGAGCCGCCAGGCGAGCCCGGTTGACCTGGGCGCGGGTGTAGCGCGGGGCGAGCGTGGCCGAGCGCTCGAAGGCGGCGGCGGCCTCGTCGGTGCGGCCGGCGCGCTCCAGGGCCACGCCGAGGTTGTTCTGCACCACCGCCGCTCCCGGCAGGAGCTCGGCGGCGCGGAGCAGCACCTCCAGGGCACGGCCGTTCTCGTTCGCCCGGAGGTAGGCGAAGCCGAGGTTGTTCAGCACCCAGCCGTGCGCCGGTGCCAGCTCGCGTGCCTGCTCCAGCCAGTCGATGGCCACCCGGAGCTCTCCCCGGACCAGCGCGGCGCGGCCGAGGAGCTGATGGCCGTCGACGTTGCCCTCGTCGCGGGCCAGTGCCAGCGAGGCCAGGCGCACGGCGGCATCCGTGTCACCCAGCTCGAGCCGCAGGCGGGCCGCCTGGAGCAGCGGCACGGCGTCGTCCTCGCGGACCCTCCCCAGCTTCTCGAAGGCGGCGGCGGCCAGGGCCCGCTGGCCGAGCGCTCGGGCGCCGCGGGCGACCATGCCGAGCGCCTCCTCGTCCTCCGGCGTGTCGGCGAGCTGGCGGCGCGCCTCGGCCAGGGCCTCCACCGCGTCGCCGCTGTCGGCGAGCGTGCGGGCGCGGCCGAGGTGATCCACGGAGCCGGTGTGGGAGTGGGCGAGCCCGAGGGCAAGCGGGGTCGCCGCTGCACCGGGGAGGCCGGCGTCGACCACGGCGACGGGCGCGGCGGGCGCGACGCTGGCGGCGGCGCTTCCGGGAGCGGAGGGCGCCGTCGGCCCGGCGGGCGGGGGGTTGGACTTTCGACAGCCGCCGAGCGCCAGGGCGGCGCAGAGGGCGGCGAGGGCTGGGCGATGCATGATGGACCTCTTCTTCGGTGTGGCTCCGGAGGACCACCCCCCGGCGAGCCACCCGCTTGACCCTTGCGCAGCGCGTGCCACGGTTAGACTGCTGGGGCACACGCGCTCGGGGCGCGGCCGCCGGCCCGCACCGGAGCGGGTCCACGGCCTCGACGGAGCCCCCAGAAGCCTGCCCATGCTCATCGCCACCTGGAACATCAACTCTGTCCGCGCGCGCGTGCCGCGCCTCGAGGCATGGCTCGCCTCGCGCCGCCCGGACGTGCTCTGCCTCCAGGAATTGAAGTGCACCGAGGAGCAGTTCCCGGTGGAGGCCGTCCGGAAGCTCGGCTACCACGCCATCGTCTACGGCCAGAAGAGCTACAACGGGGTGGCCGTCCTCTCCCTGGCCCCGCCCGAGGACGTGGAGCGGGGCCTTCCGGTGGCCGACGACGACGGCGAGGCGCGGGTGGTCGCGGCCACGGTCCGGGGCATCCGCATCCTTTCCCTCTACGCGCCGAATGGCCAGGCGGTGGATTCCCCCGCCTACCGGGCCAAGCTCGCCTGGTATGCGCGCCTCCGGCGGGTGCTCGATGCGCGCTATCGCGCCGACCAGCCGCTCGTCCTGTGCGGCGACTTCAACGTGGCGCCCGAGGAGCGGGATGTGTGGGATCCCGCCCTCTGGGAAGGGCAGACGCTCTTCTCCCTCCCGGAGCGGGAGGCGCTGAAGGAGCTGGTCGGCTTCGGCCTGAGCGACTGCTTCCGCCGGCATCACCCCGAGCCGGGCCGCTACAGCTGGTGGGACTACCGCATGCTCGGCTTTCCCAAGAACCACGGCCTGCGCATCGACCACGTGCTGGCCACCGCGCCGCTGGCCGAGCGCTGCGAGGCGGCGGACATCGACCGGGAGGCGCGCAAGGGCCCGCAGCCGTCCGACCACGCCCCGGTCTGGGCGCGCTTCCGCCTCGGCTCCTCGGCGGAGGAGCGGGCGGTGGCCGGGACGGACTTGCCACCGGGCGCTCCGGCGGTGTGAATAGTCCCCGGGGCCGGGACGTCGGCGGGGAGCGGCCGTCCAGAACCC
Organism: Myxococcaceae bacterium; assembly: GCA_035622755.1. Classification (GTDB taxonomy): domain Bacteria; phylum Myxococcota; class Myxococcia; order Myxococcales; family Myxococcaceae; genus JADGRA01. Next base: position 13,027 of record DASPUU010000085.1, read on the forward strand.
CGGAGCGTCTCATGCTTCTCCACCGCCTCAGTCCCCTCGCCGCCCTGGCGCTGCTCGGCTGTGCCAGCGGGCCCACCACCCTGCCGCCGGCACCGGCGTGGGCCTTCGCCTCCGCCACCCCGAGCGCCGGCAACGAGCTGCGGATGCACGCCCAGGACAAGTACATCCAGGTGTCGCTCGACGGGAACAACATCTACGGGGCCAGCTTCAGCCTCAGCCACTCCGGCATCTACATCCGGGGGACGGGCTCGGGCGGCTCCCCCATCGACGTGAAGCTCCAGACGGACCACGCCACCGGCATCGTCCGCAGCCAGCCCCTGACCGTGGACCTCTCGCCGGAGACCGGAGGCGTCACCCGGGTGACCGGGCTCTTCGCCGGCTCCACCTCCGACTTCCGCATCAGCCCGGCGCTCTTCCAGGGCAAGCTGGGGAGCTGCAGCTACGAGTACACCTGGACCGGGATGCGCTACGAGGGGAAGGTGAGCTGCTCGGGGGGGGTCCAGGACGGCTCGCTCGAGCTCCCGGTGGCCATGGCCGCCTGGACCAACCTCGAGGTGGCCACGGTGTTGGCCATCGTTCTCGGCACCTGACCGGCGCGCCTTTTCTAGGTGACACTGTCCGCTCGGGTGGCGGATGCTGCGCCCCCCCCTCGGAGAGGGGACGACCAGGAGCCACCCATGCGTCTTTCTCGCGTCACAGCGCCGCTCTCGTGCTTGTGCATGCTCGCCTGCGCGACGACGAGCTCACCCCCCGTGCCGGCCGGGCCGCCTCCGGACTGGAAGCTCGCCTCGGCGTCGATGTCCACCGGCAACACCTTCCAGGCGGTCGGCGGAGCGGGCGGGCAGATCTCGGTCGAGATCACCGGGCACGATCTCTACGGCCCGTCGTTCAACCTCTCCGTGGGAAAGACCTACATCCGCGGGCAGGTCGGTGGAGCCTCCACCGTGGACGTGAACATCAAGGGGGACCGCGGCGACGGGAGCGTCAAGTCGATGCCCTTCAGCTGCATCGTGACCACCAATCCGGACGGAAGCGCCCACGTGACCGGAGCGATGGGGGCGGGGAACACCGACTTCATCATCACCCCCAAGGAGATCACCGGACGCATCGGCGTCGTCGTCTACTCCCTGGGCTGGAACGGCACCCGGTACGAGGGCTCGACGGTGCCCGGCGGGGCCGCCTGGCTCATGCTCCCGGCGGTGATGGCTACCTGGAGCAACGTCGAGGCGGCCTGCACCCTGGCCGTCCTGCTCATCGGGTAGGGCCAGGCGGGGTCCTTTCCCCCCTTCGCTTCCGCCGTCGCTCATCCGGAGGCGGGCTCTCCCTCCGGAGGCCCGCCGCGCCGGAGCCCGAGCGCCTTCATCTTCTTGTAGAAATGGCCGCGCTCCAGGTCCAGGAGCCGGGCGGCCTCGGTCACGTTGTCGCGGGTGAAGGCCAGGGTGCGGAGGATGATCTCCCGCTCGGCGTCATCCACCAGGTCGCGGAAGGGCTTGCTCCCGACCGCTGCCATGGCCGGGGCCGGCGGGGGAGCGGGCTCCGGCGCCGGCGCGGCGGGTGACGCCGGCTCGGCGCCGGAGCGTCGCCGCGGCCCGGGGAGCAGCTCCCGCGCCTCGGTGCCCGACACCTCGGGCCCCTCGCAGAGGATGGCCAGCCGCTCCACCAGGTTCCTCAGCTCCCGGACGTTGCCCGGGTAGTCGTGGGCACAGAGCACGGCCATGGCCTCGGGGCCGAGACGGAGCGGGCGGCGGCCGTTCCGGCGGCAGGCCTCGCCGAGGAAGGTGGCGACCAGCTCGGGCAGGTCCTCCCGTCGCTCGCGCAGCGGGGGGGTGTCGAGCTGCACCACCGCCAGCCGGTAGTAGAGGTCCTCGCGGAAGCGTCCGGCGGCGACCTCGGCCTCGAGGTCCCTGTTGGTGGCGGCCAGCACGCGCACGTCCACCCGCAGCGTCTCCGAGCCGCCCACCCGCTCGAACTCGCTCTCCTGGAGGACGCGCAGGAGCTTGGCCTGCATCGCCGGAGGCATGTCCCCCACCTCGTCCAGGAAGAGGGTGCCGCCGTCGGCGAGCTCGAACTTTCCCCGACGGACGGCGGTGGCGCCGGTGAAGGCGCCCCGCTCGTGACCGAAGAGCTCGCTCTCGATGAGCTCCAGCGGGACGGCGGCGCAGTTGACCCGGACGAAGGGGCCCGCCGCGCGGCGGCTGTGGCGGTGGAGGGCCCGGGCCACCAGCTCCTTGCCCGTCCCGTTCTCCCCGGTGATGAGGACCCGTCCCTCGCTCGGCGCCGCCCGGGCGATGAGCGCATAGAGCCGGCTCATGGCCGGCCCGCGCCCGACCATCTCGAACTGCCCGACCTCGGCCTTCAGCTCCTCGAGCTGCGAGACGACCGCCTGGTGCGCGAGCGCGTTGCGCACCGCCACCAGGAGCCGGTCCCGGGCGATGGGCTTCTCGAGGAAATCGCGGGCGCCGAGCTGGGTGGCCCGCACCGCCGTGTCGATGGTGGCGTGGCCGGACATCATGATCGCCGGAAGGCCGGGGCGGAGGGCGAGGAGCCGCTCCAGGACGGTGAGCCCGTCCAGGTCCGGGAGGCGCACGTCCATGAGCACCGCGTCCACCGGCCGGGCGGCGGCCACCTCGAGCGCCAGCTGACCGCTCTGCGCCAGCTCGGTGCGGTACCCGGCCAGCCCGAGCGACTGGCTGAGCGAGAGGAGGATGTTCTTCTCGTCGTCGACGATGAGGATGCTGGCCGGCATGTCGGTCACCCACTCGCTGGGGCCGGTGCGCCCCGTCTACCGTTGACCACACTCGCTCGTGTCCCGGCGACCGCGCCAGTGCCGAGGAAAACCTTTGACCCAGGGGCGCGGCCGGCGGTACAGGCCCGGGGGCATTTCCGCCGAGACGGAGAGATCATGCACCGGGGAACGCTTTGGCTGGGTGTGGGAGCCGCCTTTCTCCTGCTCGCCGCAGGATGCTCGCCGGCCTACCCCAAGTGCGACTCGGACGAGAACTGCAAGGAGCACAACGAGTTCTGCGTCCTCGGCCAGTGCAGGGAGTGCGCCACCGACGCCAACTGCAAGACGGGCTTCGTCTGCCGGAACAACGCCTGCGTTCCCAAGCCGGAGTGCACCGACGACGCCGCCTGCGGCCTGGGCCGCAAGTGCGAGGCCGGCAAGTGCGTGACCAAGGGCTGCGCCCAGGACGCCGACTGCGGACCCAACGCCCGCTGCAACAACCAGGTCTGTGCGCCGAACACCTGCACCGCCAACGAGGACTGCCGCGCCGGGGAGGTGTGCCAGTCCGGGACCTGCGCCCAGGCGCCGGCCGGCGGGGCCAAGGCCTGCAACTGGTCGCCCATCCACTTCGGCTTCGACCTGAGCAGCCTCGACGCCGAGGCGCGGCAGCAGCTCGACGCGCTTGCCCCGTGCATCCGCAGGGCCGGCCTGAAGAAGGTCGTGCTCGAGGGCAACACCGACGACCGGGGCACCGAGGAGTACAACCTCCAGCTCTCCATCCGGCGGGCGGCGAGCGTGAAGAAGTACCTGGTGGATCTCGGCGTCGCCTCCTCCATCCTCGAGACGGTGGGTTACGGGAAGCTCCGGCCGGCGGTGCAGGGGGACAACGAGGCGGCCTGGGCAGCCAATCGCCGGGTGGACTTCGTCTACCAGTGAGCATGCGCCGCGCCGCCTGGATGTCACTGCTCGGGCTCGGGCTCGCCGCGGGCTGCTACAGCCCGGAGAAAGGCAAGGCCCTCGAGCTCCGGGTGGACAAGCTCACCCAGGAGAACGAGGCGCTCCGCGCCGACCTCAAGGTCCAGAGCGACAAGCTGGCCGAGTCGCTGCCGCGCGTCGACCAGAAGGTGGCCGAGGTGACGCGCGCCCTCGAGTCGCTCGACCAGGCGTCGCGCCGGAGCGACGCCGACATCGGCGTCCAGCTGCAGAAGGTGACCGAGGACGTGGCCTCGCTGCGGGGTCAGGTGGAGGCCTACGTCCACCAGCTCGATGCCCTCCAGGCCCAGGGAGGAGGCGGCGCCGCGCCGAAGGGAGGGCCGGCGGCGGCGGGCGCTGACATTCCGCGGCCGGCCGACCGGAAGGAGTTCTTCGCCCTCGCCCAGAGCAAGCAGAAGGCCGGCGAGCTCCCGGTGGCCCGCCAGCTCTACCTGGACTTCATCAAGAAGTTCCCCAAGGACGAGCTGTCCGGGGAAGCCCACTTCCAGCTCGGGGAGTCCTACTTCGTCGAGGACAAGTGCGCCGAGGCGCTGCCCGAGTACGGCCAGCTGGTGAAGGGCTTCCCGAACAGCAAGTCGATGCCCACCGCGCTGCTCCACTCCGCCGACTGCTTCCAGAGGCTGAAGAACCTGGACGCGGCCCAGGCGGCGCTGGACCAGGTCATCAAGCGTTACCCGGGGACCGATGCGGCCAAGAAGGCGAAGGCGCGGCTGGCCGAGCTGAAGAAGACCCCGGCCAAGCCCGCGCCGAAGAAGTGACCGCCCACCGGAGCCTCTCCCCTACTGGTAGTCCTCGGCCAGCGACCCGAGGAAGGCCACCACCGAGGCCACGTCCTCGTCGGTGAGCTGGATGGCCCCGAGCCGCGGGTCCCCGTTGCGGAGCAGGTCGGCGCGCTGGAGCCCGGCCACGTTGCGGTAGTGGACGAGCACGTCGGTGAGCGAGTCCGCCGCCCCGTTGTGGAGGAAGGGCGCGCTGTCGTCCAGGTCGCGGAGCCCGGGTGTCTTGAAGAGGCCCAGGGTCTGGGGAAGGACCGCGTCCGGGCTGCAGGCAGTGGCCGCCGGGCAGAGGACGGAGTCGAGCGCCGCCTGGACGGTGGGCATGTCCGGGTTGGCGAACACGTTCCACAGTCCGAGGTCGGCCAGGCCCGGGTCGTCCGACTGCGCCGCCGACCGGAAGCGGCCGGGCGCACCCGGGTGGGCGGCCGAGGGCGGGAGGTAGGCCGCGGGGTCGGCGTTGCGCGTCGCCAGGTCGGGCACGCCGAGGCCGAGGAAGGCCCCCGGGCCGTGCACCGCGTCGTACTCCTCCTGGCTCACGCCGGTGGAATGAAAGAGGTGGTCGGTGAACTCGGGGGGCGGGTGGCAGCCGAGGCAGGCGCCGGTGCCGGCGTCGGCCGGGCCGCCGGCGCCGGGCTCGGCGAGGAAGACGCGCAGGCCGGCGAGCTCGTCCGGGCCGAAGGCGAAGGGCTGGGCGTGGTGGATGAAGGTCCCCTGGTCCGGCGTCACCCAGCGCGGGGAGGTGAGCCCGGCGAGCGCGGTGCGAAGCCTCCGGGCATAGGCGAGAGGGGTCTCACCTTCCCGGGGGCTCCGGGGAAGGTCGTTGAGGGCCAGGAAGGCGTCGTAGGGCGAACCGTCGTAGGCGCCGGCGGCGCGGTGGTAGGTCAGCCCGCGCATGTAGGCGGCCACCACCCGGGCCACCGCGGACAGCACGTCGTCGTCGCTGGCCTGGTGCACGTCGAGCCGGTAGGCGGACGGGAGCCTGAGCCGCGCCAGGATGCGCGTGTCCTCGGCGAGGAAGGCCACGGCATAGCTCATCCCGCTCGGGTCGGGGCCCTGGTAAGGCTTCCCATCGTCCTCCCGGATGATGCGCGCCAGGTGGGCCAGCGCCGCGCCGCGCTCGGTGGGAAGCCAGCCCAGGTTCCGGCCGAGGAAGGTCGCCTCGATGAGCGACTCCGGCGTGGTGAATTCCCCGTCCAGGTGGAGGAACACCGGGCCCGGCCGTTCGACCAGGGCATCGACCATCGGCGGGCTGTTCCGGGGCGTCTGGTGCCGGCCATCGCCGCGGTCCGGGATGGGGCTCTTGCGTGCGAAGTCGGAATAGGCCCGCATCCGGGTTCCGTCCTCCAGGGCGTCCTGCTCCACCAGGTGACAGAGCGAGCAGGCCATCGCCGAGCCGGCGAGCGAGCCGGGGAGGGCGGGGCCCAGGGCGTCGACGGACGTCTCCACGGTGGGGTCCCCGGCGCCCGGAGGCGCGTTGACCGAGGTCAGATGGGTGGCGAACCACTGCGAGAAGCGCGGGTCCCGGAAGATCCGCTCGCCCAGGGCCTGCTCGGCGGGCTTGAAGCCCTCGGGCGCGCCGCCGGCCGGAGCCTGGATGCAGCCGGCGCCCAGCGCCGCGGCGAGGAGCAGGGCCGGGCCGGCTCTCACAGGTTGAACCCCACCAGGAGGCGGATGTTGAAGCGCTCCTGGTCCTCGAGCGCCAGGCCCCCCACCGTGCTCGGGCCGAATCCGACCGCCTGGGGAAGGAAGGAGACGGTGGCCCAGAAGCCGCCGGACTCGAACCCCACCACCGGACCGACGTAGAACGCCCCTCCGACGAATCCCTCGCCCGTCTCCCAGAGGCAGTTGAGACGCATCTCGACGCCGAGCGAGAAGCCGGCCCCGAGGCGATAGGACGCGCCGCCGGTGGCCTCCAGCACCTGCTCGTGCACCGTCCCGTTGAAGGCCGACTCCCACCCCAGCTCGCCGATGAGGTTCAGCGCCAGGAGCAGCCGTCCGATGCGCTTGTCGAAGATGAGCTTGCCCTCCAGCTCCTGCTCGTTCACCCCGAGGAGGAACTCGCCGTAGAGGGCGAAGCCGAAGGGATCGGCCACCGGATCGAGCAGCTTCCACTTCCACTCGTTGGAGACGCTCCAGGTCTGGACGTTCGAGCCGCTCGGCCCCTCGTGGGAGGTGGAGAAGTTGAGGTAGATGGCGGTCTGCAGCTGGCTCACCACCCCGAGCTCGAACTCGGCGCGGTTGTCGAACGCGGTGTAGCCGTCCGGCCGCCCGAAGCGCGCCGTGCTCCACAGCTCGAGCTCGCGCGAGCCGGGAGGGAGCACGCTCGAGTCATAGGTGAAGGTCAGCTCCCGCTCGGTGGCCAGGGCCGGAGCGGCCGCCAGGACCGCGAGGACGGCGAGGCTGTCGAGGCGCATGGAGCGGCGGCCCTCCAGGTTTGCAAATGAGTTTGCGACGCAATATCATTTCAGGGAGTCGAGTCAAGACATCCCTCGGATGCACCCGCCGGGGTTGCCGCGGGGCGAGCGAGGGGTGACCCCAGGCTTGCCGGCGCTCGCGCCGGCTTGTTATGAGCGCGCTCCCCTCACCGGGGCTGACAGGACAAGAGATGAAGCCGGACCTCCACCCCATCTACCCGCCGTCCCGCATCGTCTGCGCCTGCGGCAACGTCATCGAGACGCGCAGCACGCGCGGCTCCTTCCACGTCGAGATCTGCTCCAACTGCCACCCCTTCTTCACCGGCAAGTACAAGCTCGTGGACACCGAGGGCCGGGTGGAGCGCTTCCGCAAGAAGTACGAGTCCAAGCCGGCGGCGGAGACGAAGAAGCGCGGGTCTCCCAAGGCCAAGGCCTGAGAGGCGCGCCTTCAGGGCTGTAGCAAACCGACCGAGAATTTAGGCAGCGGGCCGCGCGACCGTAGGGTGGCATGCGCCCATGCCCATCCCGCTTCGACGCCCGTCCGGCCCGGAGGGCCGCTCCGGTGCCGACCCGCTCGACAGCTCGTGCTTCGCCTCGGGCACGGGCTGGACGCTCGCGCTCGGTGACTGCCGCGAGCTCCTCGGCCGGATGCCGGCGGCCTCGGTGGACCTCGTCTTCGCCGACCCGCCCTACTTCCTCTCCAACGGCGGCTTCACCTGTCACTCCGGCCGGCGGGCGCCGGTGCGCAAGGGAGCCTGGGACGCCTCGCGGGGCGTGGGCGAGGATCACCGCTTCCACGTGGCCTGGCTCGCCGCCTGCCAGCGGGTGCTCAGGCCGGAGGGGACGCTCTGGGTCTCCGGGACCCAGCACGTCATCTTCTCGGTCGGGTTCGCCCTCCAGTCGCTGGGCTTCAAGCTCCTGAACACCATCACCTGGTACAAGCCCAACGCGAGCCCCAACCTCTCCTGCCGGTACTTCACCCACTCCTCGGAGCTGCTGCTCTGGGCCGCCCCACGGAGCGGCCCTCGGCTCCAGCACACCTTCCACTACGCCGAGATGCGGCAGGAGGCGGGCGGGGTGCAGATGCGCGACGTCTGGGCGCTGCCCCGTCCCGGAGACGAGGAGCTCTGCGACGACGGCCAGGGCCGGGTGTGGACCCTCACCGGTCCCCGCCGGGGGGAGAAGGCGCTCGGCCGGCATCCCACCCAGAAGCCGCTGGCGCTCCTCGAGCGCATCGTGCGCGCCACGAGCGGGAAGGGTGCGCTGGTGCTCGATCCCTTCTGTGGTTCGGGGACGACCGGCGTGGCAGCCGTGGCGCTGGGGCGCCGCTTCGTCGGGCTCGACCTGAGCGCCGAGTACCTCGGGCTCGCCCGAGCGCGGCTCGAGGCCGGCCCGGACGAGCTCACGCGCCGGCGCGCCGGAGCAGGCCCTCCACCCCGGCCGCGGCGATGACGTGGTAGCCGGCGCGGAGCCGCTGGAAACAGGCCTCGGCCAGCTCGCGGGTCTCGGCCCGGGCGGCGAGCGCGGCATAGAGGGGCTTCAGGTACTTCATCCGGCCCACCTCGCCGAGGAAGGCCTGGGCCCGCTCCACGGCGGGCGCGTAGCCGGCCGAGAGCGCGGGGACGAGGAAGGCCACCAGCACGTCCGGGTTCCTGGCCCGGGTGAGCCCGAAGCCCCGGTCGAGCGCCTCTACCGTCGAGCGCGGAGTGGGCCGGGGGAGCTGGCCGAGATAGACCTGCCAGTCGAGCGGCCGCCAGGTCCGGGCCTCCTCGGCCGGAGGGATGCCCGTGCCGAGCGCCTGTAGCCGCGCCAGCCGCGCGCTGGCCGGGCGTGGAGCGCCGGGAGGGATGCCCTCGCCGTCGACCCAGGCCTGGACGTCGACGGTGCGGCTCGCCTCGGGCAGCTCGCCGGCGAGGAAGGCGATGAACTCCTCGGTGGTCAGGCTCTGGAAGGCGAAGGTCCGCAGGTACTTGCGCAGGAAGGCGTCGAAGGCAGGCGGGCCGGCGGCCTCCTCGAGCGCCCGGAGGAACAGGTAGCCCTTCTCGTAGGGGACCTGGCTGTAGGCGTCGTCCGGGTCGACGCCCTGGAGCCGGGTCCGGAGCCGGGTCAACGCCGGCCGGTCGCGGAAGCCGGCCACCGCGTCGTCCAGGGACTGGCGGCCGGCGGCGGCATGGAGCGCCACCGACTCCCGCCCCTCGAGCACGGTGAGGATGCGCCGCTCGATGAACACGGTGAATCCCTCGTTGAGCCAGAAGTCTTCGGCGGTGGCGTTGGAGACGAGGTTGCCGGTCCAGCTGTGCGACAGCTCGTGCGCCAGCACGTTGACCAGGCTCCGGTCGCCGGCGAGGACGGTGGGGGTGAGGAAGGTCAGGGTGGGGTTCTCCATCCCCCCGTAGGGGAACGACGGGGGGAGCACGAGCACGTCGAAGCGCCCCCAGACATACGGGCCGAGCAGCGCCTCGGCCTGCGTCAGCATCCGGTCCACCTCGGCGAACTCCCAGGCGGCGGCCTCCACCAGCGAGGGCTCCGCCCACACCCGCGTCCGCGGGCCGAGCTCGCGCGACTCGAGTGCCCCGACGGCGAAGGCGAGGAGGTAGGGCGGGATGGGGTGGGACATGGCCCAGGACTCGGTGGCCTCGGCGCCGGACTCGGTCCGTCCGGTGGCGGCGGCGGCCATCAGCGCGCGCAGCTCCCGGGGCGCGGTGAGCGACGCCCGGTAGGTGAGGCGCAGGCGCGGCGTGTCCTGGATGGGCACCACCGAGCGCGCATGGATGGCCTGGCACTGGGTGTAGAGGAAGGGGAGCCGCTTGCCGGCCGTCTGCTCCGGCTCGAGCCACTGCACCGCCGTGGCTCCCGGGCCGGTCCGGTAGCGCACGGTGCAGCGCGGCTCCCCGGCGTCCAGGCCGACGCGCAGCCGGGTGCCGAGGATGGGGTCCTCGGGGCCGAGTGCGTGGCGGAGCGGCTTGCCGGCCGGCGTGGCCACCGAGTGGATCTGGAGCCCGCGGGTGTCGAGGTCCACCTCGGCGCCTCCGCGCGAGAAGTGGAGCTCCGCCGTCCCCTCGAGCGCTCGGGCGCCGAAGTCCACACCGGCGGTCCAGCTCAGGTGCACCTGCCGGGGCTGGGCGTCGTCGGCCCAGGAGTGCGGATCGATGCGCGCCATCAGCCGGCCTCTCCGCCGCCGTGGACATGGACCGGGATGCCCGCCTGCTCCATGAGCCGGAGCGCATTGGTGGTGCGCACCACCCCTTCGCGCAGCAGGTAGTCGAAGACCATCCGCCCGTCCTCGACGTGGTCCTGGAAGTGCACCGCGCGGAGCGTGCCCGGAGGCTCCACCTCCAGCCGCGCCAGCCCCAGGTCGTGGGTGGTGACCGCGGCCAGCGCACCGGCCTCGAGCAGGAGCCGGAGCACCTCCCGCGACGCCACCCGTCGCTCGCCGGAGTTGGTCCCGAGCAGGATCTCGTCCAGGAGCACCAGGGTCCGGCGCGGAGCGCCCCGGGCGGCCTCGAGGACCGCCTTCAGGCGGAGAACCTCGGCGTGGAAGAAGGACACCCCGGCGGAGAGGGAGTCCTGCACTCGCATGCTGGTGGCGATGCGCAGCGGGCCCACCGAGAGAAGGCGGGCAGCCACGGGCGCTCCGGCCAGGGCCAGCACGGTGTTCACCCCCAGCGCCCGGAGGAGCGTCGACTTGCCGGACATGTTCGACCCGGTGACGAGAAGCAGGAAGCCGGGGCGGGGAAGTGCCACGTCGTTCGGGACGGCCGAGGCGAGGAGCGGGTGGAAGAGCCCCTCGGCGACCAGGTGCGCGGCCCCGTCGTCCACCGTCGCCCAGGCGAAGTCGGGGTGGTCGTGGGCGAGGTTGCCGAAGCAGCTCAGGGCTTCCACCTCGGCCAGGGCGTCGAACCAGCCGCGCACCAGGGCGCCGTTCTCCCGTCGCCAGTCCTCGAGCCGGAGGAAGACGTGGGCGTCCCAGAGGGTCAGCAGATTGACCACCGGGTGAAACTGGCTCCGGCGTGCCTCGGCCAGCCCGAGGAGCCGCCCGAAGCGGCGCATCCGCCGGCTGACCCGGGGGCCGTGCGGGCAGAGCCCTGCACCGAGCCGGACGAGGAGCGGGGTGCGGAAGGCGGCCTTCTCCAGCCGGGCGAAGGACCTGCCCAGGGTGGCGCCGGAGGCCTCGGCCTGGTCGAGGGCGAGCCACGCCTCGCCGAAGGCACGCCGGGTGATGGCCACCACCCCGAGCTGCAAGAGCAAGAGCCCCCAGGGAACGGCCGGAAGAAGCAGCCCCGCCCAGGAGAGAATGGCGGTGGCCAGCGTCAGCGCCGGCAGCGCCCAGGCGACCGGGCGCACCCAGCCGAGCCGGGTGAGTCGAGCCGGCGCCTCGGCCCAGACGAGGAAGGCGCGGGGGCTCTGGCGGGTCCTTGCGCCGAGCCGCCCGCTGACCGCCAGGTCGCGGCGCAGCTCGGGAAGCCCGGCCAGCTCGCGGGCCGCCTCCTGCCGCGCCCCGACCTCGTTCGCCGCCGACGGCGCCCGGAGCCAGCCGGCGAGTCGTTCCTCACCCGCGCCGGTGGACGTCTCGTCCAGCCACTGGAAGAGCGAGCCCGGACCGAAGAGGTCGAGGTCGGAGCCGTAGAGGTGGCCGGCGTCGACGAACCGTTCCCCCCGGGAGGGGAGCGAGAGCCAGGACCCGTCGAGCCGGGAGAGCGCGCGCCGGTGCCAGGCCGCCTCCTCGCGGGCCCGCGCCTCGCGCCGGAGCAGTCCGGCGTGGTGCACGGCGAGGACCAGGTAGGCCAGCCCGCATCCCGCCGCAGCGGCCCAGGCCGAGGGCGGCAGGCGGTCGAAGAGCGTGAGTCCGGTGAGGAGCGCGGCGCCGAGGAAAGTGAGGGCACGTCCGTTGGCCACGGTGGCCATGCGGCGGTCGAGCGCCCGGGCGTGCGCTTCGCGGGCTGTTGCGGAAGCGGCGTGCTCGGCGGCGGCGGGGCCGGCGGGCGCGGACGCGGGAGGGGCAGACGCCACGGTGCCCCGAGACCCTGCCACGGTCCAGGGAGCAAGTGGAGGGCGGCGCCGGCCGACCCGAGCGGCGGCCCTTGGCTCAGGGGTGCGACGAGGCCAGGCGGCGCAGCGCCTTCTGGTCCCGGATGCACAGCACGCGGCCGACGTTGCCCAGGACACCCTCCCGCTTGAGCTCGTTGACCAGCGTGGAGACGAAGGAGCGCGAGGCGCCGACCAGGTCGGCCAGGTCCTGCTGGGTGATGCCGCGAAGGTCCGTCTCGCCGTCGTGCGCGCAGCGCTCCCCGTGTGCCTCGGCCACGGCGAGGAGCGTCTCCGCCAGGCGCGCGGGGACCTCCTGGAAGGTGAGCCCGAGCACGCGGGTGCGCAGCGCCCGGTTCTGGTCGGCATAGGCGCGGATGATCTCCACCGCCAGGGCGGGGTCCGCCTCGAGCTGGGCGGAGAGCGTCCGGCCCTCGAGAACCTGGACGGTGACCTCCCCCGAGGCCAGGGCGAGCTCGTCGGCGGTCACGCCTTCCGGCCGGAGGGCGTCGCCGAACAGGTCACCGGCGCGAAGGATGGCGAACACCGCCGGACGCCCGGTGCGGCCGACCCGGACCAGGCGAACCCGGCCGGACAGGATGCGGAAGGCCGACTGGAGCGGCTCGCCCGGACGGTAAAAGACCGCCTGGTTCGAGTAGGTGCGCCGGCTCGCCTCCGAGGGCGAGGTGGGCGAACGGGTGGGCTCTGGCCTCCGCGTCGTCACGAGCATTCCGGAAGCGTTGGGGGAAGAGACGGCACTCGAACCCAGAGGAGTGAGCATGCCTGTAGCGGGCTCCAAGCCGTGTGCCACAAGAGCCACCCAGGCATTTCGACAGGTTGAGAACTCATCTGCGGATGGTTTGTTGAACGATTCATTCAAATTGAACGAATCGTTCAATCGACGTTGGAGAATGTCGTTGCTGCGACAGCGTCGCTCAGGAAACGCTCTTCAGGCCTCGAGGGAACGCTTTGACGAGCTGGTACTTGGCGAGTTTCCGCTCCAGGGTGGGTCGACTGATACCGAGCATCTGGCAGGCCTTGCCCTTGTGGCCTCCGGTCAGGGTGAGGGCACGGGCGATGAGCTGGCGCTCCGCGGTGGCCAGGGTGGGGACGGGTCCGGTCTCCGGCCAGGCCAGCGCCGGCTCGGGAGGGTGAGAGGCCTCGAGCGGCGGCAGGTGCTCGGCGAGGAGCACGTCCCCCGGCGCGAGCACCACCGCGCGGGTGAGCACGTTCTCCAGCTCCCGCACGTTGCCTCGCCAGGGGAGCGCCCGCAGATGCTCGAGCACCTCCGGGGGCACGCGCGTGACGCGCTGGTGCACCTTCTCGTTGATGCGCTCGAGCAGGGCCTGGACCAGGGCGGGGATGTCGTCGCGCCTCTCTCTCAGCGGAGGCACGTGCAGGGTCACGACGCGCAGGCGCTGGTAGAGGTCCTCGCGGAACCGGCCGGCCTCCACCTCGGCGCCGAGGTCGCGGTGCGTGGCGGCGATGACGCGGGCCAGGAGCGGGATGCGCTTCACCCCGCCCACCCGCTCGAACTCGCGCTCCTGGAGCACCCGCAGGAGCTTCGACTGGAGCAGCGAGGGCAGGTCGCCGATCTCGTCGAGGAAGATGGTCCCCTCCTCGGCCAGCTCGAACTTGCCGGGCTTGAGCTGCACCGCGCCGGTGAAGGCGCCGCGCTCGTGCCCGAAGAGCTCCGACTCGAGCAGGGTCTCGACGATGGCCGAGCAGTTGATGGCGATGAACGGCCGCGGGTCGTCGTAGGAGTAGTTGTGGATGACGCGGGCGATGAGCTCCTTGCCGGTGCCCGACTCGCCGGTGATGAGCACCGAGGCGCGGGTGGCGGCGGCGACGCGCCCCAGCTCCTTGACCAGCGCCTGCATGGCCGGCGTCCGTCCCACGATGTCCCCCAGCCGCGCGGGCTCGGCATCCGCCCCGGCCGCGGCCAGCGCCCGCCGCGAGAGCTGGCGGACGTGCAGCGCGCGCTCCACCACACGGTCGAGGACGGAGGGGTCGGGGAAGGGCTTGTGCACGTAGTCGAAGGCGCCGAGCTTCATCGCCCGGATGGTCGACTCCATGCCGTGGTAGGCGGTGACCAGGACGATGGGCGCGTCCCCGCACCGCGCTCGCATCTCCTCGATGATGTCCAGGCCGCTCCGGTCGGGCAGCATCATGTCCAGGATGACCAGGGAGGGAGAGGCGTCGCTGGCCACGCGCAGCCCCTCCTCGGCGGAGGTGGCCGTCAGCACGTGGTAACGCGGCTGGCCATCCCGTTCGACCTCCTCGAAGTGCAGGGCGAGCGACTCGAGCAGGGACACGTCGTCATCGACGATGAGCAGCGTGTCCATGGGACGCGGGGTGCGCACGGTGGGCCGTCCGGGGGGTCAGCCGGGAGCGAAGGTGAGGGCGAACAGGGTGCCAGGGTTTGCGTCGGGATGCACCTCCGCGCGCCCCTCCTGGTCGAGCATCACCTGGCGAAGGGCGGCCAGCGACAGGCCCCCGCCCCGCGCCAGGCGTGAAGCGAAGGGCTCGAACACGCACGCCTGCTCCTCGGCAGAGAGGGTCGCGCCCAGGTCGCGCACCGCGAGCTGCGTTCCGCCCCCGGGGACCGGGGACAGCGCCACCTCCACCGGCGCCCCGGCGGGAAGCGCGGACGCGGCGTTGAGGAAGAGCTGGGCCAGCACCGGCCGAGTGCGGTGGGCGTCGGCGCGAACGGTGTGCGGGCCGGGGTGGCCGGTGACCTGCACGCTCTGGCGCCGCTCGAGGAGCTCCGGGGCGATGCTCTCCGCCGCCTGGACGAGGAGCTCGCGCAGGCTGACCGTCTCCACCGCCGCGGAGCGCTCGCGCCCGTACTCGGCGAACATGGTCAGCATCCGCTCCAGGGTGCGGATCTCCCGCTCGGCGATGGCCAGCCGGCGGCGGTCGCGCTCGGAGAGGTCGGCGTTCCTGGCCAGGGTCTGCACCGAGAGCTTGACGCTGGAGAGCGGGTTCCTCAGCTCGTGGCTGAGCATCGACGAGAGGCGGGAGAAGAGCGCGCGTGGCGGCGGGTGCTCGGTGTCCATGGTCAGCGCCGGCGGGGGAAGGTTACGCTTCTCCGGGCCAGCTGGGCACGCCCCGGCTCCCCTCATGGACGGACGCCTCCTCTTCAAGGACTGCGCGGTGCTGGAGGGTGAGCGCCTGGTCACGGGACGGGCGGTGGTGGTGGAGGGGGCACGGGTCAGCCGGGTCGAGGCGGACGAGGCCATCCCCTCGCTCCCCGGCGACTGGACGGTGGATGCCCGGGGCCGGCTCCTCACCCCGGGCCGGGTCGATGCCCACGCCCGGCTCACCGGCGCGGCGGCGGGCCGGCCCTGGTCCACCGCCGAGGTGGAGTCGCTGGCGGCAGGGGCGCTCGGCCGGGCCCTGCGCACCGGGGTGACCTGCGCCGTCGAGCACCTCGCCGGCGCCGAGCGCCCCGGCGAAGCGCTGGCGGCGGAGGCGCTCACCGCCGAGCGGCTCGGCGTCCGGCTCGTCGCCGCGCACGCCACCGGCGGGGAGCGCTGGGAGCCGGCCCTGGAGGAGAATCTGGAGTTCATCCAGGCCTGGGCCAGCCACGCCCTGGTGCGCGGGGCGGTGGGCCTCTCGCGCGTGGCCGATGCTCCCGAGTCGATGCTGGAGCGGCTGGCCATCGCCCTCGGCGCCCTGGGCGCCCCGCTCCATCTCGGGCTGGCCGAGACCGACGAGGACCTCGTCCTCACCCATCAACGCTCCGGGCTCCGGACGGTGGAACGGCTCGAGCGCCACGGGCTCCTCGGGCCCTCCACCGTCGCCGCCCATGCGCGCTGCATCGATGCCCACGAGGCGCGGGCGCTTGCCGAGCGGCGCGTGCTGGTGGCCTGGAGCCCGCTCCGGGACCTCCTCCGGGAGGGCCACGGATTCGAGGCGCTCTGGATCCCCGAGCACCGGGTCGCCCTGGGCACCTCCGGGCTGGGAGGTCTTCCCCAGCAGTGGGACGCCGCCCGGGCCATGGCCCGGCGGGCCACCCGGCTCGGCCGCCTCTGGCCGGAGGAGCTGGTCGCCTCGCTCCTGCTCGACGGGGCCGGGGAGCTGGTGGCCTCCATCTACGGTGCGCCGGCGCGGCGGGTGGAGGCGGGTGCGCTCGCCGACCTGGTCCTCCTGGATCTCGTGCCCGGCGCCGACGCCTGGACGGTGGACCTGGCCGCCGAAGCATCCCGCGCGCCGGTGGCCTGGACGGTGGTCGAGGGCCGGGTGGCGGTGCGGGAGGGGCAGCTGCTCGGCGTCGACGGGCTCGAGCTCGAGCGCGAGGCGGCGGCGGTCCGGCGTGCGCGCGGCTGACGGGCCGCTCCGGGCCCGCCTCCGCCGGGCGCTGGACCGGAGGGCTCCCCTCGGTGGGGACGGGCGGACCACCGCCTTCAGGCTGGTCAACGGCCCGGGGGACGACCTCGACGGCGCCACCGTGGACCGCTTCGGCGACGTCCTTGTCCTCTCGTTCTACCGCCCCCTCGATCCGCGCCCCTGGGTGGAGGCGCTGGCGCTCCTCTGCACGCCGCGGAGCATCTACCTGAAGCACCGCCCCCGCGCGGCCAGCCGGCTCGACCCGGAGACGCTCCGGCTCCGAGCCCCGGAAGCTCCGGCCTGGGGCCCGGCCGTCGACCAGGTCGACGTCCTCGAGGCGGGTCTCCGCTTTCGCATCCGCCCCGGCGAGGGGCTGGCGGTGGGCCTCTACCTCGACATGCGCGAGAGCCGGAGGTGGGTGCGCGCCCATGCCCGCGCCACGAAGCTGCTCAACTGCTTCGCCTACACCGGCGGCTTCGCCGTCGCCGCGCGCGCCGGAGGTGCGGCGGCGGCGGTCAACGTCGACCTGAGCAGGCGCGCGCTGGCCTGGGCCGAGGAGAACGCCGCGCTCAACGGCCAGCCCCCCGGGGAATCCCTGGCCGGAGACGTCTTCCGGTGGCTGGCCCGGCTCGGCCGCGCCGGCCGGAGCTTCTCCACCGTGGTGCTCGACCCTCCGGCGTTCGCGCGGGGCCCGTCCGGAGCCTTCTCGGTGTCGCGCGACACGCCCCGGCTGGTGGCGCGGGCGGCGGCGCTCCTCGAGCCCTCCGGCCGGCTCGTCGCCTGCTGCAACCAGGAGAGCCTGCCAGCCGCGCGCTTCCTCCGGCTGGTCGAGCGCGGGCTCACCCAGGCCGGGCGCCGGGCCACCGTCGAGTCGCGGCTCCAGGCCTCGCCGCTCGACTTCCCGCCCGCGCCGGGCGCGCCCCCCGCCTTTCGAGGAGCGGTGCTGCGGCTCGACGGCTTGGGCTAGCCTCCCCCTCTCGTGGACGCGCCCTCGCCCACCCGCTTCGGCAAGTACACCCTGCTCGACCGGCTGGCGGTGGGAGGGATGGCGGAGATCTTCCTCGCCCGCCAGGAGGGGATGGAGGGCTTCGAGAAGACGGTGGTCATCAAGCGCATCCTCCCGGCGCTCAGCCGGGCGGAGGGCTTCGTCACCATGTTTCTCAACGAGGCCCGCCTCGCCTCACAGCTCACCCACCCGAACATCGTGCAGATCTACGAGCTGGGGCGCATCGGGGAGAGCCACTTCATCGCCATGGAGTACATCTTCGGGCGGGACATGGCGCGCATCATCCCCAAGGCGGCGGCGCTGGGGATCCCCTTCCCGGAGGTGTACGCGCTGCGCATCGCCGCCTCGGTCTGCGAGGGCCTCTACTACGCCCACCAGAAGACCGACGCCTGGGGAAACCCGCTCCACATCGTGCACCGCGACGTCACCCCGGAGAACATCTTCGTCTCCTTCGACGGGATGGTGAAGGTGCTCGACTTCGGGATCGCCAAGGCGCGCGGCCAGGTGGGGCAGACCCAAACCGGGGAGATCAAGGGGAAGCTGGCCTACCTCAGCCCCGAGCAGTGCCTCGGCCAGCCGCTCGACCAGAGGAGCGACATCTTCTCGCTCGGCGTGGTGCTCTACGAGTGGCTCACCGGCTACCGGCTCTTCACCGGCGATTCGGAGGTGGCGGTGCTCAAGTCGATCACCGACGGGAAGATCTACGGCCCCTCCTACTTCAAGCCCGGCATCCCGGCGGCGGTGGAGGAGGTGGTGATGCGGGCCCTGGAGAAGGACCGCGAGCGCCGCTACGCCTCGGCCTGGGACATGCAGCGGGATCTCGAGAAGGCCATGGGCGAGTTTCCCTTCCGGCCCTCGAGCATCCATCTGTCCAACTTCCTGAAGCAGCTCTTCGCCGGGGAGCTGGACGAGGAACGGGCCCGGCTGGCGCGGCGATGGAGGCAGCCGGAGGGGAGCGAGGGCGGGGCGCCCCGGTCCGCTCCCCTGTCGGTGATGCTCGAGGAGCCGGAACGGCGGGCGCTGGACGCGGTGGCGGAGCGGCACGGGCTTCCCGCCGAGGAGCTGGCGCGCGAGGTGCTGCGCGACTGGCTGAAGTACCGCTGATGCCTCGCCTCAAGCTCACGCTGGAGTACGAGGGGACGGCCTACGTGGGCTGGCAGCGGCAGCCGAACGGGATCTCCGTCCAGGAGGTGGTGGAGCAGGCGCTGGCCCGGCTCCTTGGAGCAGGGGTGGAGACGGCGGCCGCGGGGCGCACCGACTCCGGGGTGCACGCGCTCGGGCAGGTGGTGGCCTTCGACGCGCCGCGGGCGCTGCCGCTGGGCGCCTACCTGAGGGGCCTCTCCGGGCTCCTCCCCGCCGACGTGGCGGTGGTGGGGGCCGAGGAGGTCCCGGCCGACTTCGACCCCCGGCGCCGGGCGAGCGGCAAGCGCTACCGGTACCTGATCTCCAACCGCCCGGTGCGCTCGCCGCTCCGGCGCCGGACGCACTGGGAGGTGTTCGCCCCGCTCGACCTGGGGGCGATGGACGAGGCGGCCCGCCCGCTGCTCGGGACGCACGACTTCTCCGCCTTCCGCGCCGCCAACTGCGAGGCCCGGACGCCGGTCCGGACGCTGCGCGAGCTGGCCGTGCTCGGGGACGGCGACGTCGTCCAGTTCGAGCTCGAGGGCACCGCCTTCCTCAAGCACATGGTGCGCAACATCGTCGGGACGCTGGTGGAGGTGGGGCGCGGGGAGCGGCCGGTCCCCTGGGTGGCGGAGGTGCTCGCCTCGGCGGACCGGACGCGGGCCGGGCCGACGGCCCCGGCACACGGGCTGGTCCTGGTCGAGGTCAGCTACGGGGAGCGCGCGCCCTAGGGCCATGCGAACGGTCGATGGAAGCCAGGGCGAGGGCGGCGGGCAGGTGCTGCGCACCACGCTCGCCCTGTCCCTGCTCACCGGCGAGCCGGTGACGCTGGTGCACATCCGGGCCGGACGGGCGCGCCCGGGGCTGATGCGCCAGCACCTGGCCGCGGTCCAGCTGGCCTCCCGCGTCGGCGATGCCGAGGTCGAGGGCGCGGCTCCCGGCTCGCAGCAGCTCGTCTTTCGACCACGGGGAGTCACCCCGGGCGACTACGAGATGTCGGTCGGGACGGCGGGGAGCGCGACGCTGGTGCTCCAGACCGTGCTCCCGGCGCTGCTCGTCGCCCGGGGCCCGACCACGCTCGTGCTGGAGGGGGGCACCCACAACCCGCTCGCGCCCCCGTTCGACTTCCTGGCCGAGAGCTTCCTTCCACTGGTGAACCGGATGGGGCCCCGCGTCGAGGCGCGGCTCGAGCGCTGGGGCTTCTACCCGGCCGGGGGCGGGCGGATGGTGGTCCGTGTTCGGCCGGCCGAGCGGGTCGCTCCGCTCGAGCTCCTCGACGGCGGGCCGGTGCGCCGCGTCGGCGCCCGGGCGGTGGTGGCCGGCCTCTCGGCGGACATCGCCCGGCGCGAGCTCGCCGTCCTCGAGCGCCGGCTGGGGTGGACGTCGGACACCCTGCACGTCGAGCAGAGGCCGGCCAGCGAGGGCCCGGGCAACGTGCTCCTGGCCACCATCCAGCGCGAGCAGGTGACCGAGGTGGCAACTGGCTTCGGGGAGAAGGGGCGCAGCGCCGAGGCGGTTGCCGAGGAGGTGGCGAGCGAGGTCTCCGCCTACCTGGAGGCGGGGGTCCCGGTGGGGGCCCACCTGGCCGACCAGCTGCTCATCCCCATGGCCATGGCCGGGGCTGGAGCCTTCCGGACGCTTCCCTTGAGCCTGCATGCCCGGACGCAGGTCCAGCTGCTCGAGCAGCTGACCGGCGCGCGCTTCACCGTGCGCCAGCTCGCCGGCCGGACGGAGGTCTCGGTGGCCGCGCGGGCCTGAAGCTTCACCGCGCGGCGGCCA
>DASPUU010000086.1:0-8801 GCA_035622755.1 Myxococcaceae bacterium
CCCCCGGGGGGCGGGTCCCGCCGCCCTGGAGCAGCACCGCCAGCCGATCCTCGGCCCGCTCCTGCGCCCGGCCCCGCACCCGCGCCTCCTCCTCCTCGCGCACCAGGGCGATGGACGCCTCCACCAGGTCACGGACCATGGACTCCACGTCGCGACCGACGTAGCCGACCTCGGTGAACTTGCTCGCCTCGACCTTGACGAACGGCGCCTGGGCCAGCTTCGCCAGCCGGCGGGCGATCTCCGTCTTGCCCACGCCGGTGGGGCCGATGAGGATGATGTTCTTGGGGGTGATCTCCTCCCGGAGCTCGGAGGAGATCTGCTGCCGCCGCCAGCGGTTCCGCAGGGCGATGGCCACCGCGCGCTTGGCCGCCGTCTGCCCGACGATGTAGCGGTCGAGCTCACCGACGATCTCCCGCGGGGTGAGACTGCTCATAGCTCCTCGAAGGTCAGCTGGTCGTTGGTGTAGATGCAGATGCTGGCGGCGATCCCCAGCGCCGCCTCGGCGATGGCCCGGGCGCCGAGCGTGGAGTGGGCGAGGAGCGCCTGGGCGGCGGCCAGGGCATAGGGACCCCCGCTGCCCACCGCCGCCGCGCCCCCATCGGGCTCGACCACGTCGCCGCTCCCGGAGAGCAGGAAGGTCCGCTCCAGGTCGGCGACCAGGAGGAGGGCCTCCAGCCGGCGGAGCGCGCGATCGGTGCGCCAGTCCTTGGCCAGCTCCACGCAGGCCCGGGTGAGGTTCTTCCGGTGCTCCTTGAGCTTGGCCTCGAATCGCTCGAAGAGGGAGAAGGCATCGGCGGTGCCCCCGGCGAAGCCGGCGATGACCGAGCCATCTCCCAGCCGCCGCACCTTCCGGGCGGTGGCCTTCATCACCGTCTTGTCCAGCGTCACCTGTCCGTCCCCGCCCAGCGCCACCTTCCCGTCGCGGCGCACGCAGAGGATGGTCGTCCCGTGCAGCATGGCAGCCATGTAACAGGCCGGGGCGAGGCCTTCCATCCCCGGGGCCCGAGCTCAGGCCGAGGCGTGGGGCGACGAGCCGGGGATGGAGCGGCTGAACCAGGAGGCGATGAACAGCTCGAGCTCCCCCCGGAGCACGTCCTTCACCCGGGGCGTGGTTGCTCCAGTCCGCGGGTCCTCGACGTGTGCCGCCCGCCCGAAGAAGTACCGCCGGGCGTCGACCGAGCCGGTGTCGGCGCGGAGCACCGCCGCCGCCACGGCGCGCAGCTCCTCGGGAGTCCCCGCTCCGGCCAGCGACACCTCGCGGCCGGAGGAATCGTCCGCTGCGTGGAACTCGCTGGTGATGCGGGGGACGAAGCGCCCGGCGCGCCGGTGCACCGCGCGGCCGTTCCCGCGGAGCCCCGGCCCGGCCTGGCTGGCTGCCGGCCAGGGGTGGACGCGCACCCGAGCCGCGGCATGGACGTTTTCCTCGTGGCGGCGATGGAGCCCCTCCTCGCCGGCCAGGAAGCCGGCCACTCCCGGTCCGGCGAGGTGGAACAGCGCCCGGACCGGCCGGACGCCCTCGCCCACCGCCGTCACCTGGTAGCCGCGCCTCTCTGCCCAGCCCCGGTACATGGCCACCAGGGCCTCCAGCCAGCGGAGGTGCTCCTCGTCCTCACCGGCGGGGAGCATGAGCTCGAGCAGCGCCTCGTCGCCGGCGCTTCCTCCGGCCGCCACCCGGGCCTCGGCCAGCTGAACCTCGCGGGCCGCGGCCTCCACCGCGCGCGCCGCGGCCGCCAGCCGGGCCTCCCCCTTCGTCTCCCGGACCACCCGGTGGGCGGACTCGCAGGTCGCCACCAGCCGCTCCTGCGTCTGGAGCTGCGCCTCCACCGTCCGGAAGCTGCGCAGCAGCGCTCCCGCGCGCTCGGGGACGTCCCAGAAATCGGGTGCCTGGGTCTGGGTCAGTAGCTCGGCGCGCCGCTCCACCAGCACGGGGATGTCCAGGGCCTGCCCCACGCGCTGGGCGCGGTTCCGGAGCTCGTTCGCCTCGGCGAGGAGGGTCTTCTTGTCCAGCTTGCGTCGCGAGGGAGCCGATCCTGGGCGGGGCAGCTCCACCAGCGTGCGGGGCTCGCTCTCGCGCACCGGCTCGGCGCGAGCGACCACCCGGTCCCCCTCCACCACCACCTTGACCCGGGTCCCCGCCGGGAGCGGACGCTTCACGATCTCCGCAGCCAGCGCCAGGGTCAGGGTGCGCTCGATCTCCCGCTGGAGGAAGCGCGCCCCGAAGTGCGGCGAATAGCCCCGCTCGACGAGCAGGTCGACCACCTCCGGCGCCACCTCGACGTCCAGGCCGCGCATCCGGATGCCCTCGCGCTCGATGACCCGCCCCACCTCCCGGTGAGCGATGCGGCGGATCTCCACCTTTCCCAGGGGCCGGAAGTGGCAGATGGCGTCGAAGCGGTTGAGGAACTCGTGCCGGAAGGCGCTCGCCATGCGCCGGTTCACCTCGGCCACCAGCTCCTCCGGAGAGGCCGTGCCGCCGAAGCCCAGCCCCGGCTCCCGGTAGACCTCCGCCCCCACGTTGCTGGTGGCGATGATCAGCACGTTGTTGCAGGGGACGACCTCGTCCTCACCGTTGATGAACTGACCCTCGTCGAACAGCTGCAGGAAGCGGTCGTGGACGGTGGAATGGCTCTTCTCGAATTCGTCGAGGAGCAGGACGGCGAAAGGCTTGTCCGCAAGACGGGTGGTGAGGCGTCCTCGGCGCTGGTCGCGGGTGTGTCCCCAGGGCATCCCGACGAGAAAGCCTTCGTCTCCCTCGTCGTTGTAGTCCGCCATGTTCACCCGGACGAGGCGGTCGGCGGAGCCGAACAGGTACTCCGCCAGCAACCGGGCGAGGTGCGTCTTGCCCACCCCGGTCGGTCCGACGCAGAGGAAGCACCCGAGAGGCCTCCGGGGGTCATTGAGCCCGGCCTTGAGAAGCGTCACCGGCCGGAGGATGGCCGACACCGGCTCGGGCTGCCCGAGGATGCGCTCGTTGAAGAACCCCTCGATCTCCGCGAGGTCGAGCGGCGCGGCATCGTCGAGGAGAAACCGGGGGAGCTGCGTCACCGCGCAGAAGCGATCGAGCACCCCGTTCGCCCCCAGCTGCCCTCCCTCCAGGGAGGCCGCCTCGGCACAGGAACGCAGGAGCTCCACCCCCTTGCCCGGCTGGCGCCGACGGAGGAGGAAGCGATCGGCAAGTCGCTGGGCGAGGTCACATGCCGCCGGCTCCACCTCCACGCCGAGGGTGGTCTGGAGCTCGAGGGCCACCTGACCGAGGATGGTCCGGGTCAGCTCACGCGCCGTCTCGGTGAGCGGGAAGACGTGGAGCCGCTCCGCCAGCCCCGCCTCCGACCGCATCAGGGCCTCGGTCTGGCGAGGAGTGGCCTCGAGCACGAAGCGGACCGACGTCGACCGCAGCGAGGCGGCCAGGCTGGGCTGGAGGGGTGTCCCGAGCGCCATGCCGGCATCGCGGACCGCGACCACGGTCAGCGACGCCGACTTCTCCAGGGAGGAGATCAGCTCGTCCCAGAGCTCGGCCGCCTGGTCCTCCCCTCCCCGCGCGAGGGCGGCCTGCACGGACACCTCCACCATTCTCACGCCGGTGAGCACCCCCTCCACCCGTCCCTGGGCGATGCAACGGGCCAGCTCCTGGCTTCGCGCCGTCTTTCCGGTCCCCGGCTCTCCCGAGAGGAGGGCGTGTTGCCCTCCGCGCTCGAGGAGCGCGGCCAGCGCCGAGACGTCGGCGTCGATCCCGTAAGCCGGCGGGAGGCGCCCGGCGCGGGCCAGCTCGGTCAATTCCCGCTCGGGTGCCACCGGCCGCTGCGGCGGCGCCTGCTTGCTCATCGAGCCCCCCGGTCGTTCGCTCGGGCCCTGACCTTGGCAAGGAGTCGGGCCTTCTGCCAGAGCGTCATCGGGGACCCCGCCGCCGCCCTCCTCCGGCACGCTCAGGCGTGGGGATGCGCCCGATCGTAGACCTCCTGGAGCTGCTCCACCCCGACATGGGTGTAGCGCTGGGTGGTGGACAGGCTGGCGTGCCCGAGGAGCTCCTGGATGCTCCGCACGTCGGCCCCGCCGGCCAGGAGGTGGGTGGCGTAGGTGTGGCGCAGCGCATGCGGGGTGACCCGGCGCTGGAGACCGGCGGCCCGCGCGTAGGCCTCGACATGCCGGGCCACGCTGCGGGAGGTGAGCCGTCCACCGCGGAAGTTGAGGAAGACGGCCCTCGAGTCCTGGCCCCGCCGCCGCCGGGCAAGCAGCTCGGCCCGGCGCTCGAGCCAGCGGCGGAGGGCCTCGGCGGCGCCCGGATGCATCGGACAGAGGCGCTCCTTCCTCCCCTTGCCGAGCACGCGGAGGACGCGAGCGGCCAGGTCCACGTCGTCGAGCGAGAGGCCGCACGCCTCGCTGACGCGGAGCCCCGCGCCGTAGAGCACCTCGAGCAGGGCCCGGTCCCGGAGGGCGAGCAGCGTGGCGTCGCCCGGGCGCTCGACCAGGGCGAAGACCTCGTCGACCGGGAGGAACCTGGGCAGGCTGTGCGGGAGCTTCGGCCCGCGCAGGGCCGCGGCCGGGCTCCGGGCCAGCGCTCCGGTACGGACCAGGTGGCGGTAGAAGGCTCGCACCGAGGCCAGCGCCCGGGCACGGCTCCGCGGGGCATGGTCGACGGCCAGCGTCCCCAGCCAGCCGCGGATCGTCGGGTGGGTCGCCTCGGTCAGATCGAGGCGGCTTCGGGCCAGATAGGTGGCCAGGGCCTGCACGTCGCGCCGGTAGCCGCGAACCGTGTGCCGGGACGCTCCCCGGGCGACGAGGGCCCGCTCGAACTCGGCGAGCAGCGGATGGCCGGCCATCGGGGCGACCCTACGGCACCCGGCGGCCGGCGCAAGCTTCTCCCCGGTGGGTGGAATGCGGATGGTGTGGCGCACCTCTTCCTGCGGCTCCACCCGGTCCCAGCGGCGGCGCCGCCGGGCGGGAGCCGGTCCAGGTCGACCTCGCTCCGTGCATGCGGGCGACCAGCGCAAGGCGCGCTCGGCGTCGGTGACCGGGCCGTTCGACGACACTTCTGGGCCGAATCCCCGGTGGAGAGCCCGACGCCCGCGGCGCGAGCGCTACGGCCCCTGGTCGCAGAGGTAGAGGCCAGACCGGTCCCGGTCCGCGACCAGGTACACCACCCGCTTGCCCTCCGGGTCGGTGAACAGCGCTGGCAGGAGGGTGAAGGTGTCGAGCGTCCTCCGCTCGCCGGTGCGGCGGTTGTACACGGCGGTGTCGTAGGTGTCGGAATCCATGCGGGCGTACGAGACGAGGATCCGCTCGCCGTTGTCCGACGCCTTGAAGCTGTAGATGCCCTCCAGGATCTGCCTCGCCGGCTGGTCGGGCTTGCTCAGGTCGAGCTCGTTGAGCCAGCAGGCCCGCGGCTGATCCCGCTGCGCCTGGCGGAGGCAGTCGCTCCGGAAGAAGAGCACCTCCCCGGGCCCGATGCCGAAGCCGTACACCCCCTCCTTCACCCGGGAGGCCTTCTCCTCTCCGCGGCGATAGAGGTAGAGGTCCATGCTCGGCAGGGGCTGGAGCACCTCCACGTTGAAGGCCAGGAAGCGGCCGTCCCGCCCCCACTCCCCGGTGTGGGCCCGCTCGTTGAGGGTGTGCACCTTCATCTCCGGGAGCTCGACGAAGAGCAGGGTCCCCCGGTCGTGCTGCTCGTTGTAGCCGTCGAGCGCCCAGAGCGCGGAACCGTCGGGGGAGAAGCCGAAGCGGCCCACCTTGCTCCCCACCGCGCGGCCGGCCGCGCCGCTGGCCGGTCCGACGAGCAGGGTGCCCACCAGCACCCGCCCGAGCGCGTTGCGCTTCCCCTCGATGCGCCCCAGCCAGCGCCCGTCCGGAGAGAAACCGAAGAGCCCGACGCCGGTGGCCACCTTCGTCGGCTTGCCGCCCTCGAGCGCGGCCACCCACAGGTCCCACACGTCCCGGGCGCCGGGGCTGGCCTGGGTGAAGGCCACCCGCGCACCGTCGGCCGACAGCTCGTAGTCCGCCACCTGCTCGGCGAGGCGATTCACCGGGCCCGCGCCGCCGGTCCGGGAGATGAGCAGCCCACCCCCGGCCGACGCCCGGCGCAGCGCCACCAGGTGCCTGCCGCCGAGCGCGAAGCGGGCCGTACTGATCTCCCCGGCCACGGCGCGAGCCGTGCTTCCCCGCTCGAGCGGAGCGAGCTGGAGGACGCCGCCGTCGATGAAGGCGAAGCTGTGCCCGTCCGGGCTCACGGTGACGAAGCTCACCGAGCGGCCGCGGGGCTCGGGCTCCGAGCCGTCGCCGAGACGCTGCGTGTAAAGCGTCCCGGTCCCAGAGGCCAGGTCGAGGTCGGCGAGGAAGAGCAGCCACTGGCCGTCGGGGCTGAAGAGGGCTGCACCGGGACGGTTGGTCACCGCCCGCGCCAGGGTCCGGGCGCTGCCGTCGGCCAGCGAGACGGCCACCAGCTCCCCCTGGGCGGTCTTCGGATTCACGCTGTCCGGGTTCACGCCCTCCAGCGCCGGACGCGCCGGGTTGCGAAGGAAGGTGGCCCAGGCCCCGTCCCGCGAGAGGCGGAGGTTCGCCGCCGGGCCGGCCACCAGTCGCCGGCCGAGCCCGCCGACCACCGGTCGTTCCGCCGGGGCCGAGGCCGACCGCTGGCAGCCGGCGACGAGCAGCAGGGCCAGGGCGAGCCCCGGCGGCCTGGTCCCGGCTCCCGCGGCGGGCCTCATGCCGCTCTCCCGGCCGGCGCAGGCAGGCCCACCCGGTCGGCCCGGACCGCCGCCGGATCGCCGAGCAGCCCGCGGCGCCAGGCGAGCAGCTCCCGGCGGGCGCGGGCCGCGTAGTGCCCCCGCTTCTCGCCGCGCGCCACGCGCCCGGCCAGCGGCGGGAAAAGCCCGAAGGTCACGTTGGAAGGCGTGTGTGGGTGCCCGGGCGGGTGGGCCTCGCCGGTCACGTGGCGGTAGAGCGCACCGAGCGCCGACCCGGCCGGCGGCGGCCGGAAGGGCCGCCCGCCGAGCCGGGCATGGATGGCCAGGGCCACCAGGTAACCGGACGCCGCCGACTCGACGTATCCCTCGACGCCGCTCACCTGCCCGGCGAAGAAGAGGCGGGGCTCGGAGCGGAGCGACAGGTCCGCCCCGAGCAATCGCGGCGCGTCGAGGTACGTGTTGCGGTGGACCTGCCCGAGGCGCAGGAACTCCGCCTGCGCCAGGCCGGGCAGGCTCCGGAAGATGCGGCGCTGCTCGGGCCAGGTGAGCCGGGTCTGGAAGCCGACCAGGTTGTAGGCCGTCCCGGCGGCGTCCTCCCGGCGGAGCTGCACCACGGCGTGGGGTCGGCGGCCCGTCCGGGGATCGATCAGACCCACCGGCTTCATCGGCCCGTGGGCGAGCACCTCGTCCCCCCGCTCGGCCATGACCTCGAGCGGCAGGCAGCCCTCGAAGTAGCGCGGCTCCTCGAAGGGATGCGGGAGGACCTTCTCCGCGGTCCGGAGCGCCTCGAC
The DNA here is from genome assembly GCA_035622755.1 of Myxococcaceae bacterium. Lineage (GTDB taxonomy): Bacteria > Myxococcota > Myxococcia > Myxococcales > Myxococcaceae > JADGRA01. Next base: position 7,469 of record DASPUU010000086.1, read on the forward strand.
GAAGCGGCGGTAGGCCTCCTCGTCCAGCGGCAGGTTGAGGTAGTCGTCGCCTCCCCCGCGCCCCCAGCGGCTGGCGCGGAAGGCCACCGAGGCATCGACCGAGTCCGCGACCACGATGGGGGCGATGGAATCGTAGAAGTAGAGGCGGCTCCCCACCCGCCGCTCCAGCTCGCCGGTCAGGGCCTCCGAGGTGAGCGGGCCGGTGGCCACCACCGCCATGCCCCCCGGAAGCCGCTCCACCTCCCCGTGCCAGAGCGTGAGCCCGGGTGCGCGTACCAGCGCCTCGGTGACCCCGGCCGAGAAGCGCACCCGGTCCACCGCCAGGGCCTCACCGGCCGGAACGCGGGCGCCGTCCGCCTGGGCCAGCACCAGCGGGCCGAGGGCCCTCAGCTCGGCGTGGAGCAGGCCGACCGCCGAGTCCGGGGCGTCCGACCGGAAGGAGTTGCTGCACACCAGCTCGGCGAGCGCGTCGCTCCGGTGGGCCGGAGAGCGCCGGACGGGCTTCATCTCCCGCAGGATGACCGGCACGCCCCGCCGGACGAGCTGGAAGGCGCACTCGCTCCCGGCCAGGCCGCCGCCGATGACGGTGACCACTCTCATGAGAGGACGCTTCCTGCAACGACTCGACGGCGAAAGTCCAGGGGGGCCTAGTTGACCGCCTCGCCCGGCGCGCTCTCGCCCTTCTGGAGCACCACGAACCGGTAGTTCTCCAGCTCGTTCTGACCGGCGGTGTAGAGCACGGTGAGGAGCAGGTCGTAGGGAATGCGCTTGTCACCGATGACCGACAGCTCCTTGCTGAAGGGGGCCTGCGGGTTGCGCTCGGCGATGAACTTCAGCTTCTCCACTTCCTTGCGCAGGGCCTGGTCGAGCGGAACGACCAGGCGCCCGTTGAGCGCGCTGGCCGGGACCTGTCCGTTCTGGAGCGACACCACCACCCGGTCGCCGACGAGGATGGTCTTGGGGGTGATGGTCACCGCCACCGTGTCGCGGGGGGTGGCCCGCGTACTGGACACCGGCGGCTTGATGTCCTCGGACTGGGTGAGCGAGATGGCCGAGGCGGTGTAGGACTTGAGCAGGAAGACGAGGATGATGGTCATCATGTCCATCATGGCCACGATGTTCAGCTCGCGGATCTGCCCCTCGGCGTCCCGCTCAATGCGCTTCTTGCGCGCCATCGCCTGGCGGAACATCAACCGCTGCAGGGTCTCCTCGTCGGCGGGCACCGCCGCGGGCTGCTGAGGGCCGGCCATCTACAGCGCTCCCAGGGTGACGTCGGGGAAGAGGATCTTCCGCTCCGGGCCGGGCGCCTCGCGCACCGCATCCATGGTGGAGA
>DASPUU010000087.1:0-30374 GCA_035622755.1 Myxococcaceae bacterium
TCGTCGGACCGGAGCCGGTCCATGAGCAGCCGGGCCATGCCCTCCGGGTAGAGCCGCTGCACCGCCACCGAGGACAGCGCCTCGGCGGCCGGATAGCCGGTGAGCGCCTCCGCTCCGGAGTTGAAGAGGATGATCCGCCCGCGGATGTCGGCGGCGATGATCGCATCCACCGAGGAGTCGATGAGCTTCTCCAGGAACTCCTTGGTGTGCCGCAGCTCCTCGGCGATGCGCCGCGGGGCGGTCACGTCGCGAAAGCTGAGGATGATCTTCGCCTCTCCCTCGTGGAGCGCCGCCCCGCTGACGGAGAGGGTGACCGGCCGGCCGGCGCGGGTGTGGAGGGTGAGGTCCACCGGCGCGCGGGAGGTCCCGGCGCCCACCGCCGCGAGCAGCTCGCGGAGCAGGGGCTCGCTGCCGCCGCGCAGGAGCGCGTGCAGCGGCATTCCCTGCGCCGCCTCGGCCTCGACGTCGAGCAGCGAGGCGCCGGCCGGATTGAGCGAGAGCACCCTCCCCTCGCCGTCGAGCACGGTGATCCCGTCCGAGACGTGGGCGAAGTAGGCCGCGTAGCGCTGCAGCGCCGCCGCCCGTCTCTCGGCGGCGATGCGAGCCGTCTTCTCCACCTCGGTCTGGCCGCGCACCGACTGCACCAGGCGGGCGTTGCGGAGCGCGATGGCGGTGGCGTGGGCGACGGTGGCCAGGAACTCCACCTCGCCGGGGGTGAACCCCGGCCGGCGGTCCGAGCCCCGGACCAGGAAGACGCCGGTCACCACGCCCTGCACCACCAGGGGAAGCGCGGCGATGGCCCGCACCCCGGCGGCGCTCACCCGCGGGTGCACGCCCTCGAGCAGGGGATGGCTCGGCGCGTCGGCCACGGTCACCGGAGCTCCGGTGCGCAGCGCCTCGCGGACCTCCGGGTAGAGCGACAGGTCGATGCGGAGGTCCTTCATCCCCGGGTCGTCGCTGGCCGCCACCACCACGCCAGTGTCGCCGTCGGCGACGACCAGCGACGCGCGGACGATGTCCAGCGTCTCCGCCAGCCGCCTGGTCACCTCGTGGAGCAGCGCGTCCACGTCCGCCGTCTCCGCGTAGCGCGCGGTCAGCTCGAGGAGGAAGGCCAGGCTGCGGCGCCCCTCGGCGGAGCTGACCTCCACCGCCCGCCGCCGGCGCGCGGAGGTCAGGCGGAAGGCCAGCTCGCCCTTGACCTGGGCCAGCTCGAGGACCGCGTCCGCTCCCTCGAAGGGCTCGCCCGCCCGGTTCCGCCCCGGCTCCCCGAGCCGGGCCAGGACCACCACCGGGAGCTCGGCGCCGCGCGGGCCGGTGCGCAGGGCGGCCAGCGCCTCCGCCCCGCCCGGTGCGGTCAGGTCGACGATGGCCACCGCCGCCGTGAGCAGCTCGGCCTCCGGCACGAGCTCCATCCCGGAGCCCTCCAGCGCCGCGGTCACCGCGGCGCGTGCGCTCGACCCGTCGGGTAAGAGCAGGACTCCAGCGGCTCCTGGCATCACCACCCAGGGGAGTCTAGCGCAGAGGCCGGGCTGGCCATGCTAAGGGCCCGGGGAGTGTAGGGAAGCCACTTGGACGCGCACATCTCGGTGCCACTCCCCGCGGCGCTCTCCGACGCCGAGGCCGCCCTGGAGGCGATTCTTCCCGGTCTGGATTCCCCCGCGGCCGAGGTGGCCCGGCGGCTGGGGGAGCGGATCCGCCGGGACCTCCTTCCCCGGCTGGCCGCCGAGGCGCCGCTGCTCATCGCCGCCATCGCCGGGCCGAACAACGTGGGCAAGTCCACGCTCTTCAATGCCCTGGCCGGGCGGCGCATCTCACCGGCGCATCCCGAGGGCGGGCTGACCAAGCAGTGCCTGGCGGCGGCGCACCCGGACACCGCCTCCGGGGCGGGGCGCCTCGCCCTCGACCGGCGCTACGAGGTGCTTCGCGTCCCCGAGGGCGAGGCTCCTCCGGTGGACGCGCCCGGGCCCGTGGGGCGGCTGTACCTCGTGACGGACGAGCAGCTTCTGCCCGGGCTGGTCCTCCTCGACACGCCGGACATGGACAGCGTCCTGGCCGCCAACCGGGAGCGCACCGAGGCCCTCCTGGTCACCGTGGACGCGCTGATCCTCGTCGTCTCGCGGCACACCTACCAGAACGCCGCCCTGGTGGATTTCGTCCGCCAGGCGGTCCAGCACGGCCGGCCGTGGCTGGTGCTCTACAACGAGGCGGCCAGCCAGGAGCTGGCCCGGGCGCATCTGGACAAGCTCGCCGCCGACGTCGGCCAGCCTCCCCTGGCACGCTTCTCCTCGCCCCACGACCCGGCGGTGGAGGCGGGGACCGCCCCGCTGTCCCCCGGCCACTCGAGGGCACCACGCCCCTGGGCGCCCTCCTCGCCCAGCCGGCGACGGGCAGCGAGCTCCGGCGGCGCGCCCGCACGGCGTCGATGCGGGACGCACACGACGAGCTGGGGCGGGTCCGGGCCGCCCTCCTCGCCCGGGCCAGCGCGCCGGCCCGGCTCCGCGCCCGCATCCGTGACGCGCTCCGGGAGGCCGGCGCCCGAGCGGCGCTCCAGGCCGTCCCCGCCGACATCCTGGTGGAGGCCTTCCGCGCCGAGCTCGATGCCCGGAGCCGCCTCCACCGCTGGGTCCGGACGCCCTTCCGCGGCCTGGCCACCCTGCTCACCGCCGTCGGCCGCCGCACGCGGCAGGTGTTCACCGGCGGCGCCGCACCGCCGCACGACCCGGCGCCGGAGATGGAGCGCGTGCTCTGCGATGGGCTGGGGCGAGCCCTGGAGTCGCTCGCCCCCGAGCTCCCGGCCTGGCAGGGAGATGCCGGGACGAAGGCCCTCCTCGCCGAGGCGCTGGGCGAGAGCACGCGGCGGGCGCTGACCACCGCCGGCCACCTGGTTCCCGCCGACGCCCCGGCCGACCGCGAGGCGCTCCGGGTCTACTGCCGCGAGCTCGTTCGCCAGGAGCTCCCGGGGGGATTCGCCGAGGGGGCCCTCCAGACGCTGGCTACGCTCGTCTACTCGGTCCCGGCCGGCGCGGCGGCCGCGGTCACCGTCGCCTCGGGTGGGCTCGGGCACGATGCCGCGGTGTGGGCGGGGACGCTCCTCTCCACCCCCCTCATGGAACGCTTCGTCGACGCCCTCGGGAGCGGCATCCGCAAGAACGTGGCCCTGGCCTGGGCCGACCAGCATGGCCAGACCCTGGCCCGGGCGGCCGAGTCGCGGCTCTTCCGGCCGCTGCTCGACCACCTCGACGCCCAGGTCGTCGCCGCGGAGGCGACGGCGCGTTGCCTCGAGCGCGCCGAGCTGGCCATCGCCGGCGAGGAAGCCGCGTGAGGGCCTCCGAGCTCGCCACCCGCGTGGAAGCGGCCCTCGGCCTGCCCGCGCTCGCCGGGGCCGCTGAGCCCTTGCGAGCGCTGGTCGCCGATGCGGCGCGCCTCGAAGCCCTCGCCGGCCGGCCGCTCCGGGTCGCGCTCCTCGGGAGCACGGGAGCCGGGAAGTCCACGCTGCTCAACGCCCTGACCGGGGAAGCGCTCGCCGAGGTGGGCACCGAGCGCCCCACCAGCCACGAGGCAGTGGCCTATGCACCAGAGGACACCGACCTCGGGCCGCTCGACGCCACGGTGGGTCGGGTGGCGCGCTACCGCATCCGGCCGGGCGCGCCGTGGTCCGGCCAGGTGCTGGTGGACACGCCGGACCTGAACAGCGTCGTGGCCCGGAATGCCGAGGCGGCCATGGATGTGCTCGCCGAGGTCGACCTGGCGCTGGTCGTGCTCCATCGGGGCTCGGTGGCCGAGGCGCGGCCCCAGGCGCTCCTCCGGCCCTTCGCCCACCGGCGGGCGCTGCTTTTCGTCCTCAACCACGCCGACCAGCTCGGCGCCGAGGCGCGCCGCACGCTGTCTGCCCAGGCGGCGGCGGTGGCGATGGAGCAGCTCGGAGTGGCCGAGCCGCCCCCCGTCTTCGTGGTCAGCGCCGCCCGCCGGCTGGGCCCGGGCGGTCCCGACGACTGGGAGGCGCTCCTCGCCGCGCTCCGGCGCCTCGCCGAGGCCGGAGTCGCCGCCGAGGTCCGGGGCCGAAACCGGGCCGGGGTGCTGGCGGAGATCCGCACCCTGGTCGAGGCCGGCCTGCGCGGCACCCGCCAGCTGGAGGAGGCAGTGCAGGGCGCGCTGGACCAGGGCCTCGCCCGCGCGCGGTCCTCGCTGGAGGCGGATTTCGCCTCCCGCCTCACTGCCGCCCGGCCCCAGCTCCGCGCCGCCCTCCGGCGCGCCGCGGCCGAGCGGCTCTCTGGCCCGGCCGCCTGGGGTCTTCGGCTCTCCGCCTGGAGCGGCGGTGGGCTCGTCGGCGGGGGCCTCCTGGCCCGGGCTCACCTCCCGGCCGGGCTCCTGGTGGCTGCATCCGGGGCGCTCCTCGACGAGGTGCAGTCGCGCACCCGGGCCGGAGCGACTCGGGCCAGGATGGCGGCCACCGACGATCCTCTCCTCGGGTCCGAGGCGCGCGGAGCGCTCGCCGCGGCGGCCACCACCGCGCGGGCGCGAGGCGTGGACCCGGCAGCGCTCGGCCTCCCGGACGCCGTCTCGTGGGCGGAGGAGCTCGCCGAGGTGCGGGCCGCGGCCTGGCGCCACATCGAGGGGCTCGACATCGAGCGGGCCGCGGCGCGCTGGTGGCGCTGGGCACGCTTTCTCCTCCGGCCGCTTCTGGAGCTCCCGCTCCTCGCGCTCCTCGCCGACGTGGCCTGGCGCACGGTGCGTGCCTACCTCTGGGGCCCGCTCCTCGAGCCCCGCTACTACGTGAACGCCGCGGCGCTGGCGCTGGTCTGGGCCGCCGGCGGGGCCTGTCTGGCCGGCCTGTCGCTCGCCGGGGTCGCGGCCGGCGTGCAGCGCACCGGGGCCCGGCGCTTCGCCGAGGGCCTCGACGCTGCGGAGGGCGCGCTCAGGGAGCGCGTCGCCCGCGCCCTCGACGGCCCCCGCGCGGCGGCGGAGGCGGTGGCCCGGGAGGCCGGCGCGGGGTCCGGGCCTCAGCCCGCCGCGCGCTGAAGCGCTCGGAGCTCGGCGGCCACCCGGGCGCTGCCGGTGTGGAGCCGCTCACCGTCCCAGAGCGCCGGGGTCTCGCCTCCCCCGTGCGCGGCCAGGTCCCGGGCGGCCTCCGGGAAGGCGACGTTTCGGAAGCGCACCTGGGCGCCAAGCCCGAGCGCCTCGACCAGCCGGCGCATCTCGGCCGACCCAGGCTCGGCGATGCGGTGAAAGAGCTCGGCCTGCACCGGCGGCGGGGCGGCTCAGCGACGGGTCCGGGCGGTGTGCAGCCGGGCGCGCTCGCGCCGGACGGCCGCCTCGGCCTGGGGGCGGCCCTCGGCGTCGGCGGGGAGCGCCTTCAGCCGCTGCTCCGCCTCGCCCAGCCGCGCCGCCGCGCCCTCCACGTCCAGCTCCGCCAGCGGCTCCACCTGGTCGGGGAGGACGCGCACCCGGTCCACGTTCACCTCGACGAATCCACCGGAGACGAACCAGGCCTCGGTGTTGCCCCCGCTCCTGACGGTGAGTGGCCCGGCGGAGAGAAGCCCGAGGAAGGGGCTATGGCCGGGAAGGATGCCGTAGAGGCCCTCCGCGGCCGGCGCCACCACCTCGTCGGCGGCCAGCTCCGCCACCCGGCGCTCCGGGGTGATGATCTCCACGTTCAGCTTGGCCATGTCGGTCGCGTCCTCGCTCAGAAGTCCAGCCGGTGCGTCCGGGGCTCGACGGTCTCGAACTCCACCTGGTTCGCTTCGGTGATGCGCGGCCGCCGCCCGGGGACGCCGGTCACCCCTTCCAGCCAGCAGAAGTGCTGCTCCAGGTCGCGCAGCTTGTCGAACCGCCGCTTCATGAAATCACCGAGCTGACGCGTGGCCAGCACCGTTCCCCGCCGGTCGTAGAGGGTGGCCACCACCGCCCCGACGAAGGGTGACCCGGGGGGCGGCGGCTTGGGCTTGCCGCCCTTCGGCTTGGGCAGGGCCGGGGTCCGGGGAAGCACGGTGAGGACCCAGAAGCGCTCCCCGTCGTTGCTCACGAAGAACAGGTCGTCCACCGTCCCCGCGCACAGCGCGAGGCTCCAGGCCGGGTCCGTGTCCCGGGTGGTCTCCACGCGGCAGTCCCCGGGCCCGTTCTCCACCAGCTGGATGCTCCACACCCCGTTGGAGGAGGCATGGGCCCGGCTCTCGCGCGGGGCGGAGGCAGCCAGCGCCGGCAGCAGGAGCAGCGGTGCCAGCGCGCGGAAGACCAAGGCCGTGCACTCCTCCCATCGCCGTCAGGCCGCCTTCTTGGCGTTCTCGACGGCCTCCTCGATGGTGCCCACGTAGAAGAAGGCGCTCTCCGGGATCTCGTCGTGCTTGCCGTCGGCGATCTCCCGGAACCCCTTGATGGTGTCGGCCAGCTTGACGTACCGGCCGGCCTTCCCGGTGAACACCTCGGCGGTGAAGAAGGGCTGGCTGAGGAAGCGCTGGATCTTCCGCGCCCGCGCCACCACCAGCTTGTCGTCCTCGGAGAGCTCGTCCATCCCGAGGATGGCGATGATGTCCTGGAGCTGGCGGTACCGCTGGAGGATGTTCTGGACCTTGCGGGCCACCGCGTAGTGGTCCGGGCCGACCACCGCCGGGTCGAGGATCCGGCTGGTGGAGTCGAGCGGATCCACCGCCGGGTAGATGCCCAGCTCGGAGATGGGCCGGCTGAGGACGATGGTGGCGTCGAGGTGGGCGAAGGTGGTGGCCGGTGCCGGGTCGGTCAGGTCGTCGGCGGGCACGTAGATGGCCTGCACCGAGGTCACCGAGCCCTTGTGGGTGGTGGTGATGCGTTCCTGGAGCGCGCCCATCTCGGTGGCCAGCGTGGGCTGGTAGCCCACCGCCGAGGGAATCCGTCCCAGGAGCGCGGAGACCTCGGACCCGGCCTGGGTGAAGCGGAAGATGTTGTCCACGAAGAGGAGCACGTCCTTCCCCTCCACGTCGCGGAAGTACTCGGCCATGGTCAGCGCCGACAGTCCGACGCGGGCGCGCGCCCCGGGGGGCTCGTTCATCTGCCCGTAGACGAGCACCGCCTGGCTGGCCTGGAGGTCGTCGAGCCGGATGACCTTTCCTTCCTGGAATTCGCGGTACAGGTCGTTCCCCTCGCGGGTCCGCTCGCCCACGCCGGCGAAGACGCTGAAGCCGCCCTTCTCGATGGCCGCGTTGCGGATGAACTCGGTGAGGAGCACGGTCTTGCCCACGCCGGCTCCGCCGAAGAGCCCGACCTTGCCACCGCGGGTGAAGGGACAGAGCAGGTCGATGACCTTGATGCCGGTCTCGAACTGCTGGACCTTCACGTCCTGGTCGGTGAAGGTGGGGGGGGCGCGGTGGATGGGCCAGTGCTCCTCGGCCTTCACCGGCCCGAGCTCGTCCACCGGCTCGCCGATGACGTTGAGGATGCGTCCCAGGGTGGCCTTCCCCACCGGGACGGAGATGGGCCCGCCGCTGTTCTTGACCGTCTGCCCGCGCGACAGCCCGTCGGTGCTGTCCATGGCGATGGTGCGCACCGTGTTCTCGCCCAGGTGCTGGGCCACCTCGAGCACCAGGTTGTCCTCGCCCGAGCCGAGGCTGGGGTTGGTCACCCGCAGGGCGGTGTACACCTCGGGGATGGCGCCCGGGGGGAACTCCACGTCCACCACCGGTCCGAGGACCTGGGTCACCTTCCCGGAAGACTGTGCGGTCGCGCTCATGGTTCTGGGCACTTCTCCTTGGTCATTTCAGAGCCTCGGCGCCGGAGACGATCTCCATCAGCTCCTTGGTGATGGCCGCCTGCCGGGTCCGGTTGTAGAGCAGTGACAGCCGGTCGATGGCGTCGGAGGCGTTGTTGGTGGCGTTCTCCATGGCCGCCATGCGGGCGGCGTGCTCGGAAGCGGTCGACTCGAGCAGGGCGCGCCAGATGCGCAGCGACCAGGCATGGGGGAGGAGCTGGTCGAGCACCACCTCGGCGCTCGGCTCGTAGTCGAAGTCGACCAGGGACCGCTTTCCGGTGGGGAGGGGCTCGGCCTCCGGGGTCAGGTCCTGGAGGGGCAGGATACGCATCAGCTCCACCCGCTGGCTGATGGCGGAGACGAAGGAGTTGAAGCAGATCCAGACGTGGTCCACCCGTCCGGCGAGGAACTCGGCGGACAGGTCGTCGGCGAGCTCGACCGCCGCGGGGTAGGTCACCCGGGAGAGGAGCCCGGCATGGTTCTTCCGGATCTCCACCCCGCGCCGCTTGAAGAACTCGTAACCCTTGCGGCCGACGGTGGAGAGCCGGATGGCGTCGTAGGTCCGGCCCTGCTCGTACAGAAAGCGGGAGACGCGGCGGAGGATGTTGGAGTTGAACGCGCCGGCCAGCCCCCGGTCCGAGGTCATGACCAGCATCTCCGCCCTCTTCGGCTGGGGCGGTGGAACGAGCAGCGGGTGGGTGAGCTCGCCGTGGCGGAGGGTGATGTCCCGCAGCACGCGCTCCAGGGCGGCCGAGTAGGGCCGGGTGGCCATGAGCGCTTCCTGGGCCCGGCGCAGCTTGGCCGCGGAGACCATCTTCATGGCCTTGGTGATCTGCTGCGTGCTCTTGAAGGAGCGGACCCGCTTGCGGATGTCACGGAGGCTGGCCATCGCTCGGACGCCTGCGGCAGCCGGATGGCCCGGCCGTCGGGGCGGCGCACCCTATGTCGCAGGCCCGTCGAAAAATCAACGTCGGTGATCTGGGCCACACTGCTTGCAACACGCCCCCGACTCCGATGCGCCCCTTGGCCCCCTGGACATGATCCGTCCCTCCCCACGCCGGCTCGCCCTGGCCGTCCTGGCCCTGGCCGTGGCGCTGGTCGCCGTCCCCTCGGCGGTCATCGAGCTCCAGGCCCGTTCCGCCATCGTCTCCCTGGACGCCGCCCGGCCGGCGCCGGTGGCGATGGTCTTCGGAGCCGGGCTCGCCCCGGGAGGCGAGGCCTCGCCGCTCCTGGCCGAGCGGCTGGAGACGGCCCACGCGCTCCTGCGCGCCGGGAAGGTCCAGCGCCTGCTGCTCACCGGCAACACCGGCGCCCACCACGACGAGGTGCGGGCCATGCGCCGTTACCTGCTGGCGGCCGGCGTGCCGGAGAGCGCGCTGCTCCTGGACCTGGAGGGGGCGTCGACGTTCGAGAGCTGCTGGCGCGCGCGGAGCGTGTTCGGGGTGAGCCAGGCGCTGCTCGTCACCCAGCGGTTTCACCTGCCCCGTGCGCTGTTCCTGGCCGCCCACGCCGGCCTGCGAGCGGAGGGGGTGGCCGCCGGAGGCCGGCCACGCTGGACGGCGCCTTACGTCTGGCGTGAGCTCCTCGCCCGCCCGCTGGCGGTGCTCGACGTGCTGACTCACAGCGCGCCCGTCCCCCCGGCATCGCCGGCCCAGCCGGGCTAGAGACAAAGCGAAAGGCGCGCCTCACCCCCAGGGCAAGGGGCGGGGCGCGCCTTCGCGCGAACGACCGTTCTCTCGCGGCTTACTTCGCCGGGGCGTCGGCCGGCTTGTCCGCGGCCGGCTTGGCCGGAGCGGCCTTCTTCGAGCTGCTCGACTTGTGGCTGCTGCTCTTCTTCTTGGAGGCATCCGCCGGAGCGGCGGCCTTCGAATCCGCCGGGGCAGCCTGCTTGGCAGCGTCGTCGGCGAAGGCGGCGAGGGAAGTGGTGAGAACGAGCGCGGCGAGAAGGTTCTTCATGGCTTGAGGGCTCCTGGTGTTTCAGTGAAACGGGGCTGACGCGTCCCGTCGGACCGGTTCGGAGCACGGCCCATGCCATTCAAAGTGAAAGGGCGCCCCCGGTTGCCCGTCAGGCGCCCTTCCGGTCATGCGTGACCGCTCGGAGACTACTTCGAGGCCGGAGCAGCGGCCGGAGCGGCCGGAGCGGCCTTGGCGTCCTTCTTCTCGGCCTTGCCTTCCTTCTTCTCGGCCTTGGCCTCCTTCTTCGCGTCCTTCTTCTCCTCGTGCTTCGACTCCGACTTCGGAGCCGGAGCTGCAGCCGGGGCCGGGGCGGCAGCGCCCTGGGCGAAGACGGCGAACGACGTGGCCAGGGCCAGCGCGGAAACGAGCTTCTTCATGAACTGCTCCTTGAGGTGATGCGTGAGCGGCGGAAGCACCATGCTCCGCCGGGCAGGGCGCCCCTGAGCAGCCTTCGTGCCAGGCCAGTTTGACGCAGGTTGGCGGACGGGGTCTGAGGCATGACTCCGCAGTGCTGAGTTGGCCTGGGGATGATTTCCTCAGCTGCCAGCGTTACCGGGACACTGGAACCTCGCCCTGAATCCCTCGCTGCCTGTGCAAGGATGCCGCCGAGCTTGAGCGTCCCCGCATCCTCCTTCCAGTCGTCGTTCCTCCGCTACCGGGCGGCGTTCGTCCTCGTCGTCGCCCTGCTCGCCCTGGTGGCCGGGACGTCCCTCTGGAACGAGCTCCACACCAACGTCCGCATCGACGAGCTCTTCGGAGAGGCGCTGGAGCGCGAGCAGCTCATCGGCCGGATCCGCGCCGACGCCCTCGACCTCCAGGACAAGGTCAACGACCACATCCAGGCCTCCACCGACGAGCTCCGGCAGGAAGCGGACGCGCGCATGGAGGAGGTGCTCGCCGACGCCAGGGAGGCGCGGATGGAGTACACCCGCGGCCTCCCCGAGGGAGAGAAGGAGGTCTGGCGGCGCTTCGACGAGACGGCGCGCCAGCTCGCCCAGTCGGCCCGGGTGGCCCTCAAGTTCAGCAACCGCAAGGAGCTGGAGCGCGCCCGCCAGCACCTCGAGGCCGAGCTCCGGCCGATCAGCACCAAGCTCGACGCCCTGGCCGCCGAGCTCTCGGCGAAGAACGCCGAGGAGACGCGGCGGCTGCTCCACCAGCGCGAGAACCTGCGCACCAAGACCACGCTCCTCGGGACGCTGGTGGCGGCGGCGTCGATGATCATCGCCCTGCTGGTGGGCACCAGTGTGGTGCGCATCCTCCGGAGGCAGGAGCGCACCATCGCCGCGCAGCTCGAGGAGCTGGACCGCCGGAACCGCGAGCTCGATGCCTTCGCCAGCCGCGTCGCCCACGACCTGGTGGGGCCGCTCAACCCGCTCAAGGGCTACCTCACCCTCCTCGCCCGCTCCCCGGCCATCGCCGACCCGGACGTCCGGGAGATGGTGGTCGAGGCCGAGGCCTCGGCCACTCGCATGGCCGAGCTGGTGGGGGCGCTGCTGCGCTTCTGCCGCTCGGGGACGCGGAGCGAGGCTCCCGGGGCGGAGCTGGACACCGCCGTGGCCACCATCCTCCTCGAGCTCGACCAGGTGGCGGCGATGCAGGAGGTGAAGCTGGAGCGGCGGCTCCAGTCGCGCGTCCGGGTGGAGGTGCCGGCCAGCCTGCTCCAGTCCATCGCCCGCAACCTCGTCTCCAACGCGGTGAAGTACTCGGCCGGCCGGCCCGGGGCCCAGGTGGTGGTCCGGGTCCTGGCCGAGGGCAACGACGCCGTCCTCGAGGTCACCGACAACGGGCCGGGGATGAGCGGCGGCACCCTGCGCCGGCTGTTCCAGCCCTTCTTCCGGGCGCCCGAGGCACGCGGGCTCCCCGGGCACGGCCTGGGCCTGGCCACCACCAAGCGCCTGGTCGAGGCCCACGGCGGGACGATCCACGTGCAGTCCACGCCCGGGGCGGGGACGGTGATGACCGTCCGGCTGCCCCTCTCCCCGGCCCGGGCGCCCGAGGCCGAGCTCCCCGCTCCGGTGCGTACGCCGGCGCTGGCCGAACGATGACGCCGCAGCTCCTCGTCGTCGACGACGACCCGCACGCCCGCGGGCTCCTCCGGCGCCTCCTGGCGCCCCTCGGCGAGGTGACCGAGGCGGCCGGCGTGGCCGAGGCGGAGGAGGTGCTGCGGGGGAGCCGCCGGGTGGACCTGGTCCTCACCGACATGGCCATGCCCGAGCCCCAGGACGGGATGCGGGTGCTCAAGGCCACCCAGGACGCCAGCCCGGACACGGCGGTCATCGTCATCACCGCCTTCAGCAACGTGGAGGGCGCCCTGGACGCCATCCAGCAGGGTGCCTTCGACTACCTCTCCAAGCCCTTCGACGTCGACGCCATCGTGCGCGTGGTCCGCCGGGGGCTGGAGCAGAAGCGGCTGGTGGAGGAGAACCGGAGCCTCCGCAGCCAGGTGAAGCAGTCCGAGCTCGTCGGGCGCAGCGCCGGGCTGCTCGAGGTGTACAAGCAAGTGGCCCGCGCCGCCTCGACCAACGTCCCGGTGCTCATCACCGGCGAGACGGGAACCGGGAAGGAGCAGGTGGCGCGCAGCCTCCACCAGCGCTCGCTCCGCAGTGCCGGCCCCTTCGTGCCGGTGGACTGCGGGGCGATCAGCGAATCGCTCATGGAGAGCGAGCTCTTCGGCCACGTCAAGGGAGCGTTCACCGGGGCAGCCGGCTTCCGGCGCGGGCTCTTCGAGGAGGCCACCGGTGGGACGCTCTTCCTCGACGAGATCGGCGACGTGGGCCCGAAGATCCAGAGCCAGCTGCTGCGCGCGCTCCAGGAGGGGACCATCCGCCGGGTGGGGGAGAGCACCGCGGTCCGCGTCGACGTCCGGGTGGTGGCGGCGACGAACAAGGACCTGCGCCAGCTGGTCAAGGAGGGGCGCTTCCGCGAGGACCTTCTCTACCGGCTGGACGTGGTCCACCTCCACCTGCCTCCGCTGCGCGAGCGACGGGGCGACATCCCGGCCCTGGTGGAGCACTTCGCGGCGCTCCACGCCCGCGGCGGGGTCCGCCCGGTGGTCACCGAGGAAGCCAAGGCCCGCCTCCAGGCCTACGATTGGCCGGGGAACGTCCGGCAGCTGGAGAACGTCGTCGCCCGGGCCCTGGCGCTGAACGTCACCGGCGTGCTCGGGCCGCAGGATTTCCCCGCCCCCATCGGAGATGCACCCACCCACGAGGGACGGCTCATCGAGGACATGCCCTCCCTGGCCGAGCTCAGCCGCCGCTACGCCGCCCACGTGCTCCAGGCCGTCGGCGGCAACAAGAGCGAGGCCGCCCGCCTCCTGGAGGTCGACCGGAAGACGCTCTACCGTCTCATCGGTCCGGCGTCGGCCGAGCCGCCCGAGGAGGGCGTGGCCGGCGAGCAGAGCTGACCGCCGGTCAGGCCGGTGCGTCGGACATGAGCGTGGTCAGGCGGCGGGTGATCTCCGCCATCTGCTGCTGGTTGCCGGAGCGGAAGGCGGAGCGCCCCAGGGCCACCAGGCGGCGGACGCTCTCCACCAGCGCCTCGGCGTCGGCGCGCTCCGGCTCGGCGGCCTCGCCCAGCGCCCGGGTGAGCTGTTCCCCGCGGGCGAGGAGCTCGGCGAAGGAGCGCAGTGCCTGCACCTCGGGCGCGGAGCGGCTCCGGTGGTACGCCTTCTGCTCGGCGCGCAGCTTCTGCACCTCGGCCGGGGGGAGCTCGGTGCGCTGCTCGAGCTTCACCGCCTGGGAGAGCCCGGAGGAGAGGTCCATGGCGCGGACGCTGAGCGTCCCCTCGCTGGAGAGCTCGAAGGTCACCTCCAGCGGGACGTCGGAGCGGTGCCTCACCCGGAGGTCGGAGAGGAGCACCTCTCCCAGCTTGGCGTTGTCGCCGCGCGTCTCCCCGTCGCCCTGGAAGACCTCGATGCGGGCGCGCGCCTGGCCGGGGCTGGCGGGGAGAAACACCTCGCGGGCTACGACCGGGATGGGCGTGTTCTTCGCCACCAGGCGGCGCACGCCCCCCCCGTAGACGGCCACCCCCAGCGAGTGGCTGGCCACGTCGATGAGCAGCGCCTCCCCGCCGCGGGCGGCCAGCTCGCTGGCATGGACGGCGGCGCCGAGGGCCACCACCTCGTCCGGGTTGACGCCCACCACCGGCGGGCGGCCGAAGTAGTCGGCCACCAGGCGGCGGATCATCGGGACGCGGGTCATCCCGCCCACCAGCAGGACGACGTCGAAGTCCTTGGGGTCGGCGTGCGCCTCGGCCATCAGGCTCCGGCAGGTCTCCAGGCAGCGCTCGCTCAGGGGCTGGCAGAGCCGCTCGAACTCCGTCCGGGTGAGGGAGGCCTCGAGGTCGGTGAGCGCGCCGCCCGGGCGGTGGTCGCCCAGCCCGAGGACGGAGATCAGCGCCGCCTCGCTGAAGCTGATCTCGCGCTTGGCCAGCTCGGCAGCCACCTTGAGCCGCTGCATGGAGAGCGTGTCCCGCGCCGCCGCCTCTCGATGGCTCTCCGGAACCTTCTCCAGGAGCCACTGCACCACCCGGGCGTCGAAGTCCTCCCCGCCGAGGAGCGGGTCGCCGCCGGTGGCCTTCACCTGGAAGACGCCCTTCTCCACCTCGAGGATGGAGACGTCGAACGTTCCGCCGCCCAGGTCGAAGACCAGGGCCCGCCCGCGGAACTGGGCGGTCAGCCCGTAGGCCACCGCCGCCGCCGTCGGCTCGTTCACCAGGCGGAGCACGTTCAGCCCGGCGATGTGGGCCGCCTCGCGCGTCGCCGCGCGCTGCAGGTCGTCGAAATTGGCCGGCACGGTGATCACGCACCGGTTCACCGGGCGCTCGAAGTGGGCCTCGGCGTCGAGCTTGAGCTCCCCGAGGATCATCGCCGACACCTGCGTCAGCGGCAGGACCCGGCCGGCGACGCGCACCCGGATCTCGCCGTTCGGACCCTCGAGCAGCGGATAGGGAACCAGCGCCCGCGCCGAGCGGGCCAGCTCCGGCGTCCAGCGGCGCCCGATGAAGCGCTTGGTGGCCGCGGCCACGTCGGCCGGGTGCTCCTCGGCCACGGCGCGGGCGGCGTCCCCCACGACGCGGGTGCCGTCCGGAGAGAACCCCACCAGCGAGGGCGTGAGCGGACGGCCGCGCCGGTTGGGGATGATCCGGGGGCGGCCTTCCTCCACCGTGGCCACGGCACTGGTCGACGTGCCGAGGTCGATGCCGACGACGGGTTCGGACATGGAGACGCGAGGGAGTGTCCCACCGCGCGTTCGGGTGGGAGCAAGGCACAGGGAAGCGGACAGGAGGCGCCATTCGTTGCCGCTCCGCCGACCCCCGTGCTAAGCGCCCCGTCGCCATGGTCAACGTCTCGGTCGCCCGCCGTTACGCCCGCGCGCTGCTCGACGCGGTGACCGCCACCGGTGCGGCCCAGGTGTCGGAGGAGGTCCGGCGGCTGGGAGATGACCTGGTCGAGCTGGCGTCGAAGAGCCGGGAGGTGGCCGGCGCACTCTCCGATTCCACCACCCCCCCGGATCGCCGCCGCCGGATGCTGGACGAGCTGTCCGGGAAGCTGGCCGCCGACGCCGGCCACATCCGCACCTTCCTCCGGCACCTGCTCGACCGGGGTCGCTTCGTCTCCCTGGGCGAGCTCCGGCAGGCATTCCAGCAGGTCATCGCCGGCGGCGGCGCCGAGCGGGTGTCGGCACAGCTCGAGGCGCTGATGGAGCTGGCGCGCAGCCAGCCCGAGCTCCGGGCCTTCCTCTCCGATCCCACCCACACCCGCGCACAGCAGCGGGCGGTGATCGACGCGCTGATCCAGACCATCCCCATCGACGCCGAGCCCCTGCCCCGATTCCTCCGCCTCCTGATCGACCGGCGGCGCCTGGCCTCGCTGCCGGACATCGCCCGCGTCTTCCGCGACCTGGCCGACGAGCGCGAGGGACGGATCCGCGGCCGGGTGGTGAGCGCCGCCCCACTCTCCCCGGACGTGCTCCGCACCCTGGAAGCGACCCTGCAGTCCGTCACCCAGGCCCGGGTGCTGCTACAGGCCGAGGTCGACCAGCGGGTCATCGGCGGCGTGTCGGCGCAGGTGGGCTCGGTGCTCTACGACGGGACGCTGCGCACCGAGCTGGACGAGATCCGGCGCGCACTGAAGCGCTGAGTTGCCTACAGATCCGCCCGGGCGGAACCTGTCCACCATTTCCCAGTTGTGGTTTCATTCCTCTCTGTAGCGGTTCGAACAAGAGGAGCCAGCACACCCATGCTCGAGGGCGATCCGCAGGGCCCTTCCGCGCCGATCCTCCCAGCGTCGGATCCGCTCATCGGGCGAGTGCTCAACGGCCGCTTCCGCATCGTCGAGCCCCTGGGCTCGGGGGGCATGGGAAAGGTCTACAAGGCCGTCCAGGCCCCGCTCGACCGGGTGGTGGCGCTGAAGATCCTCAACCCGAACTTCCCGGCGGAGAAGGACCCGGCCTTCAAGCGCCGCTTCTTCCTCGAGGCCAGCCTCACCTCCAAGCTCCGTCACCCGAACACGGTCACCGTCATCGACTACGGCCAGACCGACGACGGCATCTTCTTCATCGCCATGGAGTACATGGAGGGGCGCACGCTGGCCGAGGTCCTGGCCCAGGAGAAGACCCTCCCCTGGACGCGCGTCCTGGACATCGCCCAGCAGATCTGCCGGTCGCTGCGCGAGGCGCACAAGCTGGGCGTCATCCACCGGGATCTCAAGCCGGCCAACGTGATGCTGCTCAACGAGACCGACCAGGACGTGGTCAAGGTGCTCGATTTCGGGCTGGTGAAGTCCTTCCTCGGCGAGCTCTCCCCGGGCGATCCCGAGGTGACCCAGAACGGGGTCTTTCTGGGCAGCCCGCAGTACATGGCGCCCGAGCAGGCGCGGAACGTCGCCGACCCGCGCAGCGACGTCTACTCGCTGGGCATCCTCCTCTACCAGATGCTCACCGGGCGGCCGCCCTTCCTGGGGAAGGACTACCTGGAGGTCATCTTCCTCCACATGAAGGAGACCCCCAGGCGGCTCCGCGACGCGCGGCCCGGCCTGGACGTTCCGGCCGAGGTGGAGGCGGTGGTGCTCAGGTCGCTGGAGAAGGACCCGGCGGCCCGCTACCAGTCGATGGACGAGCTGCTGGAGGCGATTCGCTACGCCGCCCAGATCAGCGGCGCGAGCGGCATCTTCCCCGAGCGGCGCTCGGGCATTCACCCCACCCCGCCGCCGCTGCCCTCGGTGATCCTCTCCGGCTCCCACCCCCAGGCGGTCACGCCGCCGCCCGAGGCGAACACCCTCTCCTTCGACATCGCCGAGGAGGCCCCGGCGGCGGTGCGCGAGCGGGCCCTGCAGCGGCTCCTGCTCATCGGCGGGGTGCTGCTCGCCCTGGCGGCGGGATTCTCGCTGGTGTGGCTGTTCATGCCCCACGGGCGGGCGGTGGCCCCGCCGCCCCAGGCGGTCGCCGCACCGGTCGCCGTCCGGCCGCCGCCGCCGCCCGAGCCGGTTCCTCCGGTCGTCGCCGAGCGGAAGATGGTCCGCTTCCACGTCTCCACCGAGCCGACCGGAGCGCACGTCTTCATCGGCCGCCACGACCTGGGCGCCACCCCCACCAGCTTCGAGCTCGCCGCCGGGCCCGACGGGATGGCCAGCGCGGAGATGGTGCTCGTCCTCGACGGCTATCCGAACCAGGCCATCACCTCGGGCGGCTCGGGGGACGTGGTGGTCAACACCCGCCTCCAGAAGAAGGTGGTGACCCGGGTGCCCACCCCGGTGCCCCTCAGCCGCGAGGAGAAGGAGCGGGAGAAGGACGTCGCCGCCGTCCCGCTGCCGGTTCCCGCGACGGCCACCGCCCCGGCGGCCCCCCTCGTCGCGGCACCGCGCCCGGCCGCGGCGCCGGTGGCCGCCATCTCCACGCCGCAGCCCCCGGCGGCGACTCCGGCGTCGCCGGCGGGTGAGCTCCTCCCCTTCGGGGAGGGCATGACCCGGCCGGTGCTCCTCGAGCGCGGCAAGGCGGTGCAGTACACCCGGGAGGCGCTCGAGGCCAAGGTCGAGGGGACGATGATCGTGCGCTGCACGATCACCGCCGAGGGCCGGGTCGAGCAGTGCATCGTGCTCAAGCCGCTTCCCTTCCTGGAGCAGGCGGTGCTGGAGAATCTCTACAGCTCCCGGTACGCGCCGGTGACGTTCCAGGGGAAGCCGGTGGCGGTGGGCTACACCTTCAACGTCCGGCTCGCCCCTCCCCGGTAACGCTTCTCTCCTCGGTGAGGGACGGCGGCGGCGCTCCCGCCGACGGCGTTGCCCTTCCCGCGCTCGAAATGGTAGGAGGGCGCGCCCTTTCCCCAGGAGCCGCCTGCCCATGGAGATCCGCGCCGACGAGATCAGCAGAATCCTCCGCGAGCAGATCCAGGACTACGGCAAGAAGGTCACCGTCGCCGAGACGGGCACCATCCTCTCCATCGGCGACGGCATCGCCCGGGTCTACGGACTGGCCGGGGCGCAGGCCGGCGAGCTGGTGGAATTCGCCAACGGTACCAAGGGCCTGGTCCTCAACCTCGAGGAGGACAACGTCGGCGTGGCGGTGATGGGCGACTACCAGGAGATCCGCGAGGGCGACACGGTCCGCCGGACGAAGACCATCGCCTCGGTTCCGGTGGGCAAGGCGCTGCTCGGCCGGGTGGTCAACGCGCTCGGGGAGCCGGTGGACGGCAAGGGGCCGATCCAGGCCGCCGAGACGCGGCGGATGGAGATCAAGGCACCGGGCATCGTCAAGCGCCGGGGCGTCCACGAGCCGCTCCAGACCGGGCTCAAGGCGCTCGACGCCCTGGTTCCCATCGGGCGCGGCCAGCGCGAGCTGATCATCGGCGACCGGCAGACGGGCAAGACCGCCGTGGCCGTCGACGCGATCATCAACCAGAAGGGCAAGGGCGTTCACTGCATCTACGTCGCCATCGGCCAGAAGGAATCCACCGTGGCGCAGGTGGTGGACAAGTTCTCTCACCACGGGGCGATGGAATACACGACGGTGGTGGTGGCCTCGGCCTCGGATCCGGCGCCGATGCAGTTCTTCGCGCCCTACGCCGGGGTGACCATGGGCGAGTACTTCCGCGACAACAAGATGCACGCCCTGATCGTCTACGACGACCTGTCGAAGCAGGCGGTGGCCTACCGGCAGCTGTCGCTGCTCCTCCGGCGGCCGCCCGGGCGCGAGGCCTATCCGGGCGACGTGTTCTACATCCACTCCCGCTTGCTCGAGCGCGCCGCCAAGCTGTCCGACGCCGAGGGGGGTGGCTCGCTCACCGCGCTGCCGATCATCGAGACCCAGGCCGGCGACGTCTCCGCCTACATCCCGACCAACGTCATCTCCATCACCGACGGGCAGATCTTCCTGGAGACCGACCTCTTCTATTCGGGCGTCCGGCCGGCGATCAACGTCGGCCTCTCGGTGAGCCGGGTGGGAAGCGCCGCGCAGATCAAGGCCATGAAGCAGGTGGCCGGATCCCTGAAGCTGGACCTGGCGCAGTACCGTGAGCTGGCCGCCTTCGCCCAGTTCGGGAGCGACCTGGACAAGGCGACCCAGGAGACGCTGGCCCGGGGCGCGCGGCTGGTGGAGATCCTCAAGCAGGGCCAGTACGCGCCGATGCCGGTCGAGCACCAGGTCATCCAGATCTACGGCGCCAGCAACCGCGACGACCCGGAGAAGCGCGGGTGGGCGCGGGAGGTGCCGGTGGCGGACATGAGCCGCTGGGCCACCGAGCTCGTCCAGTTCGTCGAGGCCAAGTATCCGCAGATCCCGGCCACCATCCGCGAGAAGAAGGAGATCACCGCCGAGGCCAAGGCAGCGCTCAACCAGGCGCTCGGGGAGTTCAAGCAGATCTTCCAGCCCACCGAGGGCGCCGTCGCCTAGGGTGAGCCGCCGGGCGCTCGCCGGCGCGACTCCCTACGCCGCTTCCCGCTCGCGCCGCCGCAGCGTTCCGATGAGCGCATCGATCCAGCGGTGGCTGATGCCGAAGTTCTTGTCCGGGCAGGCGAAGTGGTGCGCCATGTGGTGCGAGCGGATGGCGCGGCCCCAGGCGGTGCGCGGCGTGCGCGCGTGGGTGGAGTAGTGAACGAAGTCGTACCACAGGTACCCGCTCACGAATCCCGCGAAGATGGGGATGGTGACCAGGGGAGCACCGACGAGATACAGCGTCCCACCGATGACCAGCGCCAGCGGGATGCTCGCCCCGAGCGGCATCACCAGCCGCAGCGGGTCATCCGGGTAGTGGTGGTGATAGCCGTGGACGATGTCGTGGATCTTCCGCGTCAGGGGGCCGTTGCCCTCCCAGTGGAAGAAACCCCGGTGAATGAAGTACTCGGCGAAGTCCCACACGATCCACCCGCCGATGAAGAACACCGCCGCCGCCAGCGGAGTGGTCAGCCCGCGGAGCAACCCCCAGGCGAGCAACCCGACCACCAGCGGGCCGTAGACGACGAACGGGACGGCCGGGTGGACCTTGGAGGCCACCTCGAGAAAATCGTTCTGGAACAGCCGCGCATGCGCGTGCCGCGTGTGTGTGACGTCCATCTCTTGTCCTTCCCCGTGCCTCCCGGGCGAGCGGGGTTTTGCTGCCCCGGGGGTGAGATGTCAACCTCGTGCCCCTCCCGTCTCATGAGCAGGCCTGATTCGGCAGAGAGGTCGCGGCTTTCCACCCTCGCGCCGGCTCGGCGAGGGGTGCGGCGCGATGACGCCGCCCTCCAGCGTTGACGCCGGCACCGGCGGGGCGCTACGGCCTCCAGCGCCGATGCCGGACTCCACTCCCGGGCAGTTGCGAGCCTTCGCCCACCCTGCGCTCTGGACGCTGCTCCTGGCAGCCATCGTCTCCCTGCCGCTCGTGCGCGCCGGCCGCGGGCCGGCCGAGCCACCCTTGCCGGTCCTGGGGACCGTTCCCACCTTCTCCTTCGTCGACCAGGGCGGCCGGCCATTCGGGCCGCGAGACCTGGCCGGCAGGCCTTGGGTGGCGGACTTCATCTTCACCCGGTGTCCCACCGTCTGCCCGCGCATGACCCGCACCCTGGCCGCGCTCCGGCCCCGCCTCGGCGAGCGCATCGAGCTCGTCTCCATCAGCGTCGACCCCGAGTTCGACACCCCGGAGCGCCTGCGCGCCTTCGCCGCACGCCATGGCGCCGATGCCCCGGGCTGGCACTTCCTCACCGGCCAGTCGGCAGGCGTGGAGAAGGCAGTCACCGAGGGATTTCGCATCGCCCTCGCCCGGGAGAGCGACGATTTCTTGGGCATCGTCCACGGCGTTCACTTGGTGCTGGTGGACGGTCAGGGCCGGATCCGCGGGTACTACGACTCCACCGACCCGGACGCGGTGGAGAGGCTCGTCCACGACGCGGCTCGACTGGCCGGCTGAGCCGCCCCGCTGCCCTAGCGCCGCCGCCGCGACGCGGCGGCCCGCCGGCCCTTGCGCCCCTTCTTCGGAGCCGGATGGCGCTTGGCCCGGGCTGGACGGCGTCGCGGCCCGGGGCTGGCCGCGGGCTGCGGGCGGCCGGGGCCACGGGCACGGCGGCGGGCGATGGTCTCGCGGAGCCCGGGTGCGTCGAGGTTCACCTGCGCGCGCCGCAGGCGGTAGTGAAGGTCGGCGCGCAGCTCACCGGTGCCCAGGGCGGCGTCGGCTGCGAGCGGCAGGCCGAGCACCAGCTTGGGGCGCTCCTCCTGGAACTGCAGGCAGCGGAGCACCTGGACCTGTCCCGCCTCTCCGAGAGCGAGCAGGTCGGCCACGAAGACCACCCCCTCCTTCCGCGCCAGTGCCGGGGGGAGCTCCTCGGCGGTGCTCACCACGGTCATCGCCGTCTCCCGGCGGAGCGCGGTTTCCTCGGCCCATGCCTGGCGTTCCGCCGCCGCGCCCCCGAAGAGCAGCACCGGCACCCGGTTCTCCACCAGCTCCGCCTCGGTGTATCCGGTCTCCACGAGCCATCTCCCGCGAGCGGGGCGGCGAGGTGCTCACCCCGACGGACCCGGGCGAGCTTAGGGCGCCCGGCCGACAGCGCCGGGCGGCGGCTGGAGCTCGGTGCGGACGTCCCACAGCTCGGGAAAGAAGGTCAGGTCGAGGGCCCGCTTGAGGAAGGGGACGCCCGAGCTTCCCCCCGTCCCCGGCTTCCCGCCGATGATCCGCTGCACGGTCAGCATGTGACGGAAGCGCCAGAGCTGGAAGCGCTCCTCGAGGTCGACGAGCTTCTCCGCCATCTCGTAGCCATCCCAGTAACGGTCCGGCGCCTCGTAGATGCTCCGGAAGACGGCCACCACCCCCGGATGGCGCTCGTAGGGTTGGGAGAAGTCGCGTTCCACCCGCTCCCCCGGAACCGGGAGCCCGCGTCTGGCCAGATGGCGGAGGAACTCGTCGTAGAGGCTCGGCGCCCGCAGGAATCCCTCCAGCCAGGCGTGCACCTCGGGGGTATGCCGGTGCGGGAGCAGCGTCTTCGGGTCCTTGTTCCCGAGCAGGAACTCCACCGCCCGGTACTGGTGGGACTGGAATCCGCTCGCCGGGCCGAGCACCCCGCGGAAGGCCAGGTACTCGGACGGGGTGAGCGTCTCGAGCACGCTCCATTGCTCGAAGAGCATCCGCTGCACCTGTCCCACCCGGGCGAGGATCTTGAAGGCCGGCTCCAGCCGGTCGGCCATCACCTCGCGCCGCGCCGCGCTCAGCTCGTGGATGAGGAGCTTCAGCCACAGCTCGCTCGTCTGGTGCTGGATGATGAACAGGAGCTCGTCGTGGTGAGGAGGCGAGGACCTCGGCTCCTGCGCGGCGAGCAGGAGATCGAGGCGGAGATAGTCCGAGTAGGTGGTGGACCCGGCGAGGTCCACCCGGATCCCAGGCTCGAAGTCTCGGCCGGGCATGTCAGGTGCGCCGCCCGAGCGCTCAGCTCGTGCTGGCGTCCTTCTTCTTGTGCGCCGCACGGCCCCGGGGAAGGACGAGGTCGGGCACCGACTGGGGCGGGGCATAGTCCTTCCACTCGGCCGGCCGCCGGTCGCTGCGGGTGAGCATCCGGAGCTTCTGGTAGTGGGCGGAGCAGTAGCCCTTGGTGCGGCTGGGGCGCTTGCAACCGACGATGGCGCACGCGCCGCCGGCGGGCAGCCGGGTGCGGCGTCCGCGCCGCCCCGCGCGGCTCGAGCCCGGAGGCCGACCGGGACGCCGGCGCCTCCCCGACGCTGGACCGAGCAGACCGGCGATGGGGCCGAGCCGTTCGGCCAGGGCGCGCAGCGCTCCCAGGTCGCGGGCGAGGGTCGCCTGGAAGGCGCGGAGCTGGTCCTCCACCTCCGCTCGGATCATCTCCCGGAATGCCTTGTCCACGGACATCTGCGCCTCTCTCCCAACGTTGACCGCCGGACGCCTCTGCCCGAAGGCGCGGGGAACATTGGCACATCAGCTTGTATGATCAAGGACAAAGCTCACGTATGTGTTTGGGAATTCGGCGGGGGGCGGGTTGCTTCCCGGGCGACGGTGGCGCAGCCTCCGGTTCCCTGCCATGCGGAGGCCACCCTCCAGCCACCGCGCGGCCGTGCCGTGGGCGGACCTTGCCCGGCGCGAGCTGACGCTGGCCCGAGAGCGTCTGCTGGCGCTCGTCGGGTCCGTTCCGGAGACGGAGCTCGTCCACCAGCATTCCGAGCTCATGTCGCCACCCGTCTGGGACGTGGCCCACGTGGCGAACTACGAGGAGCAGTGGCTGGTCCGCGCGCTCTCCGCCCGGCCGGTGAGCGACGGGGCGCTCGACGCGATCTACGACGCCTTTCGCCATCCCCGCCGGGAGCGCTCCCGCCTCCCGCTCCTGGGCCTCGAGGAGGCGCTGGCCTACGGCGCGGAGGTGCGGTGCCGGGTCCTGGAGCACCTGGACTCGCTCTCTCCGGCCGACTCGGGCCCGCTCCTCGACGGCGGCTTCGTCTACGGGATGGTCGCCCAGCACGAGCAGCAGCACATCGAGACGCTGCTCGCCACGCTGCAGATGGTGACCCGGGTGAGCCTCTCGCCTCCCGTTGCCCGATCCCTCCGGCCGGTGACGTCGCTCGTACCCGCGGGCGGCGAGGTCCTGGTTCCGGGCGGGCCTTTCCTCCGGGGCAGCGACGCCTCCTGGGCCTACGACAACGAGCGCCCTTCCCACCGCTGGACGCTGCCCGACTTCCTCATCGATCGCTCGCCGGTGACCAACGCAGCCTTCCTTGGCTTCGTCGAGGACGGTGGCTACCGCCGCCCGGAGCTGTGGACGGAGCCTGGCTGGCGGCACCGGTGCGAGGCCGGGCTCGAGCATCCGGCGTACTGGCGGCGTGCGGACCGGGGCTGGGAGCGGCGCCGGTTCGGCCTCTGGGAGCCGCTCCCCGGCGGGGAGCCGGTGATCCACGTGTGCTGGTACGAGGCCGACGCCTACGCGCGCTGGGCCGGACGGCGCCTGCCGACCGAGACCGAGTGGGAGAAGGCGGCCCGATGGAACCCGGACGGGAAGGCGGCGCCCTGGCCCTGGGGAGAGGAGCCCCCGACCGCGGAGCGCGCCAACCTGTGGCCGGTGGCGGGCCATCCCCTCCCGGCGGGGAGCCTTCCTGACGGCGCGAGCCCGTGCGGAGCGCTCGGTCTCATCGGCGACGTCTGGGAATGGACGGCCTCGGACTTCGAGCCCTACCCCGGGTTCCGCGCCTTCCCCTACCCCGAGTACTCCCAGGTCTTCTTCGGGACCGGCCTCAAGGTCCTGCGCGGAGGCTCCTGGGCGGTGGCGCCGGTGGCGGCGCGGAGCACCTTCCGGAACTGGGACCTTCCGATTCGCCGGCAGATCTTCGCTGGCTTTCGCTGCGCACGTGACGCCTGAGCGTTAGCCCGGACCTCGCACCCAGGGAATGCCGATGCGCCTCGACTCGCTGGTCCCGGACGCCCGCCGCACCTCCACCGTCCGGCTCGAGGTCCACCTCGAGCCGGAGGACCTCCGCCGGGCGCTGCGCACCGATGCCCGGCTCGGGCTCGGGCGGCGCCCCCGCGAGCTTCCGCCCAAGTGGTTCTACGACGAGCGGGGCTCGGCCCTGTTCGAGGCCATCACCGAGCTCCCCGAGTACTACCCGACGCGGCGCGAGCGCGAGATCCTCGTCGCCCACGCCGGCGACATCGCCCGTGGCTCGCGGGCGACGATGCTCGTCGAGCTCGGCTCGGGGACCTCGGACAAGACGCGCCTGCTCCTCTCGGCCCTCCGTGCCGAGGGGACGCTCCGGACCTTCGCTCCCTTCGACGTGAGCGAGCCGACGCTCCGCAGGGCGGCCCTGGCCATCTCTGCCGAGCACCCGGGCCTGCACGTCCATGCCGTGGTCGGGGACTTCGAGCGACACCTGGCTCACCTCCCGCGCGGCGGCACCCGCCTCATCGCTTTCCTGGGCGGGACGGTGGGCAACCTGGCGCCCGAGCCACGGGCCCGCTTCCTCCGGACGCTGGCCCGTGGCATGGCTCCCTCGGACTCGTTCCTCCTCGGCACGGATCTGGTGAAGGACATCCCCCGGCTCGAGGCGGCCTACAACGACCGCCAGGGAGTGACCGCCGAGTTCAACCGAAACCTCCTGCGGGTCCTGAACCGCGAGCTGAGGGCGGACTTCGCGCTGGACCGGTTCGAGCACGTCGCCCGCTACGATGCGCGCCAGGGGTGGATCGAGATGCTCCTGCGTTCCACGACGGCGCAGAGCGTTCACCTCGACGCGCTGGCGATGGAGGTGGACTTCGGCGCCGGCGAGCTCCTCCGCACCGAGATCAGCGCCAAGTTCCGCCCCGAGGAGGTCGAGGCGGAGCTGGCCGCGGCCGGCCTGAGGCGCATGGCTTTCTGGACCGACCGCTGGGGCGACTTCGGCCTGTCGCTGGCGGTGCCCGCCGTGTAGCCGGGCGCCGCCGAGCCGGTGAAAAACGAAGGATCGTTCGTTTTACAATCTTCCCGGGCTCCTGGACTTCGAGGGATCCGGGGTCACCCTCTCCGGGCTCTCGGGGTTGGGGCGAAGCAGAACGTGCGCACGGCCTGGGCGTACTCCCGGGGTGAGAGGCCGGGATCGACCAGGGATTGCAGAGCGGCCCCGAGGTACAGGGCGAGGATGACCCGGGACACCGCGCCGGGCTCGAGCGCTGGCGACAGGCCCCCTTCCGTCTGCGCCCGCCGCACGAGACGGACGAGACGGGAGCGCAGGTCCCGGACGTTGCCCGCCAGGACGCCGGACACGCGCGGATGGCTGACCGCCTCGCCCCACAGGGCCACGTCGGCACGGATCCGGTCGCGCATCCCCGCCTCGCCGAGCGCGAGGAGAAAGCGCTCCAGCAGCGCCTGGAGAGCCTCGACGGCCGGCACGCCCGGCGGGGGCTCCCCCATCGATTCCAGGGTGGAGGCCAGCGCCTCCCGGGCGCCTTCCTCGATGATCCGCTCCTTGCTCCTGAAGTAGCTGTACACGGCGCCGGTGGACAGGCCGGCCTGCCGGCAGATCTCCGGCATGGTCGTCGCGTGGAAGCCCTTCCGGGCGAAGCAGGCCCAGGCGGCGTCCAGGATCTGCCTCCGGCGGGAGGCGACATGGGCCCGGCTCACGCGCGGCATCAGAAAACGAATTCTCGTTCGGATGAGGACGCCGGCCAAGCCTCAGCGTCCGGCACTCCGGGCCGACTGGCAGGCGGCGAGGATGACGGTCAGCTCGGCGGGCGTCGCTCCGCGCAGGCTCGAGCAGAGCAGCGTGTCCTCGCCCAGGGCAGTGGCGCTGAGAAGGGCCTCCGGCTCGCCCGCTCCCCCGTCCGGGTCGAAGAGCACGAAGCGCATGGCGACGAAGCCCGGCGCCTCGACCACGCTCTCCGAGCGTCCGCGAAGCCGCCGCAGCCCGCCGAGGAACCCGGAGCGCAGGGTGGCCGCCGTGGGCAACCCTACCCCGCGCTCGAGCTCCGCCCGGAGCACGACCTGACCCCGCGGGCTGGAGGCACGCACCGTGCCGTCGGCCGCGGCAGTGACCGTCCAGCCGGGGGGAAGCGGCAGCGCGATCTGCGGCGGCGGCGCCGTGGGGCGCGCCGGCAGGCCGGCGTCCACGGCCCGCGTCTCCCGGCCGGGGCGGCAGGCAGCGCACAGGACAATCAGACCGAGGAGGCCAGCCGCCAGGGATGTGCCGCGGAGCATCGCCCCGTCTCCGACCCGGTGCCTGGTCAGCGGCGAGGCAGCTCGGGGGGCGGCACCAGCGCGGTCGGTGACGGCGTGGACGTCTTGCCGGCGCTCTCCATCTTGCAGGTCCCCTCGAACATCACGCCCTTGTCCATCGAGAGCGACGGCGCCTCGAGGTTCCCCTTCATCCGTCCCGGCGGATGCAGCTCGATGAGCAGGGCGGCGCGCACGTTCCCCTCGACCGAGCCGTTGATGATCACCGTTCCGGCGCTGATCTCCGCATTGACGCGGGCGCCCTCCCCGATGACCAGCGTGTCCTTGGTGAAGATCTGCCCGGAGAACTTTCCGTCGATGCGGACCTGCCCCTCGAACGTCAGCTTCCCCTCGAACTCGCTGCCCTTGCCGAGCAGGGTGTGGACGTCACCGCCGCGGACCACCACGTTCTCCTCCTCGCGCTTGAGCACCGGCATGGTGTTGAGCCGTATCTGCCGGGCCCGGGGAGGGCCTGGTCAGCGACGCACGAGGCGGACAATACGCTCCAGGTCCTCGTACGAGAAGAAGTCGATGGCCAGCGTGCCCTTTCCGCCCCGGTCCTCGAGGCGGACCCGGGTCCCGAGCACGCGCTGGAGCTGCTCCACCAGGGCCCGCGCCGCCAGGCTGGGAGCCGCCTTCCCGGCCCGCGCCTTCCCGCTCCGGCGGCGACGGACCTGGACCAGACGCTCGGTCTCGCGCACCGAGAGACCCTCGGACACCACTCGCTGGGCCAGCCGGTCACGGTCGGCCTCGGCCGCCCCGAGGAGCGCCCGCGCGTGGCCCATGCTCAGCGCGCCGGAAGCCACCTGGGCCTTGACCGAGGCCGGAAGCCCGAGCAGGCGCAGGGCGTTGGCCACCGTGGAGCGCTCCTTGCCGACGCGGGAGGAGACCTCTTCCTGGGTGAGCCCGTACTCGTCGACCAGGCGGCGGTACCCCTCGGCCTCCTCGATGGGGTTGAGGTCGGTCCTCTGGAGATTCTCGACCAGGGCCAGGGCGAAGGCCTCGGCGTCGGTGGCCTCGCGGACGATGGCCGGAATCTCGTGGAGCCCGGCGAGCTGCGCGGCCCGCCAGCGCCGCTCGCCGGCGATGAGCCGGAAGCCACCCCCGTCGCGCCGCACCAGGACCGGCTGCAGGACTCCGTCGCTCCGGATGGAGTCCGCCAGCGCACGGAGCGCCGCGGCGTCGAAGCTCTGCCGGGGCTGGCGGCCATCGCGCGCGATCCGCTCCAGGGGCAGGCGCAGGATGCCGGGACCGGGGTCGCCCATCACCGGGACGGCTCCGGCCTGGGGGATGAGCGCCGAGAGCCCCCGCCCCAGGGCCCGCTTCGGAGTTCGCTCGACGGGGGAGCTCATGGAGGTCGGGGCAGGCATGAGGGACCCTGGCTAGGCAGCCCGGGGAACGGGGGGAAGGGCCTCGCGGCGGAGGATCTCCTGGCCCAGCGCCAGGTAGCTCTCGCAGCCCTTGGACCTGATGTCGTAGAGCAGGATGGGCTTGCCGAAGCTCGGACACTCGGAGAGGCGGACATTGCGCGGGACCACCGCCCGGAAGACCAGGTCCTTGAAGTAGCCGCGCACTTCGTCGGCCACCTGGTGCGCGATGTTCGCACGGCCGTCGAACATGGTGAGCAGGATTCCCTCGGTCAGGAGCTCCGGGTTGAGGCCGCGCTTCACCAGCTCCACGGTGTGCATGAGCTGGGAGAGCCCCTCGAGCGCGTAGTACTCGCACTGGAGGGGGATGAGGACCGAGTCGGCCGCCGTCAGGGCGTTGACCGTCAGCAGCCCGAGGGAAGGGGGGCAGTCGATGAGGACGTAGTCGTAGTCGGCGGCCAGCGGGCGCAGAGCGTCCCGGAGCCGGTACTCGCGGCGCTCGACGCCGACGAGCTCCACCTCGGCGCCGGTGAGATCGGGCGTGGACGGGACGAGCGACAGGAAGCGGAGCTCGGTGGAGTGGGTGAGGTCGCTCATCGGACGGTCGCCGAGGAGCGCCTCGTAGACGGTCCCGTGCATCGCGTCGCGCTTGAGGCCCAGCCCGCTGCTGGCGTTGCCCTGCGGATCCATGTCGACGAGAAGGGTCCGACGCTCGGCCGCGGCGAGGCTCGCGGCCAGGTTGATGGCGGTGGTCGTCTTGCCGACGCCGCCCTTCTGGTTCGAGATGCAGATGACCCGGCCCATGGCCCCTTCCTGCGCCCGATGGACTTCAGTGACGCTGGATGCGGGTGGTAGCACGCTGGGATGACGGCGCAAATCGCCCGCCTGCGACGTCACGCACGCCTGCGACCCCCGTCCCCGCGAAGGTGCCCCGCGAAGGTGCCAGAGACTTTCCTCCGCGGAGGTGCCCCGCGGAGGTGCCAGAGACCTTCGGCGATGTTCCACGTGGAACGTCGATTAGCGGCGCGAGGCGGAGACCTCCGGGAGTCGCCGGTAAGCGAGCAGGGTGCGGCCGTCACCGGACGGGAGCTGGAAGCGATGGACCTGGGGGTCCTTCCATCCGGGGAGCGGGGGTGCCTCGGCGCCGCCTCCGGTCATGGCGAGGAGCTGGCCCCCCTGCCGCAGGTAGGCCGCTCCCAGAGCCGCCCACCCGGCTACATCACGGAAGGCGCGCGAGATGGCTGCGTCCACCGGCGGGATTCCCTCGCGCTCGGGCTCGCCCCTCAGCCGCACCTGCACCGCATGCACGCGGCCCCCGAGGCCCAGCCCGGCGATGGCATGCTTGAGGAAGCCGACCTTCTTGGCTACCGCCTCCGCCAGCCAGACCTCCAGCTCCGGCCGGGCCAAGGCCATGGGCAACCCGGGGAATCCGGGCCCCGTGCCGGCGTCCAGGAGGGACCGGGCTTCCGGGTCGAGCAGAAGGAGCGGCGCGAGCGAATCCAGAATGTGCTTGTCCGCGACCTCGTTCGGATCGAGGATTGCCGTGAGGTTGACCTTCGCGTTCCAGCGCAGCAGCTCGCTCGAGAGCCAGAACAGTCCCTCCCCGGCGTCCGAACTGACCTGGACGCCGAGCAAGGCGGCGCCCGAGCGGAGGCGCTGAAGAAATCTGGGCTTATCCACAAGCACCCTCGGAACGCATCAAGCCAAGTCCCTGAAA
Organism: Myxococcaceae bacterium; assembly: GCA_035622755.1. Lineage (GTDB taxonomy): Bacteria > Myxococcota > Myxococcia > Myxococcales > Myxococcaceae > JADGRA01. The sequence goes on from DASPUU010000087.1 coordinate 29,898, forward strand.
CCACGTCGAATGTGCCGCGGGGCTGGGTTTTCCCCACGTTCTCCACAAACCGGGGTCCAGCGCTTCCCTCGGCCTGCTGCATGACGCGGCAGCGAACCCGGAGGCGCTCGGGTCCTCGTCCCTGGAGCAGGGGTCAGGGCGCCGTCCCGCGCGCCGCCGCCTCCACGGTCGCCCGGTTCTCCCGGATGTACCGCTCGACCGCTTCGTCCTCCAGGTCCAGGTCTCGCAGGACGCCTGGATAGATTCCCTGGAAGGCCGGCGAGCCCTCATCGCCCCGGAGGCGGAAGCTCATCTTCAGGACGGCGGCCCCGAACAGGCGGTCTCTCAGAGTCTTGGCCTTGCCCACCACAACCTCCCGGCGAGGTCGCCTCAGCGGCCGCCGTCCTCGTCATCGTCGACGTCGTCCGCCGGGTGAACCCGGCGCGGCATCGGCGTCGGGCGCTCGGGCGTGAGGACCAGGCGGCGAAGCAGCCCTTC
>DASPUU010000088.1:0-14027 GCA_035622755.1 Myxococcaceae bacterium
CGACACGAAGGTCATGGTCGAGCACCTGGAGCGGACCTGGGCGGCGCTGCGGCCGCCCTTCGACCGGGCGCTCGCCGGCTGAACGCGCGTGCTCTCCGACTCCACGCTGGTCGTGCTCCTGGCCGCGGTCGCGGCCGCGGCGCTGGCGGCGCTGGTGCTCACGCTCCTGCGCAAGCAGAGGACCGAGGACGCCTCGAGGGCCTACCTGGCCGGCGTGCGCTACGTGCTCTCCGACGAGCCGGAGGCCGCCTTCGCCGAGCTGTGGCGCGCGGCCCGGATGAACACCGCCACCTACGACACCTACTTCGCCCTGGCCGCGCTCATGCGCCGGAAGGGCGAGCTGGCCTGGGCCATCCAGCTCGCCGAGAACATGCTCAAGAAGCCGGCGCTGCCTGCCCCGGTGCGCCGGAGGGCGCAGCTCGAGCTCGCCCTCGATTACCGGCGCTCCGGCCTCCAGGACCGGGCCCGGGAGACGTTCGAGAAGCTCCTCGCCGCGCACCCGGGCGATGCCGAGGCGCTCCTCGCCTACCGCCGTCTGCTCGAGGAGCTGCGGGACTGGCCGCGCGCGGTCGAGGTCCAGGAGCGCCTCCTGGCGGCCGAGGGGAAGGGCGGGGGCGTGCTGGCGCACCTGCTCTCCGAGCTGGCCGCCGCCACCCTGGCCCGCGACGCGGCCGAGGCCCGCAGCCTGGCGGATCGCGCCGCCGCGCTGGACGAGGGCTCCGCCCATCCCCGGGTGGAGCAGGCGAGGGCGGCCCTGGCCCAGGGGGACCGCGCCGGCGCGCAGGCCGCAATGCGCGAGGCCCTCGGGCGCGAGCCGGAGCTCGCTCCGGGGCCGGGTCTGCTGCTCCTCGACGCCGGACTCTCCGCCGACGCCGCCGCGGTCTGGTTCGGCGAGCAGGCCGGCCGGACGTCGGGAGCGGCCGGGCCCTTCGCCCTGGCGCGGGCCGAGGCCCTGGTCCGCGGCGGGATGGCCGACCAGGCGGTGGCCGCGCTGCAGCGGCTCCTGCACGAGGAGCCCGGCTTTCTCGAGGCCCAGCGCGCGCTCGGAGAGCTGCTCCTGGCGCGCGGTCCGGCGGAATCGGTGCGCGACGCCTACCGGGATGTCCTCCGGACGCTGGGCGAGCCGGTGCTGGCCTTCGTCTGCCGCGGCTGCCAGGCCAAGTTCCAGGCGTTCTCCTTTCGCTGCCCGGGCTGCGGCGCCTGGGACCAGCTCGCGCGTGCGCCGTCCCAGGAATTTGACCGGGCCGGAGCCCGGGCATAAGCCACCCGGGGGAAGCGGCGAGAAGCCTCGGCCATGCGCGATTCGCACCGGATGAAGGAGAAGTACGACCTCTCCCTCGACAGCCGGCAGGTGGTCAGCCTGCTCGTCGCCGGCATCGTGGTCGTGGGGGCGGTCTTCGTGCTCGGCGTGGTGGTCGGGAAGAAGCTCGCCTCGAGCCAGAGGACGGACCGGGCCCCGGACCTGCTCTCCGCGCTGGACCAGAAGTCGGCCGCCCTGGAGCGCGCCCGCGCCGCCCCGCCGCTCACCTTCCAGGAGGAGCTGGTGGCCGACGCCGGGAGCCCCGCCCGTCCGGCGGCCCCGGCTCCGCTTGCCAAGCCGGTCGCCAAGGCCGAGCCTCCCAAGGCGGTGGCCGAGAAGAAGCCGGACCTTCCGGCCCGCCCGGCGGACGCCGGCACGGTGGCCACCCGCGTCACCTCGCCCACCCCGGAGGCGAAGCCGGCCAAGCCGGCGGAGTCCGGGCATCCCGCCGGGCCGTGGACGCTGCAGATCGGCGCCAGCCAGAACCGCGAGGATGCCGAGCGGATGGCTTCCCGCTTGCGCGAGAAGGGCTACGCGCCTTACATCGTCACCGCCGAGGTGCCGGGGAAGGGCACCTTCTACCGGGTGCGGATGGGGAGCTTCGCCACGCGCGAGGCGGCCGGCCGCTACCTGGAGGATTTCCGGCGGGAGACGAAGAGCGAGGCGTTCGTGGCCTCGACCAGGTGAGCCAGGGCGGACGATGAACCAGCCGAAGCGGGTGGAAAAGCCGTGGGGGCACGAGCTGATCTGGGCCCACACCGACCGCTACTGCGGCAAGCTGCTCCACATCCGGGCCGGTCACCGCCTCTCGCTCCAGTACCACCACCGGAAGGACGAGACGATCCACGTCCAGTCGGGGACCCTGCTCCTCGTCGTCGACGAGGGCGCGGGGCTGGTGGAGAAGACGCTCCGGCCGGGGGAGAGCTACCACATCCGCCCGCTGACCAAGCACCGGATGGTGGGCGTCACCGACTGCGACGTGCTCGAGGTGAGCACGCCGGAGCTGGACGACGTGGTGCGGCTCGAGGATGCCTACGGCCGCGCCGGGACCAGCGCCCCCTGACGCTCGGCGCCGACTACTTGCTCGGAGAGGGCGTGGTCGCGGGCGGCGGCGTGTTCGAGGTCACCGACTCCGGCGAGCGCGTCCACCGGTCGACGTTGCCGTCTCCGTCCAGGTCCTCACCGATGCGGTCGATCTGGCCGTTCTCCCAGTACTCCCAGTAGTCCACCCGGCCGGTCCCCTTGGTGTCGCGCTCCTTCCGGACCAGCTGGCCCCTCTCGTAGAAGAGCCAGGTGTCGACCTTGCCGTCCCCGTTCAGGTCGCGCTCCTTGCGCACCACCTGGCCCTTCTCGAAGAAGATCGTCTCGTCGACCTTGCCGTCGAAGTCCAGGTCGAGCTGCTCGCGCACCTTCTCCCCCTTGTCGTCGTACCAGTAGACGGCGTCGACCTTGCCGTCGAAGTTGAGGTCCATCTCCTTGCGGCTGAGGCGCTCCACCGGCTTGCCGTCGGCGTCCTTGACGGTGACGAAGTAATCCCACACGTCCGGCTTGCCGTCCCGGTTGAGGTCGTACTGGACGACCTTCTCGTCCCCGCGCTTCTCGAGGTGGATGTCCGGGGCCCCGGTCTGGGCCTGGGCGTGGGAGTCAGGCTGGACGGCCTTGTTCCCGCCGCACGCCGCGAGCGCCGCCGCGGCGATGAATGGACCGATGCTGCGCCGTGTGCTCACCTTCGACCTCCAGCGGCCGCCCGGACCCTGGCTCTCCGGGCGACCCTTCATGTAGCTTCACCTACGTCCATGCCGCGCAAGAAGCTCTCCACCACCATCTACATTACGCCGGAGCAGAGCGAGTTGCTCAAGCTGCTGAATCAGAAGACGAAAGTTCCGGTGGCGGAGTACATCCGCCAGGGGATCGACCTGGTGCTGGACAAGTACCGCTCGCACCTGCCCGGGCAGTCCTCGTTCGACGAGTTGCGCCGGTGACGACGGCGCGCGAGCTCCGGACCGGTTCCACGCTGCGCGGGAAGCGGTGCCTGGTGATGGGAGGCGCGGGCTTCATCGGATCGCATCTCTGCGAGCGGCTGTTCGCCGAGGGCGCCGAGCGCGTGGTCTCGGTGGACAACCTGGTCACTGGAAACGCGGCCAACCTGGCCGCGCTGCGGGGCGTGCGCGGCTTCGAGGACCGCCGCCACGACGTCACCGAGCCGTTCGCCGTCGAGGGACCGCTCGACTACGTCTTCAACCTCGCCTCTCCGGCGTCGCCGGTGGACTACTACCAGCTTCCGCTGGAGACTCTCCGCGCTGGCGCGCTGGGCACCGAGCACGGGCTCCGGGTCGCCGAGTCGCACGGGGCGGTGTTCTTCCAGGCCTCGACCTCGGAGGTGTACGGCGATCCGCTCGTCCATCCCCAGCGAGAGGACTACTGGGGGCACGTCAACCCGGTCGGACCCCGGGCGGTCTACGACGAGGCGAAGCGCTACGCCGAGGCGCTGGTCTCCGCCTGGCGCCGCTCGCGCGGGATCTCGGTGCGCATCGTCCGCATCTTCAACACCTACGGCCCGCGGATGCGCCTCCACGACGGGAGGGTGGTCCCGGCCTTCATCGCCCAGGCGCTGGCCGGGGAGGATTTCAGCGTCTTCGGGGACGGGACCCAGACGCGGTCCTTCTGCTTCGTTCACGATCTGCTCGATGGTTTCGTCCGGCTGGCGCTGTCCGACGTCCAGGACCCGGTCAACCTCGGGAATCCCGAGGAGATGACCATCCTCGCCTTCGCCGAGGCGGTCCGCGCCGCCGCCGGCTCCGGGGGCCGCATCCTCTTCCGGCCGCTGCCGGCGGACGACCCCAAGCAGCGCCAGCCGGACATCCAGCGGGCCCGCGAGCTCCTGGGCTGGGAGCCGCGCACCGGTCTCGAGGAGGGGCTCCGGGAGACGGTCCGCTGGTTCCGGGAGCACGGCGATATCCTTCCCGTCCGGGGACGGAAGGCCGCCCGTTGAAGGTGCTGGTCACGGGCGGCGCGGGCTTCATCGGCTCGCACGTCTGTGAAACGCTGCTCGCCGCCGGGCACCGGGTGCTTGCCCTGGACAATCTCTCCACCGGACGCCGCGAGAACCTCCCCGCGGGCGTCCCGCTGGTGGTGGCCGACATCCGCAGCCCGCAGGCCAGCGCCCTCATCGGCGACGAGCGGCCCGACGCGCTCTGTCACCTGGCGGCCCAGATGGATGTCCGGAGGAGCGTGGCCGAGCCGGGCTTCGATGCCGAGCAGAACATCCTCGGGCTGCTCAACCTGCTCGAGGCGTCCCGGCGGGCCGGGGTGGCCCGGGTGGTGTTCAGCTCCACCGGTGGGGCCATCTACGGCGAGCAGGAGGCCTTCCCCGCGCCCGAGACGCACCCCACGCGGCCGGTGTCCCCCTACGGGGTGTCGAAGGCGGCGGGAGAGCTCTACCTCGGGTACTACCGCGCCCAGTGGGGCCTCCGCTCGGTGTCGCTGCGCTACGCCAACGTCTACGGGCCGCGCCAGAACCCGCACGGCGAGGCGGGGGTGGTGGCCATCTTCAGCGAGCGCCTCGTCCGCGGCCAGCCGTGCACCATCTTCGGAACCGGCCGCCAGACGCGCGACTTCGTCTACGGGCCGGACGTGGCGCGCGCCAACCTGCTCGCCCTGGAGCGCGACGCGGAGGGACCGCTCAACATCGGCACCGGCGTGGAAACGGACGTGAATGCGCTCTACGCGCACCTGGCCCGGGCCGCCGGCGACCCGGATCGCCCACCCCGCCGCGCCGAGGCCAAGCCGGGCGAGCAGCTGCGCTCGTCGGTCGACCCGGGCCGGGCGGCGCGGGTCCTCGGCTGGACCCCGACGGTGTCCCTCGCCCAGGGGCTGGAGGCCACCGTGGCCTGGTTCCGGGAGCGAGCGCGCGGCTGAGCCGGCCCCCGGTTGGACGGCGGCCCCCCCTGGTGTGCTAGGTGACCGCCCGCCGCCGGCCGTCCCATGCCGCCCGAGAACGCTCACCTCCGGAACTTCTGCATCATCGCCCACATCGACCATGGCAAGTCGACGCTGGCCGACCGGCTGCTCGAGGTCACCGGCACGCTGAGCAAGCGGGAGGCGCAGGACCAGTTCCTGGACAACATGGAGCTGGAGCGCGAACGGGGCATCACCATCAAGGCGCAGTCGGTGCGGATGAACTACACCGCCCGGGACGGGAAGACCTACGTCCTCAACCTCATCGACACGCCGGGGCACGTGGACTTCGCCTACGAGGTGAGCCGGTCCCTGTCCGCCTGCGAGGGCGCCCTCCTGGTGGTCGATGCCAGCCAGGGCGTGGAGGCGCAGACGCTGGCCAACGTCTACATGGCGCTGGACCACGGGCTGGAGGTCATCCCGGTGATCAACAAGATCGACCTCCCCTCGGCGGACGTGGAGCGGACCCGGGCGGAGATCGAGGACGTCATCGGCATCGACGCCTCGGCGGCGGTCCCGGCGAGCGCCAAGGAGGGGACGGGCATCGAGGAGATCCTCGAAGCGGTGGTCCACCGGGTCCCCCCGCCCCGGGGAGATCCGGCCGCGCCGCTCAAGGCGCTGGTCTTCGACAGCTGGTACGACAGCTACCGGGGGGTGGTGATGCTGGTGCGGGTCCTGGAGGGCACGCTCCGGAACAAGCAGTCCATCCTCCTGTTCAGCAACCGCAAGACGTTCGAGGTCCAGGAGCTCGGGGTGTTCAGTCCCTTCAGCCAGCCGGTGGCCCAGCTCCAGGCGGGGGAGGTGGGGATCCTCATCGCCGGGGTGAAGGAGATCCACGACGCCAAGGTCGGTGACACGGTGACCGAGGCGGCCCGGCCCTGTGCCGAGCCGTTCCCCGGCTTCCAGGAAGTGAAGCCGATGGTCTTCAGCGGCATCTTCCCCGTCGATGCCGCTGACTACGAATCGCTCCGCGACGCGCTGGAGAAGCTCCGGCTCAACGATTCGGCCTTCACCTACGAGCCGGAGACCTCCACCGCGCTCGGCTTCGGGTTTCGCTGCGGCTACCTCGGGCTCTTGCACATGGAGATCGTCCAGGAGCGGCTGGAGCGCGAGTACTCCCTGAGCCTGATCACCACCGCCCCGTCGGTGGTCTACCGGGTCTTCACCCACCAGGGGGAACAGCTCCAGGTGGACAACCCGGCGCGCCTCCCCCCCGTCCAGCACATCGAGCATCTGGAAGAGCCGGTGCTCACCTGCCACATCCACGTGCCGGACGACTACCTGGGCGGCGTGCTCAAGCTCTGCCAGGAGCGCCGCGGCGTGCAGAGGGACATCAAGTACCTGGGCAGCTCGGGGAAGCGGGTCCAGGTGACCTACGCCATGCCGCTGGCCGAGGTGGTCTTCGACTTCTTCGACAAGCTGAAGAGCATCAGCCGGGGCTACGCGTCCCTGGACTACGAGCTGGCCGGCTATCAGCCGGCGGACCTGGTCAAGCTGGACATCCTCATCAACGGGGACGCGGTGGACGCCCTGAGCGTCATCGTCCACCGCGACCGCGCCTACCAGCGCGGCCGCGAGGTGTGCGCCAAGCTGAAGCAGGTCATCCCCAAGCAGATGTACGAGGTGGCCATCCAGGCGGCCATCGGAAGCCGGGTCATTGCCCGGGAGACCATCTCCGCGATGCGCAAGAACGTGCTCGCCAAATGCTACGGTGGCGACATCACCCGCAAGCGCAAGCTTCTGGAAAAGCAGAAGGAGGGAAAGAAGCGCATGAAGCAGGTGGGGAGCGTCGAGATTCCACAGGAGGCCTTCCTGGCCGTGCTGCGGACGGAGACATGAGCGCTCCTTTGGCCACCGCCACCCGGGAAGCCGAAGCGAGCGGTCTGGTCGGCCTCCTCTCCGCCCGGCGGAGCGAGGAGCAGGAGCGCCGGCGCCGCTCGCTCCAGAGGCTGGACCTGCTCACCAGCCTCTGGGCGCCGATCACCGTGCTCGCCCTGCTGCTCATCCCCTACCTCCTGGTGGTCGAGCTGCACCCGCCCAGCGCCGCCTGGGCGGAGCCGGCCATGCGCTGGCTGGGGCTGGCGGCGGTGGTCTGGTTCTCCGGCCTCATCGTCTGGCGATTCGCCGCCCGGGGGCCGGCCGGGATGCGCCGGCTGCGCCACGAGGCGCGCGAGGCGACCTCCGACGTGGACGGGGCGCTGCGGGCGCGCGGAGCCGGCGTCGACTCCCGGCTGCGCGACAGGCTGGTGGACCAGGCCGGGCGGGTGGAGGCGGCCCTGCTCGCCGGGGACGCCGCCGAGCTGGAGAAGCAGACCCGAAGCCTGGTCGAGCAGGGTGCCGCCATCCCCGGCTACCACCGCCACGGCACGGTCGACCTGGTGGTGGGGCTCGGCAAGGCGCTCCTGGTGGCGCTCATCATCCGCACCGTCCTCATCGAGCCGTTCAAGATCCCCTCCGGTTCGATGCTCCCCACCCTGGAGATCGGAGACCAGATCTTCGTCAACAAGTTCATCTACGGGGTGCGCGTTCCGTTCCTGAACTGGGTGCCCTTCCCGCTGGTTCGCAAGCCCGAGCGCGGCGACGTCATCGTCTTCAACAATCCGGTGGACACGTCGAAGGATTTCATCAAGCGGGTGGTGGGCGTCCCCGGAGACGTCATCGAGCTGCGTGACGGCGAGCAGGGCAGCGAGCTCTACGTCAACGGAGAGCTCCAGCCCCGTCGGCTGCTCTCGCCGGAGTTCGCGGTGTGGGACTTCCCCGAGGGGGGGGACTGGGTGGAGCGACGGGGGCGGCTGTACCAGGAGGCCCTGGCCGGCCACCCGCACCTCATCCTGGAAACGCCGGCCATGCATCCGCCCGACGGGGAGGGCAGGTACCTCGTCCCGCCGGGAACGGTGTTCGTCATGGGGGACAACCGGGACAACAGCAGCGACAGCCGCTTCGGGCTGGGTGGCCAGGCCCGGCGTCCGGCCTACGTGCCCTACGGGAACATCAAGGGCAAGGCGATGATCGTCTGGCTTCCGCTCGGCCACGGCGGGCTTCTCTCCGGCCTCTTCGGAGGGACCGGCATCCGCACCGACCGCTTTTTTCACCCGGTGCGGTAGCCCCCGAGCCGGGCGCGCCGGCGCCGGCCGAGCGAGCATTGACGAGCGTCGGACCGGCACTGTAATCCCAAGACTCACCGTGCTCAGACCCCGCGGAGCGGTCAACCTCGTCAGCCTGGTCTTGCTTCTGGGGCTGGCCGCCGTGGTCTACCTCGGGTGGATCTTCGTCCCGCCCTGGCTCGACCACCTCGACATGCGCGAGGCGACCACCGCCGCCTTCAACCGGATGGCCACCGACCTGGACGACGAGCGGATCCGCTCTTTCCTCCTGGCCAAGGCCAAGACCACCGGCAGCCACTGGGAGAGCCGGGGCGGAGCGTGGGTGGAGGCCCCCGGGCTAGGCCTGAGCGAGTCGAACATCTCGCTCGAGCGCGAATCGGGCAGCCGGACGGCCCGGGTGGCCGTCGACTACCAGCGCCGGGTCCGGTTCGTTCCCACCGATTACTTCCAGACGCTCGACTTCCACGCGGAGAAGGCCGGGACCCTGCCCCAGTGAAGCCCCGCCCGCCGACCCACCTGCTCACCACCGAGGGCATGACCCGGGCCCAGGCGGAAGCGATCTTCGCGCGCGCCCGGGTGCACGCCCGCACGCTGGAGAGCGGGCGCCCGGTGCGCTTGCTGGAGGGGAAGGTGGTGGCCAACCTCTTCTTCGAGGCCAGCACGCGGACCCGGCTCTCCTTCGAGCGCGCGGCCAAGGCGCTGGGTGCGGATGTCCTCAACTTCACCGCCCAGAGCTCGAGCGTGGCCAAGGGCGAGACGCTGGTGGACACGGCCCGCAACGTCGAGGCGCTGGGGGCGGTGGCGCTGGTGGTCCGCCATCCGGCCTCGGGGGCCGCCTCCCTGGTGGCGCGGTGCGTCCGGTGCGCGGTGATCAACGCCGGCGACGGGATGCACGCCCACCCCTCGCAGGCGCTCCTCGACGCCTTCACCCTGCACGAGCGGTGGGGCTCGCTCGAGGGGCGCACGGTGGTCATCGTCGGAGACGTGCTCCACAGCCGCGTCGCCCGGAGCAACCTCTACTGCCTGACCGCCCTCGGCGCGCGGGTGGTGGTGGCCGGGCCTGCCACCCTCCTCCCCACGGGCCTGGAGGACCTCGGGGCGAGGAGGGCGGCCTCGCTCGATGCCGCGCTCGAGGAGGCGGATGCGGTGATGATGCTCCGGGTGCAGGGCGAGCGGCAGTCGGCGGGGTACGTCCCCTCGGTCCGGGAGTACACCCGGCTCTGGGGGCTGAGCGCCGCCCGGGCGGCACGCCTCCGTCCCGGGGCGGTGGTGATGCATCCCGGGCCGGTCAACCGCGGCGTGGAGCTCGCGCCCGAGGTGGCCGACGGACCGGCCAACGTCATCCTCGCCCAGGTGGCGCACGGCGTGGCGGTGCGGATGGCCATCCTCGAGGCCTGCGCATGAATGCTCCGGGCGTGCTCCTGCGCGGCGGCCGGGTCCTCGACCCGCGCCACGGCCTCGATGCCGTGCGCGACGTGCTCCTCCAGGGAGAGGTGGTGGCCAAGGTCTCGGACCGCCCGCTGGCCGCGGACGGGGCCCGGGTGGTGGACGTGAGCGGCCTCTGGGTCTGCCCGGGGTTCGTCGACCTCCACACCCACCTGCGCGAGCCCGGGGAGGAGGGAAAGGAGACCATCCTCACCGGCACCCGGGCGGCGGTGGCCGGCGGGTTCACCGCGGTGGTGGCCATGCCCAACACCCGCCCGCCCAACGACTCCACCCTGGTCACCCGGCTCATCCAGGAGCGGGCCGCGGCCGCCCATCTGGCCCGGGTCTGGCCGGCGGGGGCGATCAGCAAGGGACTCCTGGGCGAGGAGATGGCGGAGCTCGGCGACCTGGCCGAGGCCGGGTGCGTGTGTTTCACCGACGACGGCCGCCCGGTGATGAACGCCGGGCTGATGCGGCGGGTGCTCGTCTATGCGCGGGCGCTCGGCCGTCCGGTGATGGTGCACGAGGAGGACCTCACCCTCTCGCAGGGCGGGGCGCTCACCGAGGGCCTGCAGGCCACGCGGCTCGGGCTCCTTCCCATCCCCCGCTCCGCGGAGGTGGCGATGGTGGCCCGCGACCTGGTCCTGCTGGCCGAGACCGGAGGACACCTCCACCTGGCCCACGTGAGCTGCGCGGAGACCGTCCGGCTGGTCCGGGAAGCCAAGGCCCGCGGGCTCCACGTCTCGGCCGAGGCCGCCCCCCATCACTTCACTCTCACCGACGCGGCGGCGGCGGACTGGAACACCCACGCCAAGATGAATCCTCCCCTGCGCGGCCCGGAGGACGTGGCCGCCGTCCGTCAAGGGCTGGCCGACGGCACCGTGGACGCGGTGGCCACCGACCACGCTCCGCACGGCGTCCTCGACAAGGAGGTGCCCTTCGCCGAGGCGGCCAACGGGGTGGTGGGCCTGGAGACGGCGCTCCCCCTGACCCTGGCGCTGGTGCGCGAGGGGCTGCTCACGCCCTCGCGGGCGGTGGAGCTCCTCTCCGCCGCGCCGGCGTCGACCTTCCGGCTTCCCGGCGGCCACCTCGCCCCGGGCGCCGTCGCCGACGTCACCGTCGTCGACCCGGATGCCGCCTGGACGGTGGACCCGGCCCACTTCCAGTCGCGCAGCCGCAACACGCCGTACGCCGGGATGCGGATGCTGGGCCGGGTGGTGCACACCTGGGTCGGGGGACGGGCCGTCTGGTTCGAGGGCGCGCCGGCGGAGGGGGCGCGGTGAGGCGCGCCATCCTCGCCCTGGCGGACGGCACGGTCTTCGAGGGCCGGGCCTTCGGAGCTCCCGGAGAGCGGGTGGGCGAGGTGGTGTTCAACACCTCGATGACCGGCTACCAGGAGATCCTCACCGACCCGAGCTACGTCGGGCAGATCGTCACCATGGCCTTCCCGGAGATGGGGAACGTGGGGACCAACGCCCTGGACCAGGAGTCGTCGCGTCCCCACGCGGTGGGCATGGTGGTCCGTGACCTGAGCGAGGCTCCGAGCAGCTGGCGGTCCGAGCACTCCCTCGACGACTACCTGCGTGCCTCGGGGGTGGTGGGGATCGCCGGGCTGGACACCCGCAAGCTCGTCCGCCACCTGCGCACCCACGGGGCGCAGATGGGCGTGCTGAGCAGCGAGGCCGCCTCGCCCGGGGCCCTGGTGGAGCGGGCCCGCCAGGCGCCGGGGATGGAGGGCCAGGACCTGGTCACCGGCATCTCGGCGCGGGAGCCCTACCTGTTCACCGCCGGGATGCCGGAGATCTTCGGGACGCCCAGGCCGCCGCCGCCGGCCCGCTTCGAGGTGGTGGCCTACGACTTCGGGCTGAAGCGGGCCATGCTCCAGCTCCTGGTCGAGGCCGGGTGCCGGGTGACGGTGGTCCCGGCGGCCACGGCGGCCGAGGAGGTGCTCGCCCGGAGGCCCCACGGGATCTTCCTCACCAACGGGCCGGGCGACCCGGCGGCGGTGCCGGACGTGGATCGCACCGTCTCGGCGCTCCTGGGCAAGGTCCCGGTGTTCGGCATCTGCCTCGGGCATCAGATCCTCGCCCGCGCCGTGGGCGGCCGGACGTACAAGATGAAGTTCGGTCACCGGGGCGCCAACCAGCCGGTCAAGGACCTGGTCACCGGCCGGGTGGAGATCACCGCCCAGAACCATGGCTTTGCCGTCGATGCCGACAGCGTGCGAGGGCGGGCGGCGGTGACCCACCTCAATCTCAACGACCACACCGTGGAGGGTCTGGACATCCCCGACGCGCGCGCCTTCAGCGTCCAGTACCATCCGGAATCCTCTCCCGGGCCGCACGACGCCCGCCACCTGTTCGCCCGCTTCACCCGCGCCATGGCGCGCTAACCTCTCGCTGGGACCTGGGGCACGATGGAGGCCGGATCCCATCAGTCTCTCCTCGACGCGCTGGTCGCCTTCGCCAGCACCGAGGAGCGCAAGCCGGAGCTGCTCGCCGCCAAGGCCGAGTACTTCCGGCTCACCGGCGAGGTGTTCGAGGACGACCGGACCTTCGAGATGCGGATGGCTTGCTTTCTCGACTACTACGTCTTCGACCACCGTCCGGCGTCGAAGGGCCTCACCGCGGCCGAGGAATTCCACCGGGCACGGGCGGCCGCCGGTGCGGCCGAGGCGGCGGCCCTGGAGGGCTTCACGCGCACCGTGCACGGCCTGTTCGAGGTCCGCAAGCTGGGGAACGGATTCGTCCGCCTGCGCGAGCTCTTCGGCGGCGTGGAGCACCAGGTCTCCGAGCGGCGGGCGATGGCCGGCGTGGAGAAGGGGGACGTGCTCGAGGCACGGCTCATCCCCGCCGGCGACGGCCTGGTCTTCTCCCCGGCCTTCTGCTTCCACCCGCGCGAGGCGGTGAAGGCCATCAAGCGGGAGGTGAAGCGGAGGAAGAGGAAGGAGCTGGACTGGCGGCCACAGGAGCTGGTCTGGGAGGCGGCCAAGCGCGCGGTCAAGGTCGACCGCTACCGGCAGATCGCCGTGGAGAAGATCTACGACTTCGAGAAGTCGCGGCTCTGAACGGCAGGCACGGAAGGCAGGCCGACCTCCCCCCGGTAGACGAAGGCCAGTCCCCCGGTGAGCGGCCGCGCCTGCCGGCCGGAGAACGTCCCCGCCTGGTCCATCAGGTCGAGGAACCGCTCGCCGGCCGGGAAGGCGGCCGCCGTGCGCGGCAGGTACTCGTAGGCCGAGCGGTTCCCGGTGAGGAGGCCACCGATGCGGGGCATGAGCTGGCGCGCGTAGAGCCGGTAGAGAGCGCCGAAGGCGCCCCGCGGCTGGCCGAACTCGAGCACCACCACCCGTCCCCCGGGCCGGACCACCCGCGACATCTCGCGGAGACAGCGGACCGGGTCGTCCACGTTCCGGATGCCGAAGGCGATGCTGGCCACGTCGAAGCTGCCGTCGGGGTAGGGGAGGGCGAGCGCGTCGGCCACCTCGAAGCGAACGTCTTCCAGTCCCTCGCGGCTGGCCTTCTCCCGCGCCGGGGCGAGCATCGGCTCGCAGAAGTCGGTTCCCACGACCAGACCCCCGCGCCCCACCGCCCGGCGCATGGCCAGGGCGAGGTCACCGGTCCCGGTGGCGCAATCCAGGACCCGGGCGCCCGGCCGGGCCTCGCTCTCCCGCACCGCCGCCCGGCGCCAGCTCCGGTCCACTCCGAGCGACAGCACCAGATTGGCCACGTCGTAGCGAGGCGCGATGGAGGAGAACATCGCGCGGACCTGCTCGCTCACAGCGCTCTCACGTTGGCCGGAGGAGCCGGGCTGGCGTGCATCGTCCGGCCGACGGCGGCGAGCACCGGCCCGAGCCGCCGCATCAGCTCGGCGAACAGGTCCGGGGTGAGCGCCTGGGCGCCGTCGCAGAGCGCCTCCTCGGGACGGGGGTGCACCTCGACCAGGAGCCCGTCCGCGCCGGCGGCGGCCGCGGCCAGGGCCATGGGAAGGACCAGCTCGCGAGCGCCGGTGGCGTGGCTCGGGTCGACCAGGACCGGGAGGTGGGTGCGTGCCTTGGCCAGGGCCACCGATGCCAGGTCGAGCGTGTTCCGGGTGGCCGACTCGAAGGTGCGGATGCCGCGCTCGCAGAGCACCACCTGGTCGTTGCCCCCGTCGAGGAGGTACTCGGCGGCCTGAAGCCACTCGTGAAAGGTGGCGGCCAGCCCTCGCTTGAGGAGGACGGGACGGCGGACCTTGCCCAGGGC
>DASPUU010000089.1:0-8467 GCA_035622755.1 Myxococcaceae bacterium
GATCCCCCCCGGGGGCTCGTTGGTCCTGACGATGTGGACCTCGACGCTCGGCGCATCGCGCATCCGCATCGGGCCGTAGGCGGCCAGGCTGGTCTCCATCACCCGCCCGCCGTCGATGGTGATCGCCTCGTGCAGCGCCGCGCTCAGCCCGAACGTAATGCCCCCCTGCACCTGGGCCTCGACCGTGTCCGGGTTGACCACCGTGCCGCAATCGACCGCACACACCACGCGCGGGATGCGGAACGACCCGTCGCTCTCCGCCTCCACCTCGACCACCTCGGCCACCACGCTGCCGAACGACTCGTGCACGGCGAGGCCCCGCGCCCGCCCGCGGGGGAGCGGCTTCCCCCATCCCGACTTCTCGGCCACCAGGTCCAGCGCACGGAGGTGCCGCGGGGACCCGGTGAGGGCCTGGCGGCGAAAGGCGAGCGGGTCCTGGCCGGCGAGGTGCGCCAGCTCGTCGATGAAGCCCTCCACGGCGAAGGCGTTGTAGGAGTGCGCCACGCTGCGCCACGGGCCGAGGGGGACCGGGGTGAGCGCCGCGGCGAACTGCACGTCCAAGTTGGGGAAGGTGTACGGATTCTGGAGGGCTCCGTTCATGGCGCCCTGGTCGATGCCGTTCTTGAGCCGATCGGGCGACCGAGAGGGGACGGACAGGCGGTGGAGCCAGGCGAGCGGCTTCCCGGCGCCATCGAGCATCCCGGCCAGATGGTGGACGCTGGGCGGCCGATAGAAGTCGTGGGTCAGGTCGTCCTCGCGGGTCCACATCACCTTGACCGGTGCGGCGACGGCCTTCGAGACCTGGACCGCCTCGATGACGAAATCCATCGACGAGCGCCGGCCGAACCCGCCGCCGAGGAAGGTGGTGTGCACGACGACTCGCTCCGGGGCGATGCCGAGCATGCCGGCGACGGTGTCCCGGGTGCCGTCGGCGGCCTGGGTGGGGACCCAGATCTCGCAGCCGTCGGCCCGCACGTCGGCGACGCAGGTCTGGGGCTCGAGGGTCACGTGCGCCAGGAGCGGCGCCTCGTAGCGCACCTCGAGCTTCCGTCCCGGGCCGGCCAGGGTCCCCGCCGCGTCTCCGCGCTGGCGACCCGTCGCGCCCGGCTTGCTGACCGCCTGGCGGAGCTCACCCCAGATTCTCTCCTGACCGAGCCCGCCGTTCGGCCCCTCGTCCCAGGTGATCTGGAGCGCGTCGCGGCCGCGCAGGGCGGGCCAGGTGGCCTCGGCGACCACGGCCACGCCGGCGTCGATGGTCACCACCCTCCGCACACCGGGAACCGCCCGCGCCGCGCGATCGTCCACCCTGGCCGGCTTTCCCCCGAACACCGGGCACCGGGCGATGGTGGCGGTGAGCATCTTCGGCAGCCGCACGTCGATGCCGAACACGGCGCTCCCGTTCACCTTGGCCGGGATGTCCACCCGGGGCATCGGCTTGCCGATGTACCGGAACAGGGCCGGGTCCTTGAGCTTGGGGTCGCCCGGCACGGGAAGCTCGGCCGCGGCGGACACCAGCTCGCCGTACCCGGCGCGCCGACCGCTGGCGGGATGCAGCACCGCACCCCGCTCCGCGCGACAGCTCGAAGGCTCCACCTTCCACTGGGCCGCCGCGGCCGCGACGAGCATCTCGCGGGCGGCGGCTCCTGCCTTGCGCAGCGGCTCGTAGGTCGTCCGCACGCTGGAGCTTCCGCCGGTTCCCATCCGCCCGTACTTCGGCTCGGCCAGCGCCTGCTCGACGCGGACCTGCTCCCAGTCCGCCTCCAGCTCGTCGGCGACGATCATCGGCAGGGCCGTCCGGACGCCCTGCCCCATCTCGGACTTGGCCACCCAGATGGTCACCCTGCCGGTTCGGTCGATGGCCAGGAAGGCGTTGGGCTGGAACCTGGAAGCGCCGGCGGCCCGCGCCGGACGGTAGGAGACGCCGAGGATCAACCCGGCGCCCCCGACCACCGAGGCCTGGAGGAACTGCCGGCGGCTGACGTTGAGGAGGGTGCTCATCGTCCGCCCTCCCTGGCCGCGCGGTGGATGGCCTTGCGGATGCGCTCGTACGTCCCGCATCGACAGAAGATGCTGGACATGGCGCGGTCGATGTCCGCATCGGTCGGGTCTCGTTTCGTCCCGAGCAGCGCCACGGCGGCCATGATCTGCCCGGACTGGCAGTACCCGCACTGGGGCACCTGCTCGGCGACCCAGGCCCTCTGGACGGGATGGCTCCCGTCGGCGGAGAGCCCCTCGATGGTCGTGACCTGCTTGCCCACCACCGCGGAGACGGTGGTCGCGCAGCTGAAGGCCGGCTTGCCGTCGATGTGGACGGTGCAAGCCCCGCACTGGGCGACGCCGCAGCCATACTTGGTCCCGGTCAGGCCGAGGACGTCGCGGAGCACCCAGAGCAGCGGGGTTTCCGGGTCGACGTCGAGCCGTTGTGCCCGGCCGTTGAGTGAGAGGTCGATGACCGCCATGGCAGCTCCTTTCCGGGCGCCCGAGGGTACCAGCCCTGCCCCCCGGGGTGGAGTGGGAGGAGGTCCCTCGGCGGTCCAGCGGCTTGGCGGCCGCCCCGGCCGGTCAGCGCGCCAGGAGCTCCAGGGCCTCGAGGTACGAGCCGACGCCCTTGCCGGAGACAAGTCCCTTGCGGACGTCCTCGAAGACGCTGAACTGCCTCCACGTCTCGCGCCGGCTGACGTCGGAGATGTGAACCTCGATGCAGGCAAGCCCGGTGGCCGCCACCGCGTCGCGCAGCGCCCAGGAGTAGTGCGTCAGCGCCCCGGCGTTGATCACCAGGCCCTGGGCCCACTTTCGCTCCTGCTGGATGAAGTCGATGAGCGAGCCCTCGTGGTTGCTCTGGTAGCAGCGCACGGTCAAGCCCAGCTCGGCGGCGCGGGCCGCGATGCGAGCGTCCAGCTCGGCCAGCGTCGTCCGCCCGTAGAGCTGCGGCTCGCGCTCGCCGAGGAGGTTCAGGTTCGGCCCGTGCAGGACGACGACGTTCATTCGACCTCCAGCGCCAGGTCCACCGCCTCCTCGAGACGCTCGGCGGGGAGGGACTCCACCGTCCCCCGGCCCACGGCATCGAGCACCACCAGCCGGGCGACCCCGTGGACCGCCTTCTTGTCCCGGAGGACGGCGGAGCGAAGCGCGTCGCGCGAGGGGCGGACCAGCCCGAGTGGACGGGGAAACCGCTCGAGCAGCGCCAGCACCCGCGCCTGCTCGGCGTCCCCGATGCGGCCCAGCCGCCGGGAGAGACGGACGGCCACCTTCATCCCCAGCACCACCGCCTCGCCGTGGGAGAGCGGCTCGTAGCCGGTCGCCGCCTCGAGGGCATGGCCGAGCGTGTGGCCGAAGTTGAGCAGGATGCGCAGCCCCGCCTCGCGCTCGTCGGCCGAGACGACGCACGCCTTCAGGCAGGCGGCACGTGCCACCACCGATTCGAGGCGCGCGCTCACCGGGCCCTCGGCGAGCGAGTCGAGATCCCGCTCCAGCTCGGCGACGAACTCGGCATCGCGCACCAGGGCGATCTTCACCACCTCGGCCAGCCCGTTCCATCGCTCGCGGGCCGGCAGCGTTCCGAGCACGTCCACGTCGGCCACCACCTGCTCCGGAGCGTGGAAGGCGCCGATGAGGTTCTTCCCCAGCCGGTGGTCGACGGCCACCTTCCCGCCGATGGAGGAGTCGACCTGGGCGAGCAGCGTCGTCGGAACCTGGATGAGCCGCATTCCGCGGTGAAAGGTGGCGGCCACGAAGCCGCCCAGGTCCCCGACCACTCCGCCGCCGAAGGCGATGAGGAGGTCGCTCCGGCCGAAGCCGGATTCGATGAGCCGGCCCCAGAACACGTCGGCGGTGTCCACCGTCTTGCTCGTCTCGCCGGGGACGATGCTCAGCACCTCCGGGGGATAGCCGGAGGACTCGAGGTTGAGCAGGAGCAGGGGTCCCCAGGCCTCGAGCACCGTCACGTCCGAGACGACCGCCACCCGCCCGCGGAAGCCGCCTCGCTCGAGGCCCGGCCCGACGCCGCTGAGGAGACCTCGGCCGACGTGCACCGGGTAGCGGCCGCTGGCGGCGATGACCCAGGCGGCGATGGTCACCGGGAGCCGCCCCTCGGGCCGAGCGGCCCGGCGAGCGACCGCAGCAGCCCGAGCACCGCTCCGGCCGCGGCGTCGGGCGAGAGCCCGTCGGTGCGCAGGGTCGCATCGGCGCGCGCGTACCAGCGCCGGCGTGCCTCGACGAGCTCGGCCAGCCGGGGTTCCGGATCTCCGCCGGCGAGCAGCGGGCGTGTGGCGATGCCCCCCGGCGAGACCACCACCCGCCGGAGGAGCTCGGCCACCTCGGCGGCGAGCGCGACGACCACTCCGGCCCTTCGCATCCGCCGCCAGGCATCCTCGGTGCACGGGGTTCCGCCGCCGAGCGCGACCACGGCCGGCGCGCCGCGCTCCAGCTCGGCGAGCATCTGTGCCTCGCGACTCCGGAAGGCCGCCTCGCCCTCGCGATCGAAAAGCTCGGCCACGGTGGCTCCGGCGCGCGCCTCGACCTGGCCGTCGAGGTCGACGAAGGGCAAGCCCAGGGTCCGGGCGAGACGCTCGCCGACCGACGTCTTGCCCGACCCCATCGGCCCGATGAGGAACACCTGCCCGGGCGCGGTTCGCGGCAAGAGCCGGAGGCGGGCAAAGCCCGGGCGCAGCCCGTCCAGCGTGTCTCCTCCGAGCGCCTCGAGGACCGCGTCGGCGAGCGTCAGCGCGACCATCGCCTCGCAGACCACTCCGGCCGCCGGCACGGCACAGGTGTCGCTCCTCTCCACGTGAGCGGGCGTCGCCTCGAGCGTCCCGAGATGGACCGAGGGCAGCGCGCTGGGCACCGTGGAGAGGGGCTTCATCACCGCGCGGAGCACCAGCGGCTCCCCGTTGGTCACGCCCCCCTCGAGGCCGCCGGCGCGGTTGCTGGTCCTCTCCAGCCGGCCTGCCGAGAGCACCAGCGGGTCGTGGGTCTCGCTTCCGAAGGCCCGGCCGCTGCGGTTGGCGTCTCCCACCTCGACCGCCTTGATGGCCTGGATGGAGAGGAGCGCGGCGCCGAGCCGCCCGTCGAGCTTGCGGTCGGCCTGGACATGGCTCCCCAGCCCCGGGGGCACCCCGGTGGCCACCACCTCGATGACCCCTCCGAGCGTGTCGCGTCGCCCTTGCGCCTCCTGGATGGCCGCCACCAGCCGGCCGGAGGCAGCAGCGGTGAGCGCCCGAGTCTCGGTCGCATCGGCGAGGAGCGCGAGCCCCTCCGCGTCCTCGCGGAAGAGCTCCGGCTCGGCACTGGCCGCATCGTCTGCCTCCGCGGCTCCGATGCTCCGGACATAGGACCCGACCTGGATGCCCAGGTCGCGGAGGAGCACCCGGGCGGCCGCTCCGAGCGCGACGCGCATCGCCGTCTCGCGCGCCGACGCCCGCTCGAGCACGTTGCGCAGGTCGCCGGTGTGGCCGTACTTCAGGCCGCCGGCGAGATCGGTATGCCCCGGGCGCGGCACCTGGACCGGACGAGGGTCCGGTCCGCCCGGCTCCACGCGCATCCGCTCCGTCCAGTTCTCCCAGTCCCGGTTCCGGACGACGAGTCCGAGCGGCGAGCCGAGCGTCCGACCGAAGCGGACCCCGGAGAGGATCTCCGCCCGGTCCTCCTCGATGCGCATTCGCCCCCCGCGGCCATACCCCTTCTGGCGGCGAGCCAGGTCCCGGTCGATGTCGGCCGCCTCGAGGGGAAGGCCGGCCGGGAGCCCTTCCAGGATGCCGAGCAGCGCGGGCCCGTGGCTCTCCCCGGCGGTCAGGAAGCGGAGCCGCCGGTTCACGCCTGCCCCCGGGCCAGCTCGCCGTGCAGCCTCCGGGCGATTCCCGCCGGGACCGCGGTCCCGGTCCAGCATCGGAACTGCTCCAGCCCCTGGTGCACCAGCATCCACAGGCCGTCGACTGTCCGCGCGCCCGCCTCCCGGGCCGCCCGGAGCAGCGTGGTCTCGCGCGGCTGGTAGACCATGTCGAGCACGGTGAGCTCCGGGTGTAGCACGCAGCCGGCCGGGAGCGGTGTCTCGCCCGGCCGCGACAGCTCGGCGGACGTGGCCTGGATGAGCACCGTGGCTGCATCGAGCAGCGGTTGAAGGGAAGCGCGGTCGAGCTCGACGGCGCGCGCGCCGAGCGCGCTCGCCAGGGCCTCGGCACGGGCGGGCGTCCGGTTGGCGACATGCACCGTCCGGGCCCCGGCGGCAAGGCTCGCCTGGACGGCCGCGCGGGCCGCTCCGCCCGCTCCGAGGACCATCACCGAGCCCCCGGCGAGCGTCACCCCGTGCTCACCCAGCGCGTGAACCAGCCCCACGCCATCGGTGCTGTGTGCCTCGAGCTTCTTCCCGGGCAGCACGGCGATGGTGTTGGCTGCGCCGACGCGGCGGGCAACCTCGGTGACCGACTCGACCAGCTCGAGGACCGATTCCTTGTGAGGCGACGTCACGGACAGGCCGCGGTAGGCGCCGGCTCGTGCCTCCTGGAGAAAGGACGGGAGCTCGGCTTCCGTCACCCGGATCGCGCCGTAGTCGAGCGCCGTCCCGAGCGCCCGCCCCAGAGCGGCGAAGAGCCGGGGGCTGGCCGAGTGGGAGATCGGATCTCCGATGACGGCGAACCGCCCGGGCTCGAGCCTCATCCGTCCACCGCCCCACCGGTCCGCCGTGCCAGCTCGGCAAAGAAACCGGGATAGGAGACGTCGGCCCACTCGGCGCCGTCGATGACCGTCTCGCCGTCGGCGACCAGCCCGGCCACGGCGAAGGCCAGGGCGATTCGGTGGTCACCCCCGGCGTCGATCCGGGTGCCGGTGAGCCGCGCCGGCCCGAGCACGGTGAAGCCGTCCTCCGCCTCCTCCACCGGCGCGCCCATCGCCCGCAGGCCGGCACAGACCTGGGCGATCCGGTCCGACTCCTTGACCCTCAGTTCCCCCGCCCCGGAGAGGCGCGTGGCACCCTGGGCCTGGCTGGCCACCACGGCCAGCAGCGGCACCTCGTCGAGCAGAGCGGGAACCTCGGAGGCGTCGATTGTGGTCCCGGCCAGGGGGACGCCGCCCCGGAGTCTCAGCGTCCCCACCGGGTCGCCGGCCTCCGTCCCCGACGCCTCGACATGCACGTCCGCACCCATCCGCTTCAGCACGCGGAGGAACCCGGTGCGCGTGTCGTTCACGTCCACGCCCGGGCAGGCGAGCTCGGCGTCCGGAACGAGCAGCCCCGCGCCGAGCCAGAAGGCCGCGGACGAAGGGTCGCCCGGCACCCGGAGCGAGGCAGGGAGGCGCAAGGGACGGGAGAGCGGCTCGACCACCACCACGCCGTCCGGCTCGACCCGCACCGGAGCGCCGAACGCGGCCAGCATGCGCTCGCTGTGGTCGCGCGAGGGCGCAGGCTCCCGGATGCGAGTCGGGCCCTCCGCGTGCAGCCCGGCGAGGACGAGGCAGCCCTTCACCTGCGCGCTGGCGATGCGGAGGACGTGGTCCCGGCCGGAGAGCGCACCCCCGGAGAAGACCAGGGGCGCCCGTTCCTCGGAGCCGCTGCGCGTTCCGGCGGCGCGTGCCCCCATCGTCCGCAGCGGCTCGAGCACCCGGGCCATCGGGCGCCGCCGCAGGGATGCATCCCCGTCGAGCGTGGCCAGGACACCCGCGCCCGCCACCAGCCCGGCCAGGAGGCGCATCGTCGTCCCGCTGTTCCCGCAGTCGAGCGTCCGACCCGGGGCGTGTAGACGTCCGGGGCCTCGCACCGTCACCGCCCCGTCCGGGCCGGGCTTCCGCTCGACGCCCAGCGCCTCGAGGCAGTCGCCCGTCGACCGGACGTCCATGCCCGGTGCCAGGTGCTCGACGTGGAACGGCGTCGTCCCCAGCGATCCGAAGATGAGCGCCCGGTGGGAGATGGACTTGTCGCCCGGCACCTCGACCGAGCCTTCCAGCTTCCGGGCGCGGCGGATGCGAACGCGCAAGGGCGCTCCCCGGCTCAGGCCTCGGCCATCGTCCGACCGACGGCCCGCGCCACGGCCCGGACGCCGGTCATGAGCGACTCGAACTCGGCGAAGGTGAGCGACTGCGCGCCGTCGGAGAGCGCCTTGGCTGGATGGGGGTGGACCTCGATGAGCAGTCCGTCCGCGCCGGCGGCCACGGCGGCTCGCGCCACGCCCGGGATGCCTCCCCGGACGCCGACGCCGTGCGACGGATCGGCGAACACCGGGAGGTGTGAGAGCTGCTTGAGCATGGGGATGGCGTTGATGTCGAAGGTGTTGCGGGTCATCGTCTCGAAGGTCCGGATGCCGCGCTCGCAGAGGATGACCTGGCGATTGCCGCGGGCGACGATGTACTCCGCGGCCATGAGCATCTCCTTGAGGGTGGCGCTCATCCCCCGCTTGAGGAGCACCGGCCGCCGCTGCTCGCCCACCGCCTCGAGGAGAGAGAAGTTCTGCATGTTGCGCGCTCCGATCTGGAGGAGGTCGGC
>DASPUU010000090.1:0-2118 GCA_035622755.1 Myxococcaceae bacterium
CCCCGGGGAACCGCCACCTTCACCGCCAGCGGGGGGAGCGGAACCGGGTTCAGCTGGTCGCTGTCGACCAACGCCTCCGGGGGGACGATCAATGCCAGCACCGGGGCCTACACGGCCGGGGCCACGCCGAACGTGACCGACGTGGTGCGGGTCCAGGATTCGCTCGGCAACTCGGCCACCCAGAACGTGGCGGTCGGGGCGGGGGTGACCATCTCCGGGGCCACGTCCATCGCCCCCCGCGGAAGCACGACGTTCACCGTCAGCGGCGGGAGCGGGACCGGGTTCAGCTGGTCGCTGTCGACCAACGCCTCGGGGGGCTCGATCAACGCCAGCACCGGGGCCTACACGGCCGGGGCCACGCCGAACGTGACCGACGTGGTGCGGGTGCAGGATTCGCTCGGCAACTCGGACACCCAGAACGTGGCCGTCGGGGCCGGGGTCTCCATCTCCGGTCCCTCCTCGCTCTCGGTCTCGACCTCGGCGACGTTCACCGCCAGCGGTGGAAGCGGGACCGGGTTCACCTGGTCGCTGTCGACCAACGCCTCGGGCGGTTCCATCAACGCCACCACCGGCCTCTACACGGCCGGTGCGACACCCAACGTCACCGACGTGGTCGCCGTCCAGGATTCGCTCGGGAACTCCGCGAACGCCAGCGTGGCGGTGACCCCCTAGAACTCAGCTACGGAGGAGGGCCTGGCCGGCGGACGACGGAGCAGCCGCCCGCCGCGGCGCTCCACCTGCCTTCGATTTGTCACCGCCGGAGGGCGAGAATGCGGTCAGGATGCCCGGCCTGTCCTAGCATCCCTCGGTAGGACCCATGCCCCGAGCCGAACGCAAGCCCGTCAAGCCCGTCGCTCTTCCGCCCGCCGAGCCGGCCCACTACCTCAACCGCGAGATGTCCTGGCTGGCCTTCAACGAGCGGGTGCTCGAGGAAGCCGCCGACCCCAGCTGGCCGCTCCTCGAACGCCTCAAGTTCTTCGCCATCTTTCACTCCAACCTGGACGAGTTCTTCATGATCCGGGTGAGCGGCCTTCACGGTCAGCTCGAGCAACCCGACGTCGAGCGCAGCCCGGACGGCCTCAGCCCCCGCGAGCAGCTCACCCGGATCGCCGACACCGTCCGCCGGCAACTCCGCACCGCCGCCGACCTGCTCGCCAAGCAGCTGGTGCCCGAGCTCGACGCGGCCAGGGTCCGTCTCCGCACCTGGGAGTCACTCGATGCGCCGACGCAGGAGCGCGCCCGGGCCTACTTCCGGTCGGTGGTCTTCCCGGTGCTGACTCCCCTGGCGGTGGATCCGGGCCATCCCTTCCCCTTCATCTCCAACCTTTCCCTGTCGCTGGCGGTGGAGGCCGAGGACCCGGACGCCGAGCTGCGCCGCTTCGCCCGCGTCAAGGTCCCGGAGATCCTCCCGCGCTTCGTTCCCCTGGAGGCCTTCGGCGAGTCGCGCCCCCACGAGCCGGGCGGCCCGAGCGAGTTTCTGCCTCTCGAGGCGCTCATCGCCGCCAACCTCGACGCGCTCTTCCCCGGGATGCGCATCCTCGGCGTCTACCCGTTCCGCATCACGCGGGACATGGACATCGAGATCATGGAGGACGAGGCGGACGATCTGCTGGTGACCATCGACCGCGAGATCCGGCGCCGCAAGTTCGGTGCGGTGGTGCGCCTCGAGGTCGACCCGGCGACGCCGGACCGGATCCGCGCCTTCCTCCTCTCCAAGCTGGAGATCGACCAGGAGGACCTGTACGAGACGCCGGCCCCCCTGGGGGCCTCCGCCCTCTTCGCGCTGACCGGCCTGCCGCGCCCCGAGCTGCACGACGCGCCCTTCACCGCCGCCGTCCCGCGCGAGTTTCTCGACAACCCGGACCCGTTCGCCGCCATCCGGGCCGGGGACCTCCTCCTCCACCACCCCTACGATGCCTTCTCCCCGGTGGTCAGCTTCCTGCGCAAGGCGGCCGAGGACCCGGCCGTGCTGGCGATCAAGATGACGCTCTACCGGACCGGATCCAACTCGGAGATCATCAAGAGCCTGATCGCCGCCGCCGAGAACGGGAAGCAGGTCGCGGTGGCCATCGAGCTCAAGGCCCGCTTCGACGAGCAGAACAACATCGAGTGGGCGCG
>DASPUU010000091.1:0-8944 GCA_035622755.1 Myxococcaceae bacterium
GAGAGGGCGAAGGGATTGACCCGCACCTTCTGGATGGTGACCGTGCGGTGCAGTGTCTCGGCGAGTCGCCGTTCGAGCTGCCGGTGGAGGATCCACGGGGCGAGGAGGAAGCCGGCCCCGGCGTAGACGGCCAGGCAGGCGCCGGCGGCGAGCAGCCAGCGCCGGTACCGGACGGCAAGGCTCCGCACGGCGCGCAGGACATCAGCCACGGCGGGTCTCCCTCGGGGTGGGCCCGAACCTGAGCACCCCTGACGCGTGCTCGACAAGCGCCCCGGGGCCGGTCCCGGCGAGGCCCGTGGGCATCACCCCCGGCGCGTACACTCCCCGACCCTCCGTGCTCGGCTCCGACCCCCGCGTCCTCCGCGAGCGACTCGCCCTGCCGCTGGCGGCGCTGCTCGCCACCCACCTGGTGGGTGTCGTCGGATACCACTGGCTGTGGCGGAGGCAGGGCGGCACCTGGATGGACGCCCTGTTCATGACCTTCACCACCATCGCCACCATCGGGTACGGCGAGGTGAAGCCGCTCGACACCGCCGGGCGGTTGCTGACCATCGCCATCGCCGTGTGCGGCATCGGCAGTTTGTTCTACACCTTCTCCGTCGGCCTCGATCACCTGACCAGCGATTCCGGCCGCCGGGCGCGGAGGCTCCGCAGAATGCAAAGGGCGATCGATCTCCTGGAGAACCACGTGGTGCTGGCCGGGCTCGGCCGGGTCGGGAGCGAGGCGGCCCACGAGCTTCGCCAGGCGCGCGCCGAGGTGGTGGTCATCGATCCCGCCGAGCGAGCGCCCGACGCCGCGGAGGACTTCCCGGTCATCCGCGGCGACGCCACCGACGACGCCACCCTCCTCGCCGCGGGAATCCGGCGGGCCAGGGGACTGGTGGTCACCACCGCCAGCGACGCGACGAATCTCTACGTCATCCTCTCCGCCCGCCTGCTCAAGCCGGACCTGTTCATCGTCTCGCGTGCCGTGGACGACGCCTCGGTCTCCAAGCTCCTCCGGGCGGGCGCCAACCGGGTCATCAGCCCGTACGCCATCGGCGGCCGGCGCCTGGCCCATCTCATGCTCAGCCCGCGCCTGGTGGACTTCTTCGAGACGGCCTTCCACCGCGGCCGGCAATCGCTGCGCATCGCCGACGTCCTGGTCGGTCCGGGGACGGGGGCGGTGGGGCAGCCGGTGCGCTGGCTGCAGGCCGCCGAGCCGTCCGGCGCCACGGTGCTCGCCGTCCTGCGAGAGGACCAGGTGCTCACCGCGCCCCTGGTCGAGCTGGTGCTCGCCGCCGGCGACCATCTCCTGGTGATGGGCACCGATGCGCAGCTGGAAGCGGTCGAGGCGCTGCTGGCTCGGTGAAGGAAACTCTTCCGGGCCTGGCCCGGATCCGGGGTAGCGTGCGCCCGGGGTCCGGTACGACGGGAGGGTCCAGCATGGTCACGGTCAGCTCTCGGCGGGGGACCTGGGGGTGCCTGGCCCTCCTGGCCGGCTGTGCCACCACCCCCACCGCCCCGAGCGTTCCCCCGCCGAGCCTCCGCCAGGAGATGGAGGAGGGCCGCGCCTCCTGGTTCTTCAACGCCGCCTCGGCGCTGACGCTGACCTTCCAGCAGCAGCAACTCCTGATCAACCTGGGCCAGCAGGTTCGGGGTCAGTCCTCGGTCGTCGCCCCGGCCCGGCGCCGGATGATCGGGGTCATCGCCGATGGCATCGCCTCGGGGGTCTTCGACGAGCAGCGCATCGAGGCCGGACTCACCGAGATCGCCGCCGCGTCGAGGGAGCGCCAGCCGTCGGTGGCCCAGGCGCTGGCCGAGCTCCATGCCGGACTCAGCCCGGCGCAGCGCCAGTCGGTGGTGGAAAGCATCCGCCAGGCGATGTCCGGCAGCTCGGCGCAGCTCAGGGACGAGCGAGACCAGGTGCGGCAGCGGGTCAACGCGCTGACCGCCGATGCCGGACTCACCACGGAGCAGCAACAGCAGATCGACGCGCAGATCGTGAACAGCTTCCAGAAGTACGCCACCGACCTCCAGACGGAGGCACAGGCCCGCCGCAAGCAGCTGGACGCCCTGTGCCAGGCATTCACCGGTATCTACTTCGAGCCCACGCCGGACAGCGTGAGCTCCATCCCCGACCTGGTGGCCAAGACCAACCGCCTGGTGGCCTTCGCCCGGGCGCTGACCGCGCTCCTCACGCCCGCCCAGCGAACCCGGGTGGCGGCCACGCTCCGGCAGCAGACCAGCCCGGACAGCGAGGCGGCCGCCGCCCTGCCGTCGCCCTCCGGCGCCCTCTACGGCGCGCGCTGACCGCCGGGGCGGCGGCGCCGGCTCGCCAGGGCGAGGAGGCCGAGCGCCGCCGTCGCGGCTCCGGTGGCTCCGGTGGTGGACGTGCAGCCGCAGCTCCCGGTGACCGGAGCCGCCACCAGCGCAGCCGTGGCCTCCGCCCGGGTCATCTCCACCGGTGCCGCCCGCCCGGTAGCGTCGTAGATGTCGCGGAGGCGGGCTCCGTTTCCGTCGGTGAAGTTGGCCGCCTCCAGCGCATCCACGTAGTGAGGGGTGGTGGCCTGGTGGAGCAGCCGGGCGGTGATGGTCACCCCGCCGTCGGCCGCATCGAGCGCGGGCAGGACCACCTGGTAGGCCCCCTCGGAGATGCCCAGCGCGCCGCCGTCCGCATCGGTGGCGAAGGTCGCGCCCACCGGGGTGGTGTCCGCCGTCGGCCGGAAGCCGAGCGGCGGGATGCGCGTGTCCCTGAGCACCGTGTCGTGCAGCGCCAGGTGGTCGGTCCCCCCGTCGGCGCGGCCGTGCTCCGCCTCGAACAGCTGGAGGCTCGCGCCGCCGGAGAGCGTCCCGGCATCGGCGTCGTAGCCGCCGCTGACCACCTGACCGTTGACGCTCAGCTCGACGAACACCCGCCGCCCGTCGGCATACCCGGTGGGGAGCTTGTGCCCGGTGAGGTTCGTCACCCGGACGGTCACCGGGAGAATCGAGCCCGCCGCCCAGGGCCCGGGAGGGACGTCCAGGGCCAGCTCGGCGGCGGCGGCCAGGCTGCGCAGGGCGGCGGCCTTCGTCGCGGCGAAGGCATCGGCATAGGGCTGGAGCTCGGGCGCCGCGGCGAGCACGGCATCGAGCCCCCAGACGTTGGCTCCGGCGAAGGTGTGGCGGCGCGGGTCGGTGCGGAGCGGGCCGTCGTGGGCGCCGAGGCCCGAGGACCCGACCACGTGGGGGCCGGCGAAGATCTCCATGTGGCACTGCTGGCAGGTCTTGGCCTGGACGCCGGAGGCGTATGCCGACTGCTGCCATTCGAGGAAGGTGGTGTCGAGCGGGAAGGGCCGGGTGGTTCCCGCCGCCTCGAGCACCGGGTTGGTCACCAGGTGGCACTGACCGCACAGCGCGCTCGAGGAGGTGAACGGGTCCTGGACGGCGTTGTGCGCCGGGCTGGCCGTGGAGGCGTAGGGGCCGTGCACCAGGAGCGAGTTCTCGAAGAACAGCTGCGCGTTGCCGGCCAGCGCCGAGCCGCCGTCCGGCGTCCGCGAGCGGTGGCATACCTCGCAGCTCACCCCCGAGCGGTCCACGTCGTCGAGTGAGCTGCCGTCCGGCGGGAGGCCGTGGCCGGTGATGTACGAGGTGGGCGAATGACAGCGCAGGCACCACTGGCCGATGCCGAGGACGTCCTGGTTGGCCACGCTCAGCGCCGCCTGGAAGAGCGGGTCACGGATGGCGTTGGCCATCATCGTCGACACCCAGCTGTCGTAGGGCATGTAGAGCACCCCGGCATCCGGGTCTCCCTCGGAGCGGTCATGGCAGGTCTTGCAGACGTCGGGGCCCCTGAAGGGCGTGGCCACGCCGCCGGGTGGCGTCCCCCCGCCGAAGTCGATGGGGCCGGCGTCGAGCGGCGGCCCGCCGTCCGGACGGGGCCCGCCATCCGGCGGTCCGGCGTCCGGGGGTCCGGCATCCGGCGGCCCCGCGTCCGGCGGCGGCCCGGCATCCACGCCGGGCTTGGGAGAGATGACGAGGATGTTGTTGGACGAATCGTTGGCCACGTACAGGTTGCCGTCCGGGCCGACCAGGAACCGGACCGGGGTCCCGAATCCCGACCCGAAATCCGAGCGGGGATTGCTCACGAAGCCGTTGCGCGCGGCGTTGGGGGTCAGCGTCCAGAGGTTCCCGTTGGCGTTGTCCCCGAAGTAGTAGAGGCCGCGGTAAGGGGCAGGCCAGGTGGCGCTGTCCACGAAGACGCCCCCGGTGACGCTTTCGCAGTTGCCGTCGATGCCGCCGGTCGCCCCGCCGTGCACGCAGAAGTACTTCGGGTCGACGCAGTCGCCGCCTCCGCCGTTGGGGCCGAGCCCGTCGCAGGTGGTGACCGGGTCCCCGACGCCGCCCTCGCGGTAGGGCCAGCCGTAGTGCTGTCCCTTGGTGACCAGATCCACCTCCTCGTAGGTCACCTCTCCCACGTCCCCGACCCACAGGTTTCCGGTCATCGGGTCGAAGGAGAAGCGGAAGGGATTGCGAAAGCCCCAGGACCAGATCTCGGTCCGCGGGACGCCGGTGAGGACGACCGGGACCGGGTTGGCGTTGCAGGAGGTGGCGTCGCACGCCGGGACGGCCGTGCCGACGAGCGGGTTGTCGGCGGGGATGGTCCCGTCCAGGTTGATGCGGAGGATCTTCCCGTTGGCGGTGGTGAGGCAGGTGCCGGTGTAGTTGGTGATGTTGCTGTCCGGCGGGGGCGGCGGGAGACCGGAGTTGCACCCGGTGTCCCCCACGCTGACATAGAGCTTGCCGTCCGGGCCGATGCCCAGCCCGCCGCCGTCGTGGTTGGCCGGGCCGCGGAGGTTCTGGAGGAGGAGTGTCTCCGTCGCCATGGTCAGCTGGTTCGTGTCCGCGAGAGTGATGGACACCACGCGGTGCCGGTTGAGATCCGTTCCCCCGGCAGCATCGGACAGCGAGTAGTAGAAGAACAGCGTCCGGTTCGTGCCCTGGCCGAACTGCGGATGGAGCTCGACCCCGAGCAGGCCCTTCTCGCTCGAGCTGTCCACCGGGAACGTCCCGGCCTGGACGACCGTTCCGCTGGTCAGGCGGACCATGACCTCGCCCGTCTTCTGGGTCATCACCACCCGCCCGTCCGGGAGAAACCGGAAGTCGGTGATCTGGCTGATGCCCGAGACGAAGGTGGTCAGGTTGAAGGTGCTCGCCGGCCCCCCCGGGGTCAGCGACTGCGCAGAGACGGAGCCGGCGACCAGCGCCGCACAGATTGCCCCCCGGCTGAGGATGCGCATGCCTGGTTGACTCCCATCGACGGGTCGCGACGTCCGGGGGGCGCACGACCGCCCTTCGTGGCCGGCAGCAACCTCCGCGCCAGATTGTAGTGGAAGCTCGTCCGGTTCCCGCCTTCCCGGCGCACCGGAGGGGAATCGTCGGGCGAACGCACCTCCGCTTGAAACGCTGGGCTGTTTCCCACATCTAGGGTGTGGAGGCCCCTCACACTTCCCCCCCGGCGCCCGTGAACGACACCATCGAATTCCTCCGCCAGAATGGAACGACGGTGGTCTTTCTGGCCGTGCTCGCCGAGGAGCTGGGAGTGCCCGTCCCCTGCACCCCGTGGCTGCTGGCCGCCGGGGCGCTGGCGCACACCGGGCGGCCCTCGCTGGCCGCCGTGGTCGGGGTGGCCGCGCTGGCCGCCTGGCTCGGCCACCTGGTCTGGTTCAGCGCCGGGCGCCGCTGGGGTCACGGAGTGCTCCGCGTCGTGTGCCGGATCAGCCTGGAGCCCGACACCTGCATCCAGAAGACCCAAGGGACCTTCGACCGCTACGGCGGGCGGGCGCTCCTCGTCGCGCCCTTCGTCCCCGGGCTGGCCACCGTCGCCCCGCCGCTCGCCGGGCTCTCCGGGATGCCTCTCCTGCGCTACCTGCTGCTCGACGCCGCCGGCGTCACCCTCTGGGCAAGCACCTACGTCGGGCTGGGCTACGTCTTCGGGGCGCAGGTCAACTGGGCGCTGCGCCTGGCGGCGACCTACGGCTCCCCGATCCTCGGCGTGGCCGCCGCCGGCGCCGCGGCCTGGCTCCTCTACAAGCTCGTCGAGCGGGAGCGCGTCCGCCGCAAGCTCCGCATCGACCGGGTCTCGCCGGAACGGGTCCGGGAGATGCTCGGCGAGGCGGATCCTCCGCTGGTCCTCGACCTGCGGCACCGCCGCGAGCTCCTCGACGACCCTCACACCCTGCCCGGCGCCCTCCACATGTCGCCGGCCGATCTCCACCGCCGGCACGGCGAGATCCCGCGCGACCGCGACCTGGTCCTCTACTGCAGTTGACCCAGCGAATGGACGAGCGCCCGGGTGGCGCTCCAGCTGCGGAGCCGCGGAATCGTCCGGGTCCGTCCCCTCGAGGGCGGGTATGCGGGCTGGAAGGGCTTGGGCTACCCGGTGGTGCCGTGGGACAATGCCGGCCCGGAGCCCGCGGGTACGGTCTCGGTCCCCGCCTGAGACCGCCGCCTCGACGGCTCGTGCGAGCGGGGGTGAGCCTGGGTGGCGCTGCAGCGGCTCGGACGGTGGCTCTCCGGAGGCGCGCTCCCCTGGTTCCGGGTGAGCGGCGACAGCCTCCGGCTGGCCATGCAGACCTTCTGGGGGCACCGTCTGAGGAGCGCCCTCACCCTCCTGGGCATCGTCATCGGGGTGACCACCGTGGTCTCGATGATGGCCCTCCTCGAGGGGTTGCAGCGGAAGATCAACGACGACCTGCACGGGCTGGGCGCCAACGGCTTCCAGCTCCAGAAGTACCCCTTCGGCTTCAACGACGCCGACCCGAGCCGCCGGCCGAACATCACCTACGACGACTACCTGGCCATCCGGCAGCACGTGCCGGAGGCCTCCAAGGTCGCCGCGGAGGCCTGGGAGTTCGCCAAGAAGCTCTCCACCGAGGCCCGCGAGACGCAGGCCAACATCGCCGTCGCCGGGGGCACGCTCGACTTCTTCGACACCAACGCCGCCGACGTGGCCGACGGGCGGACCTTCAGCGAGGCGGAGGTGGAGGAGGGCCGCCCGGTGATCGTCATCGGCGCGGACATCGCCGGCCTCCTCTTCCCCGACGTGGAGCCGGTGGGGCAGGTGCTCCGCATCCACGGGCGGAGGTTCCAGGTCATCGGCGTCCTCCTGCGCCGGGGGAGCTCCTTCGGCTTCTCCACCGACAACCAGGCGATGATGCCCATCCCCGCCTTCTTCGAGCTCTTCGGCAAGAGCCGCTCCCTGCACGTGAGCATGCTCGCCCGGGGGAGCGACGTGCTGCAGCGGGCGCAGGACGGGGTGCAGCTCCTCATGCGCCACCGGCACAACCTGCGCGCCGACCAGGCCGACGACTTCTACATCTTCTCCAACGAGTCGGCGACGGCGGTCTTCAACCAGATCGCCGCGGTGGTGACCCTGGCCAGCTTCGGGGTGTGCCTCCTCTCGCTGGTGGTGGGCGGCATCGGCATCCTGAACATCATGCTCGTCTCGGTCACCGAGCGGACCCACGAGATCGGCGTCCGCAAGGCGCTCGGGGCGAGGCGGCGGCGCATCCTCGCCCAGTTCGCCACCGAGGCGGTGGTCCTCTCCCTGGTCGGCGGGGTGATGGGAGTGCTGCTCGGGTTCTTCGTCGCCTTCCTCGCCCGCTGGGCCCTCGGGCTACCCACCGCCGTGCCGCCCTGGGCGGTGGGGCTGGCCCTGGCCATGTCCTCCGGGGTGGGGCTCGTCTTCGGCATCTACCCCGCCTCGCGCGCCGCCGGGCTCGACCCGGTGGAGGCGATGCGCGCCGAGTAGCCCCGGGGGGGACGCCGCGCTGCGGCATCCCGCCCGAACCGTTCCAGGCTAGCCTCGCAGCGAGCCGGGGACCGGCGTGCAGGGAGCGGCGGCAATGGAGACCGGGTGGAGGCGTTGGGTTCGAGACACGCTCTTTCCGGGAGTCCGTGTGATCGCCGACAACTTCCGCCTCGCCCTGCGCACCTTCTGGGGCCACCGCCTGAGGAGCGCGCTGACCCTCCTGGGCATCGTCATCGGGGTGGCCACCGTGGTCGCCACCATGGCCCTGCTCGAGGGATTCCAGCGCAAGGTGACCGCCGACCTGGCCGGGCTGGGGGCCAACGGCTTCCAGCTCCAGAAGTGGCCGAACGGGTTCGGGAACTTCGACTGGGACAAGATCAACCGCCGGCCCAACATCTCCTTCGCCGACTTCGAGGCCATCCAGAAGCACGTGCCGGACGTGGCCAAGGTGACCGCCGAGGCCTGGGACGGCGGCAAGAAGATCTCCACCGCCGCGCGCGAGACCCGGGCCAACGTCCAGATGGCCGGAGGCACGTTCTACTTCTTCGACACCAACGCCATGGAGGTCGCCCGGGGGCGGGTGTTCAGCGAGTCGGAGATCCAGGACGAAGCCCAGGTGATGGTCGTCGGTCCCGACCTGGCGGACAGCCTCTTCCCGGACACGGACGCCGTCGGCCAGGAGGTCAGGCTCAAGGGACGCTCCTTCCAGGTGATCGGCGTGATGACCCGCAAGGGGGGATTCGCCGGCCCGGGCTACGACAACACCGGCATCATCCCCATCGGGCTCTTCTTCGAGCTCTTCGGGAAGAACCGCTCCCTGAACATCAGCATGCAGGCCTGGGACACCTCGCTGCTCCAGCGGGCCCAAGACGGCGTCGAGCTGCTCATGCGGCACCGGCACGGGCTGCGGCCGGAGCAGGAGAGCGACTTCACCATCTACTCCAACGAGTCGGCCACCGCGGCCTTCAACCAGCTCTCGGCGGTGGTCACCGCCGCCAGCTTCGGGGTGTGCCTGCTCTCGCTCATCGTCGGAGGCATCGGCATCCTGAACATCATGCTCGTCTCGGTGAGCGAGCGGACCCACGAGATCGGCGTGCGCAAGGCGCTGGGCGCGCGGCGGCGCCGCATCCTGGCCCAGTTCGCCACCGAGGCGGTGGTGCTCTCGCTGGTGGG
>DASPUU010000092.1:0-5358 GCA_035622755.1 Myxococcaceae bacterium
GATCTTCACCTTCCGCTGGTTGCTCTGGTTGACGATGAAGTCGCCCTTGGCGATGTGGCCCTGGTAGAGGCGCATGTAGGTCAGCTGACCGTAGCGCCCGTCCTCCAGCTTGAAGGCCAGGCCGACGAACGGCTTGTCCGGCTCGGAGGCGAGGACGACCTTCGCCTCGTCGTTCTTCTGGTCCAGCGCCTCGTTGACCACCTCCTTGGGGTTGGGGAGGTAGTCCCGGACGGCGTCGAGCAGGAGCTGCACGCCCTTGTTCTTGTAGGCCGAGCCGCAGAACACCGGCGTCATCTTCAAGGCGATGGTGGCGCGGCGCACCGCGGCCTTGATCTCCTCGGCGGAGATGGGCTCGTCGTGGATGAACTTCTCCGCCAGGATGTCGTCGACGTTGGCCACGCCCTCGATGATGTCGTGGCGCGCCTTCTTCGTCGCCTCGGCGTGCTCGGCGGGCACCTCCTCCTCGCGGACGTGCTCGCCGTTCTCGCCGTCGAAGTAGTAGGCCTTGCCGACGATGGGGTCGATGACTCCCTGGAAGCGGTCCTCGGCGCCGATCGGCACCTGCATCATGACCTGGTGGTGCCCGAGCTTTTCGCGAAGTTGGTTCCCCACCCGGGCGTAGTTGGCCCCGGCCCGGTCCATCTTGTTCACGAAGGCCAGCCGCGGAACCCGGTAGCGGCGCATCTGCCGGTCGACGGTGATCGACTGGCTCTGGACGCCGGACACCGCGCAGAGGACGAGGATCGCCCCGTCCAATACCCTCAGCGCCCGCTCTACCTCGATGGTGAAGTCGACGTGGCCCGGGGTGTCGATGATGTTGATGTTGATGTCCTTCCACAGGCAGTAGGTCGCCGCGGACTGGATGGTGATGCCCTTCTCCCGCTCCAGGTCCATGGAGTCCATCTTGGCGCCCACCCCGTCCTTGCCGCGGACCTCGTGGATCTCGTGGATCCGGCCCGTGTAGAAGAGGATGCGCTCGGTGAGGGTGGTCTTGCCCGAATCGATGTGGGCGGAGATCCCGATGTTCCGGACGCGTTCGATGGGAAAAGAGGACGCCATGACTCGTGTGCTTCCTTCGCTTGGACGGTAGGGGCCGCGGCCCTGTACTCGACCGGCGGCTGGATTGCCAGCCCCAGACTAATGCAGCGCGGCAAAGGTGCAAGAAAGCCGGATTTCCCGGACTTCAGCCCCGGAGGCCGTCGAGCCAGGCGGTGATCCTCTGGACCGCCTCGCGGAACGACGGGGCGACGAAGATCATGTCCTGGTACACGGTGGGGTCGTACGGCCGGGCCGCCATCCGCTCGAAGTCGAGGGGCACCAGCTGCGCCTCGCGGCTGAAGCGCTCCAGCTCCCCGAAGGAGGAGAGGAGCCCCGCTCCGTAGGCCTTCAGCTTGCCGTCCTCGTAGGCGGCGCCGAACTCCAGCGTGTACCAGTAGACGCGCTCGATCTGCTTGAGGACGTCCTCCGAGACCCGCTCCGCCGCCCGGCCGAAGGCGCGGTTGATCTCGGCGAATCCCGGCTCGGCGAGCGTGGCCGCATGGCCGACCAGCTCGTGCACGATGTCCGGCTCCGGCGTGTAGAGCGGCACGGTGTGGTGGCGGATGTACTGGGTGGAGAGGAAGTGGTCGTCCTTGAGATTCCCGAGGAAGGCGCGCGAGGCCACCAGCCCGGCCACGGGGACCATCTCGAAGCCGGTCGCCGGCCGGAGCTTGACGTTCACCTCCCGGAGCTGAGGGATGCGCGTCCGGGGGAAGGCGAAGTGCGCCGAGCACATCCGGTACTCGCGCGAGGCGTAGCGGTCGTGGAGCGGTGCCAGGTGCTCCCACACGGTTCGCCACACGCCGAGCTCGACCTCGTCGTAGCTCACCTCGGGGATGGGATCTCCCACCCGCCAGCGCAGCGCCTGCTGGGCGATGGCGTTGCGGCGCTGGCGGTAAACCGGATCGCGGAAGCCAGGGTGGTTCTGGTCGAGCTGGACCAGGTCTGCTTCCCCGGTGTGCGGGGCAGCGGCCGGGGTCTCGGCGGGAGTGGGCGTCTCGACCGTCATCGGCGCCAGTCTAGACCGTTCGCCCCACGCCCGCCGCCGCCGCTTCGACGGCGCCGCCCGGCGCCTGCGCAACTCCTGCGCCGCCACACCCCGTGTCCGTGCCCGACGGGGGTCGCGCGCGCCCCCGTCCGAGGACGCACCGTGTTACTGCTCGGGCTCGACGTGCCGCCGCCGTCCGCCGCCGACGTCCCCGCCTCGCCGCTCGCCCGGGCGGCGGTGCGGCTCGCGCTCGCCGGTTTCCGGCGCATGCCCGAGGCCACCCGCACCGCCGTGGCGGGGGCGATGGGCCGGCTCGCCTTCGCCTTGGGCATCCGCCGGCGGGTGACGCTCGACAACCTCGCCGCGGCCTTCCCCGCCTGGAGCGCGGTCGAGCGGCGCGCCGTCGCCCGGCGGACGTACGGCAACATGGCGCGGGCCGCGCTGGAAGCCGTGCTCGGGGCCCGTCAGCCGCCGGCGGACCTGGGCGCGAGCGTCGTCTCCGACGAGCTCCGGACAATCGACCGCGCGCTGACCGCCGGCCGGGGCGCTCTGGTCGTCACCGCCCACCTGGGGAGCTGGGAGGTCCTCGGCGCGGAGTTGACCCGCCGCGGCGTTCCGCTCCACGCCGTGGTCCGGCCGCTCTCCGGCGCCTTCAATGCCGAGGTGGTCGCGGCGCGGGTCCGCTCCGGGCTTCGCCTCATCCCCGCGCGGGGAGCGCTCCCGGCGGCCCTGGCCGCGCTCCGCCGCAACGAGGTGGTGACCGTCCTTCTCGATCAGGCGGTCGGCGGCCGGCACGCGCTCTTCGTCCCTTTCTTCGGCCGCCCGGCGGCGACGACTCCGCTGGTGAGCGTGGCCGCGCTCCGTTCCGGGGCTCCGGTGTTCCTCGCCCTGGCCCCGCGCGAGGAGGGAAGGCTCCGGTTGCGGGTGGAGGGCCCCTTCCCCGTCCCCTCCACCGGGAACTGGCGCCAGGACGTCTGGACGCACACCGCCGAGCTGACCGCCGCCCTGGAGCGGGCCATCCGGGAGCATCCCGACCAGTGGCTCTGGCTGCACCGGAGATGGAAGGTGCCGCCCGGCGCCGCGCCGGATGTGACGATGGGGGTCCCGGAGCGTTAAGACCACGGGCCCGGGTTCGGTGTCGAGCGGAGGTACGAGCGTGGCCGATGAGCATCGAGACGCGCTGGACGTGGGGCTGGCCAGGATGCGCGAGGCGCTGGAGCGGGGACAGATCTCCCGCAGCGAGTGGCGCCGGACCTTCCGCGAGCAGCGCCGGCTCCTGCGCGAGCAGCGGCGGGCCCTGAGGCGGCGAAACGCACCCCGGGCCATCGGCTGGGTGTTCCTCGGAATGGCGGGAATGCTCACCTACTTCGTGCTCGACGGCGCGCCGTTCGCCCTGCTCTGGGTGGCCTTCGGCTTCTCCATCGCCGGTGTCTCCATCCTCTCCAGGAGACGCAGCCGGACGGAGGTGGCCGAGGGCCAGGCCGCCCCGGTGGCCGAGCCCGCCGCCGACCCGTCCGGGCTGGCGCGCGTCGACGCCCTCTGCGACAAGCTCCTCGAGGAGATCAAGAAGGGCCCGGCCGTGCTCCGCGAGGTCGTCCGCAGGCCGGAGGAATCGGTCCGCGGTCTCCGCGACGCCATCCACGGCCTGGCGCGGAGGGAGGCCGACCTCCGGTCGCTGGTGACCACCTCCGACGGCGAGCGGCTCCAGCGCGAGCGCGCCGACCTGGTTGCCCGGCGCGACGGCTCCACGGACCAGGTGACCCGCGACCGCTGGGAGGAGGCCCTCAAGGCCCTCGACGCGCAGCTCCAGCACCGCGAGACCCTGCGGATCCAGGCCGCCCGGCTCGAGGCGGAGCGAGCCCGGCTCGGATACACGCTGGAGAACCTCTACACCCAGGTGCTCGCCGTCCGGTCCGCCGCCACCACCGACCAGGCGGGCGCCCAGCTCCGGGCGAGCGTCGACCGCCTCGGCGACGAGATCTCGGCGGTGGCCGGGGCGCTCGAGTCGATGCAGGCCGTGGACGGCGGCGCCGCCGGCCCCGCGGAGCCCGGGGCGGTGCCCAGGTCGCGCGAGCGCATCTGACGGCGCGGGCCGGGCCTCAGCGCTTGGCGCCCGGAGGGGGCTCCCCCGAGGGCGCCGCCGGGGCCGTCCCCCGTGCGGACGCCACGCCGGCCCGCTCGAGGAAGTGACGCACCGTCACCAGCTCTTCCCGGGTGAGGTCCTTGTGCCGGGAGCGATGGACGAAGCCGGTCTGCCCGTTGATGGTCGCCCGGAGCTTCCCGCCGTGGGTTTCCTCGACCCGCCCGAGCGCCTCGAGGAGGTGGACGACATCGCGCCAGGGAAGGTTGAGCGGGATGGGATGGGCGAAGACGGCGTCGAGCGTCCGCTGATCGGAGTGACTCAGCTCGGAGGTGGCCATGGCAGCCCGGGGGCTCTGCTTCGATGAGTACCACGTCTGCTGCGCACGTGAGCATACATGTGTGGACAATTGAACGCTGGCCGAGGGGCCCGGCCTCGCCGAGCGTAGCCGCGGGTGCAGCAGCCCGGCGCCTGCTGTTGCCTCCGGTGCGACGGGGAAAATGTGCGCCCCCTCGAGGCTGCGGGGAGTTGGCGGCGGAGCCCGGGTGGCGCAGCGGCTGCACAACGCCCGAGCATGCTCCGCGCCCCATTCACCGTTCGCTTCTCCGGATATGGCCTCCTCGGCCTTCTCCTCCAGTTCCCGTTCTCCGGTTCCGCCACCAACCTGTGGATGCTCGGCGTCTATGGCGGCGGCGGGCTGGTGCTCGAGGGTCTCGACGTGCTGCTCCGGCTCCCGGTTGTCATCCGCGCGGTGGGCCTGCTGGCGGCCGTCTACGCGCTCGGCTCGGTGGTGGGCTGGGCCGTGCTCCAGGTCGGCGCCGATCCCCTGTGGGACCTTCCGGCGCGCGGCGGTTACCTCCGGCTCGACCTGGCTCCTGCCTGGTTCGCCCTGGCCATGGGGTTCCGCATCATCCGCCGGGGATTGGACCGCGTCCAGGAGCTCGTCGACCGCGCCCACGGCCAGGGCCGCGAGCGGACGCCGGCCGACGCCTCGCTGGGCCTGCTGCTAACGCACGAACGGTAGGTTCGCCCCCCGCGTCGGCAGTCGCGAGGGCTGCCCCATCAGCCAGGCATCCACCGAGCGCGCCGTCTCCCGGCCATCGGAGATGGCCCAGACGATGAGGCTCGCCCCCCGGCTCGCGTCCCCGGCGGCGAAGATTCCGGGCACCGAGGTCTGGAACCGGCCGTCCACGCGGACGTTCCCCCGCGCGTCCAGCTCCAGCCCGAGCTGACCGGCCATCGGCTCCGGCTC
>DASPUU010000093.1:0-13024 GCA_035622755.1 Myxococcaceae bacterium
CGGGGACGAAGTTCCAGTACAGCGGGGGCGGCACGACCATCGTCCAGCTGCTGCTCGTCGACCAGCTGAGGAAGCCCTTTCCCCAGATCATGTCCGAGACGGTGCTCGGACCGCTGGGCCTCGAGCACAGCAGCTATGAGCAGCCGCAGCCTCCCGAGCGGGCGGCGATGGCGGCCAGCGGTCACCGGCTGGGCGGCAAGCCGGTCAAGGGGAAGTGGCACATCTACCCGGAGATGGCGGCCGCCGGCCTGTGGACCACGGCGGGGGACCTCGCCAGCGTGGCCATCGAGGTGGCGAAGTCCAAGCACGGCAAGTCCAACCGCATCCTCTCCCAGGCGACGGCCAGAGAGATGCTCAGCGTGCAGGCGGATCCGGTGGGCCTCGGCTTCTTCCTCGAGCCGGGCAGTGATCGGTTTGGCCACGACGGCTCGGACGAGGGCTTCCTCGCCACGCTCATCGCCTTCGCCGACTCGGGAAAGGGGGTGGCGATCATGACCAACTCGGACACCGGATTCATGATCTTCGGTCCGCTCGCCGACAGCGTGGCCAAGGAATACGGCTGGACCCACTTCAAGCCCGGGCCAGTCCCCGGGTTCGTGCGGCTCTACACCCTCTGGAAGAAGGCAGGCGTGGCTGCGGCCATCGCGGATTAGACCGTCCGGCGCGCCCGCGGACCGGCGAAGGATTTCAGCCCGAACGATCTGAACGGCGCCGGCTATGCTCTCCTCGAGGCGGGCGAGGTCGACGATGCGGTCAAGGTCTTCGAGGCCAACGTGGCGCAGTACCCCGACGACGCCAATGCCTACGACAGCCTCGGCGAGGGCTACATGAACGCGGGAAAGAATGACCTGGCCGTCCAGAGCTACCGGAAGTCGCTGGCCATGAATCCGAAGAATTCGGGCGCGGTGAAGATGCTCACCAAGCTGGGCGCGGACGCGGGCACGCCGAGCGCCCGGTGAGGCCCGGCTGCTCGCCCTGCCTGCTGCCTCCCGGGAGCCTTGGCGTTCCGGCGGAGCGGCAAGAAGCGGCGAGCACGCGGTAACGTGAGGGGCATGCTCCAGAGAGGGTTGTGCGCGACGATCCTTGTGGCTCTCACGGCCTGCGCCCCGGCGCTGGTGGGCACGTACGTGGGCACGGTCCACTTCGAGGGGTGGGAAGGTCGCTCGAACCCTGCCCGCATCGCGGTCGAAATCACTTCCCCGACTGCCTACTACCTGAGGTTCGACACCAACGAGCGGCCGAACAACGTTCCATGTGCAGGCCAGTACACCATGACCACCTGGTCGGCGAGCGCGTTCAGCGCAGTCGGTTCGGGTCGCTGCGACGTCGCCGATTCGGGATGCGGGAGCCTGGCGATGGCCTTCAACGGCGGGCACGGTGAGCTGGTCAAGGACCACCTCACGGCGACGTTCAACTGGACCGCGGTTTGCGCCAGGACGCAACGCAGCGCCCCGATGGTCGAGATTTACGAGCTGACGAAGCGCCAGTGACGCCGCCGGGCTCCGCGGGGCGATCTCCGCCCACCGGCCAGTGACCCCGACACGATTCGAACGTGCGACCTGCGGTTTAGGAAACCGCCGCTCTATCCAACTGAGCTACGGGGCCGTGCTCCATGCCCTACCGGAAGGACCTGGGTCGGAGCAAGTGCAGGGCCGGGCGCCAGGCTCACGCCCGCCGGCGCCAGGCGTCGAGGGAGTAGCGGTCCTCCGCCCCCGGCATCACCAGGAGGAAGACGAGGAGCGCCGCCCGCGGAATGACGTGGGTGTGGAACTCGTAGAGCGGCTCGTTGAGGAGGTGACCGAAGGTCACCAGCACGAGCACGGCTCCGAGCGCCAGCAGCGCAGCCCGGGTCCAGAGGCCC
The DNA here is from genome assembly GCA_035622755.1 of Myxococcaceae bacterium. Taxonomy (GTDB): domain Bacteria; phylum Myxococcota; class Myxococcia; order Myxococcales; family Myxococcaceae; genus JADGRA01. The sequence goes on from DASPUU010000093.1 coordinate 1,862, forward strand.
AAGAGGAGCAGGGCCCCGGCGACCAGCTCCACCACCGGTACAGTGACGCCGGTCGCCCAGAGCGACCAGCGCGGGAGGAATGTCTGGGCGTAGGGCTCCACGAACAGCCGGCGCGCATGCTCCACCGGGCCGAGAGTGAAGACCTTCCACAGTCCGGCCATGAAGAAGATGAAGCCGAGGATGAGGCGCGCCACCAGGATGGCATAGCTCCGGCTGCGCGCATCCTCGCCGGTCATCGGCTGGCGGATTCCGAGCCCGGCGGCGCTCCGTACTTCTGGATGTGGAGCCGCCGCGCGGCCGATGTCCAGCGATCCCGCCGGATGCGACGGTGGAAGCCCGGCAGGCGCTCGCTCATCGCCTGGACGTCCTCCGGGGTCCAGGCGGCGATCTGCGCATAGCGGTAGACGCCGGCACGGTGCAGGAGGCGCTCCAGCACCGGCCCGATGCCGCGGATCCGCTGCAGGTCGTCGCGAAGGTCGGGAGCGAACGCCGGACGCACCGGCGCCGGCTCCGGCGCCGGCAAGGGAATGGCAACCAGCGGCGGCGCCGCCTCCAGCTCGGCGACGCGGGCCCGGAGCGCGGCGATCTCCGCCGTGCACTCGGCGAGCAGGTTGTCCATCTGGGAGAGGCGCCCGACGAGCACCGTCCGGGCCGATTCCGACTCCGAGAGCCGGCGCCCGGCGACGGCGAGCTGCGCCAGCGCGGTCTCGGCCTGGGCCCGCGCCGAATCCCAGCCGGACTCGGCGGCGCTGAGCGTGGCCCGGAGCGTCTTCATCTGCTGGAGCGTCGGCTCGCTGCCCAGCGTGCGCGAGGCAAGCTCGGCGCGAGAGCGCTCCGCCTCGCGCCGGGCATGCGCCGCCTCGGTCTTGGCGGCGGCCCCGGCGGCTTCCATCTCGGACAGCTGCGCGCTCAGGTCGGCGATGCGCTCCTCGGCCGCGGTCACCGTCGCCCGGATGGCGTCGCGGGCCTGGTCGGCCTCCCGCAGCTCGCGCCGCAGCACCTCGCCCTCGCGCCGGGCACTCTCGGCCAGCGTCCGCTGCTCGCTCAGCGCCTGTTCGAGCGAGCCGCGCACGGACTCGGCCACGGCCACCCGGCCGCGCAGATCCTCGACGGCGCGCCGCCCCTCGACCTCGGCGACCCGGGCCCTCCTGCGGCCGAGCCCCCGCGCCAGCCAGCCGATGATGAAGCCCAGCAGCGCGGCCAAGGCGAGGCAGAGGAGGATCTCGCGCACGACGTCGGCCATCACCGACCCCCTGGAGCGATGACGCGGAACTCGATGCGCCGGTTGAGCTGGTGTGCCTCGGGCGTGCTGGCGCGAAGGATGGGGCGCGTGGAGCCCGAGCCGAGCGTGTGGATCCGCCGCGCGTCGATGCCGCGCGTGGCCAGGTAGGCCTTCACCGCCTCGGCGCGGCGGATGCTCAGGCGCCGGTTCGCACCCGGGTCGCCGCGGTTGTCGGTGTGGCCCTCCACCTCCACCTCCAGGTCCGGCGCGGAGGCGAGCTGCGCCACGATGGCATCGAGGAGCGGGGTCGCCTCGGGGCGGAGCCGGTCGCTGCCGGTCTCGAACTCGATCCGCCCGCTGGCGAGCAAGCGGTCGAGCTCCGCCTGGACGCGCACCGGAGCCGGAGCCGGCGGGGGAGGCGGGGGCGCAGGCGGCATCTGCTCCATCGGTGGAGGCGGAGGCGGGGCGACGACCACCGGCGGCAACACGGGCACCAGGACCAGCGAAGGGGGAGCGCGCGCCGCGGCGAGCGCCGGTGCGTGCTGGGCGACACAGACCCACGCGAGCACACCGAGGGCCACGAGGCATGTGCCCATCAGCAGCCGGTCCCACGAGCCCAGCGCCGCGCCCACGGGCCGACGGTCTACCAGATCAGCGCCGGGCGGCGCCCTGAGACGCGTTGCGTCAGAACCGGTGAAGCGCGGTGATGGGTTGAGCCCTTCCGCGGCGCGGTCCTAGACTCCCCGGGCGCATGCACGTGAAGCAGATTCTCGAGGCGGAAGCGCCGGGTCCGACGCGGGCGCTCCAGGTCCTGGGGGCCGGTCTGCTGGCCGGGCTCCTCGGAGGCATCGCCTCGCACAAGTTCTGGATGGGCGTGTGCTTCGCGGCCGGGGGCATCCTCGTGACCCTCAGCGCCATCGATTACAAGTGCGCGGCGCTGGCGGCCCATCGGCCGCGGAAGCAGCAGGACAAGCTCACGCCTCGCGCGTGAGGCGGTAGCGCTCCACCGCCGCGGAGAGCCGGGCCAGATCGGGGACGCCCTCGGTCCCCACGCCGGTCACCGTCAGCGCACCCGCGCACGCTGCCCAGTCGGCGGCCTCAGGCAGCGAATCTCCGGCAGCGAGGCGCATGGCCAGTGTCGCCAGGAAGACATCTCCGGCCCCCGTCGCCTCGAGGGCGTCCACGGGGAGGGGCCGAACGTCGAGGCCACCTTCCGGAGCGTCGATGCGCGCGCCGTCGGCTCCGCGGGTGACCGCCACCACCGGAACCGCGGCTCGGAGGGCGCCGGCGAGCTCGGGGCCGAGCCCCCGGACATCCTCCTCGCTGTAGGAGACGAGATTGCACCGCGAGAAGGCGGCCGGCCCGGCGGGCAGCCGGGGCGAGGCCCTTCCGCCGGCGTCGAAGGCGCGCAGCCAGCCCTGGAGTCCGGCGGCCAGGAGCAACCGGGGCCGGGCGGTCCGGAGCAGGGAGAGCGGGACCTCGTCCGCCACGGGACAGGCGAGGAGCACGTCAAAGCGCGCGGGGAGCGTGACGTCGAGAGGACCGGCGTGGGCCAGGAGGCGCACGACGCGGTGACCGCGATCGATCCGCTCGTCGAAGGTGGTCGTCCGCGCTGCCGGAAGCGCCTCGACGCGGGCGAACCGCTCGAGCAGGGCACGGCCGACGAAGTCCGGACCGAGGCGGGTGATCAGCGTGACCTCGGCCCCGAGCACCCGTGCCGCCAGGCCAGCATAGAGCGCGGCGCCGCCCGGCCGGATGCCCTCGGCCAGGACGTCGTTGGTGACGTGCCCGACGACCACCGCCGACAGCGCGCTCATCGTTCGCCCGAGACGGGGTGTGCGCGCCCGCCCGTGACCCGACCGCCGGCCACGTCGATCAGCCAGTACCCCTCCTTCCCGGCCTGGGTGGAGCTCCCGGCGCCGAAGAGGTGCGGGCGGACGTCGGTGGCGGGATGGTGGTAGCGGCGGTGGATGTGGCCGTGAAGCACGGCGAAGCGGGGCCCGGGAAGCAGTTCGAGCAGCGCCTCGGCGTCGAGGAGCCGGTGGGAGAGCTTGTCCGGGCGGCCATCGCCTCGCCGCGGAGCATGGTGCACCACCACCAGCACCGCACGGCCGGTCAGCGCCGGGTCGGCCAGCGCGGCGCGGAGCCCGTCGCGCTGCAGGGGACCGAGCCGGCCATAGGAGACTCCCGGGATGGAGGGGACGAGCGAGCCGTGCAGGGCGATGACCGCCGCCGAATCCCCGAGGAGCCGGACCAGGGGCCAGGGTCCCACCCGGGCGTGCGCCGGGAGGTCGGACTCGAGGAGGGCCGCGAAGTGGCGCTCGAAGCGCCGCTCCCGGACCGCCGCCGGGTGGTGGCAGTCGTGGTTCCCGGGGATGACCGTGCACCGCCGTGGGTCCCGGGCCAGGGGGCCGAGCGCCGCCGCCGCGGCGGCGAACTCCGAGGGAAGCGCCGACGAAGTCAGGTCCCCGGAGAGCACCAGGTGGTCCACGCCGTGCCGGCCGACGTCCCGGGCGATGGCGGCCAGCGTCTCCGCGGCGCGGGCGTAGGCCCGGGCGCGCCCCTCCAGCACCAGCTCGTAGTAGGCCATCCAGAAGCGTGGCCCGCGGCGGAGGAAGCCGGTCTGCTCCAGCGGCTCGGTGATGTGGACGTCAGAGCAGTGGAGAATGCGCATCCCGAGCAGCCCGGCCGAGCGTCGTCTCCCACCACCGGATCCACGCCGGCAGCGCGAAGAGCGCCGCGGCCAGGCAGGTCACCTCGCCCAGCGAGGCCAGAAGCCCGAAGCCGCGGAGCGCCCGGTTGTCGGCGACGAGGAGCGAGGCGTACCCGGTGATGGTCGTGGCCGAGCAGAGGGCCACCGCGCCGCCGGTCTCGCGGAGCACGCGCGTCAGGGTGCCGGGCCCCTCCAGCCGGTAGCGCTGGACGATGTTCACCGCGTAGTCGACGCCGATGCCGAAGGTGATGGGCAGGACGACGAAGTTGAGGAAGTTCAGGCGGACGTGGGCGCCGGCGGCCGCCCCGACCAGCCAGGCCACCCCGACGAGCAGGCTCCCGCACGTCATCACCACCGGGCCGAGGCGTCGAAAGACGAGCGCCACCAGCAGGCAGACCGCGCCCAGCGCGAGGAGCGTGGCCCGCGGGCCGTCGCGCATGATGGCCGCGGTGATGTCGGCGAAGAGGAGCTGCTGGGCCAGCGCCTGGGTCGAGGTGTTGCTCTCGGCGATGGAGCCCCGGAGCAGCCGGCGGATGGCATCCAGCTCGTCGGTGTTGAGGACGCCCACCTTGCGGGGAAAGGCGAGGGCGATCCGTCCGGTCGTTCCGTCGCGCTCGACCAGCGCCCGCCGGACGGACCGGGGAAGATCCTCGAGGGTGGGCGGACGCGCATCGACCGGGGGCCGGAGGCGCTGGGCGCGGGCGCGCACGTCCGCCGGGAGCTGCTCGAGCCGCGTATCGCTGAGCGCATCGCGCAGCTCGTGCACCAGGGGCAGCTTGGCGGCCGCGTCCTCGGGGAGGGCCGTCTTCAGCGTCCGGACCTCGCGGAGCGGATCGGCCGGGCCGAGCTCGGCCCTCTTCCTGGCGAGAACTTGCAGCGTGCGGTCCAGCTCCTCCGGGGAGTCGGCATGGAGGACCATCGGGCTCAGGTAGGCCCGGAAGATCTCGTCCAGCTTGAAGGACCAGAAGGTGGCGCCCTCGTCGAGGCTCTTCTGCGATCGGATGCGCGAGACGTCGTACTCGATGAGCGGTCCGCGGTAGGTGAACACCGCCACCGCCGAGGCGATGAGGAGGACGATGGAGCCGATGCGCAGCGCTCCGCCGCCGTGCTCCACCAGGTTGGCGGTGGTGGCCGCCCAGGGATGGACGCCGCTCGCCCGGACGAAGCCGCCCGGACGCCGCCGCTCCAGCGCGGCGATGATCGGCGGGAGGAGCAGGAAGGCAGCCAGCCAGTTCAGCGCCATGCCCAGCCAGCCGATGATGCCGAACTGGCTGAAGCCCCGGAAATCGGTCGCCGCCAGCGAGAGGTAGGACAGTCCCGCGCCGAAGGAGGCGACGAAGGTGGCCGCCAGCGAGCCGGTCCAGGCCGTCCGGAGGGCGCGCTCCACCGGCTCGCCCCGCGTGCGCTCCTCGCAGTACCGGGCGACGACGATGATGCCCACGTTGATCCCGTTGCCGAGGACGATGGAGCCGAGGAATGCGGTGTTGGCGTTGAGGTAGCCGACCAGGAACCAGCTCAGGGCGAAGGTGGCCGCCGTCCCCACCATCAGGGCGGCGGCCAGCGCCACGATGGGCACCCAGCGCCGGTAGAAGAGGTAGAGGGCGGTGAAGACCAGCACCAGCACCACCGCGGTGGAGGAGGCGAGGTCGGAGAGCAGCGACTCCTGCTCCTCGAGCGGGGCCTCCACCTCGCCGGTGAAACCGATCTTCATGGTCGGGTCGTAGCGGGCCGGATCGAGCGCCTGGATCTCGGCGCGGACCCGGTCGGTGAAGCGCTTGTTCGCCTCGTAGCCCGACATCTGCTCGTTCGGGGAAACGAGGAGGGCGAGGAGCCTGCCGTCCGGCGTCTGGAAATATCCGTCGCGGAACTGGTCGGCGCCCTGGATGCCGTACTTCTCCTCCAGGTCGGAGAAGTCGAGCGGGGGCGGCTTCGCCTGGGCCCGCTCCTCGTCCTCGACCAGGTCGAGGAGGGGATTGGCCTTCTGCTTCTCGAAGGCCACCCGGGCCCGGATCCGGTCGAGCACGAGGTGGAGGTCGGGCTCGCTCAGGTAGAAGGCCCCGAAGCGGCGCAGGAACGCCTCCTGGTCGTCGGTGCGGTAGCTGACGTCCTGAACCACCTGCGGTCCGAGGCCGCGGAGGCGGCCGGCCAGGTCGTCGGCGAAGCGCTGCAGCGCCCTGGGGTCCCTCCCCTCGAGGACGATGAACAGGTTGTTCACCGGATGGAGCTTGGGCCCGACGTTCTTCGCCGCCAGGACGGAGGGGGCGGTCTCGGGGAGGAGCTCCTCCAGGTCGGACCTCAGATTCTGGTAGAGCCTGACGGCGAAGACCGAGCTCACCCCGGTGATGAGGAGCGCGGCGAGCAGCACTGGACGCCGGCGCCGAACCAGCCAGGGGATGAGGCGGCCGGCGAGCGCGTCCAGGTCCAGGTTCACCTCGGCTCCTCGCCGGGCAGATGAGCCGGGAGGGTGACCTCGCGGCACCCGTCCCCCGCCGAGCGATAGGCAGCGTCGATGAGCTGGATGCAGAGGAAGGCCTCCTTCGCCTCCCGGCCCACCCAGACGCCCCCGTCGATGGCCTCGCGGAACTGGTCGAAGAGGGAGTTGAACCACGACACGTGGCTGGCATCCATCCAGTCGGAGGACACGCTCCGCCGCGCGGTCTGCCAGCGCACCGCGCCCTGGGCCACGTCCGGGCCGTCGGTGCGCTCCATCACCGCCACCTCGAGGTCGTCGTCGGCGACGGTCACCGCCCCGCGATCGCCCTGGACCGAGTAGATGACCTTGCGCACGCCGGCCGTCCAGCTGAGGTGGGCATGGGCCAGCCCGGTGGGGAAGGTGAGGACGGCGCTGAAGTTGTCCTCGGTGTCCCAGCGCTCGGGCTCGAGGTTGGACATCTTGGCCGTGACCGCGGTCGGGTAGCCGCCCATCCACTCGAAGGCCAGGTAGAAGGTGTGGCTCCCGTGGTCCATGGCGATGCCGCCGCCGGAGAGCTTTTTCTGGCGACGCCAGTGGGTGTTCCACTCCGGGACGCCCTTGGCGTGGGTGTTGCGAAAGGTGCTCAGCGTCACGCTGCGCACCCGGCCGAGGCGCCCCGAGGCGACGACCTCGCGAATGGCCTTCACCACCGGCGCGTGCTTGTAGTTGTGGCAGGGGAAGAGCACCCGGCTGGCGCGCCGGGCGTGCTCGAGGAGCGCGGCGGCATCGGCGACGCTGGTGGTGAGCGGCTTCTCGCAGAGGACGTGGAGGCCCGACTCCAGCGCCCGGTGGGCGATGGGGGCGTGGTCCACCGGAGGGGTGGCGATGTCCACGAAGTCCAGGCGGCCGGCCTCGGCCCGGAGGAGCTCCTCGGCGCTGGCGTAGAGGCGCGCCGCGGGTAGGGTGGCGCGGGCGCTCTCCCGGCGGGCAGCGCAGATGTCGGCCACGGCGACGATCTCCACGTCACCCCGGGTCCGGGCGCGCTCCAGGTAGGCGGGGAGGTGCCCCTTGCCGGAGATGAAGCCGTAGCCGATGACGGCGCCGCGGAGGCGGCCGGACGGTGGGGTGACAGCCATGGAGAACCGGGCCCTTTAACGCCGACCGAGGGGTCAGCGCCAGCGCCCACTACGCTCGAGCTCGGCGAAGACCTCGTCCAGGAGCCCGAGGCCCTCCTCGGCGGCGGCCCGGTCGATGGTCAGGGCGGGCTGGAGCCGGATGTGCGGGCTGTAGCTCATGGCCAGGAGGCCGCGGCGGACCCCGTCCAGGTACACCTGCTTCATCACCGCCGCGGCCACCGGCTCGCGGGACTTCCGGTCGCGGACCACCTCGATGCCCAGGAAGAGGCCCTTGCCGCGGACGTCGCCGATGAAAGGGTAGCGCTCCTTCATGGCCCGGAGACGCTCGAGCATGAAGGTGCCGACCTGGGCGGCGTTCTCCCAGAGCCGGTCGCGCTGGATGGTGCGCACCGCGGCCAGCGCGGCGGCGGAGGCGAGCGGGTTCCCGCCGTAGCTGCTCGAGGCGCCGGAGGGCTTGTTCCAGGGCGGGGTCTCGGCGACGTCGGTGCGGGTGAGAACGCCGCTCACCGGGAAGCCGGAGCCGAAGGCCTTGCCCAGGGTGACGATGTCCGGCTTCACGCCCGGGGTGTGGTCCACGCCCCAGGGCCGGCCGGTCCGGCCGAAGCCGGTGATCATCTCGTCGGCGACGAGGAGCGCGCCGGCCTCGTGCGTCGCCTCGGCGACCGCGGGGAGGAACTCCGGGGGCGGCACGACGTTGCCGGCCGTGCCCTGGAGCGGCTCGGCGATGACCGCCGCCACCGGCCCCTGGGGCTGGGCGCGGATCGCCTTCCGGGCGAAGTCGGCGCAGGCGATGCCGCAGCTTCCGTACTCGAGCCCGAACGGGCAGCGGTAGCAGTCGGCGAAGGGGATGTTGGTGGTGTGCGGGAGCAGCGGCGCGAACCCGTGCTTGGCCTCGCTGCCCATGAGCGACATCGCCCCGGCGGTCTTGCCGTGAAAGCCGCCCCAGAAGCCGACCACGTCCAGTCGCCCGGTCTTCGCCCGTGCCAGGCGCAGCGCGGACTCCACCGCCTCGGCGCCTCCGGAGTAGAGCTGGAGCCGGTCGAGCCCGGCCGGGGCCATGGTTGCCACCGCCTCCATCAGCTCCGCCCGGGGCTCGCTGGTGAAGCTCCCCACAGTCAGCTTCTTCGCCTGGGAGGTGAGCGCGTCGACGTAGGCCGGATGGGAGTGGCCCAGAGCGTTGACCCCGATTCCCCCGATGAGGTCGACGTAGGTGTTCCCGTCGACGTCGGTGAGGTGGCTCCCCTGCCCGTGGTCCATGGCCACGCCGGCCCAGAGCGCGAAGCCCTGGAGCCCGGGGGCGAGGACCCGCGCCTCGCGGGCCACCAGGGCGCGGCTCCTCGGCCCGGGAATCTCGGTCTTCAGGGTCACCTTGGGCATGGCGTCATCCGGGGCGCGGCGTGCGGAACACGTAGAGGCGGTGCATGGGGTAGTTCCAGGCGAGGCCGACCACCACCGCCGCCACCAGGACGCCCACCGGCGCGGCCAGCCCGGCGCCCTCCACGAGCAGGCGGGCAGCGAGGAGGTTCAGCCCGAGCGAGGTGACCCAGGCCACCGCGTAGCGGGCGGCCTGCCGGAGCAGGTGCTCGGCGCCGGTGCGGAAGATGAGGTGGCGCTTGGCGCTGAAGTCGGTGGCTCCTCCGGCCAGGTGTCCGGCGAGGATGGCCCAGCCGTAAGGGCAGCCGACGAGGATCAGCCCCTCCATCAGCACCACGTCCACCACCGAGGCGACGGAGGCCGAGACCTGGGAGGCCAGGAAATGCCACAGCTCCCGGAGCCGCGCGGACCCTCGCCCGGCGGCGCTGCCCATCTCGGCGGACATGCCTCGCCTACCGGCCCCGCTTCCGGAGCTCTGCGCGGACGAAGGCCGTGCGCTGCAGGCCGGTGAGGTTGGCCAGGACGGCGATGAGGGCCAGCGCGGCCAGCACCAGGTGGTAGCGCGGGTGCTCCGCACCGGGCTCCCAGAAGTAGGCCACCAGCGGCGAGAGCACGGTGGACAGCCCGAGGTAGGCGGCGCGCTCGTGCCGCTGCATGAGGCCCTTCCGGGCGTCGATGCCCATCGCCTCGCCCTTGGCCCGGGCGTAGGAGACCATGACCGCGCCGGCGCAGGCCGCGGCGGAGAGCACGAAGCCCACCGGGTCGTTGCGGTAGTAGTAGGCGAAGCCGAAGAACACGGCCATCTCCGCCCACCGGTCCACGGCGGCGTCGAGCACCTCGCCGGCGTCCGAGGCGAGCTCCCGGGCGCGGGCCACCGCCCCGTCGAGCGAGTCGCACATGGCGCCCACCACCAGCGTCCACCCGCCGAGGCCGAACCAGCCGCCGGCGATGGCCACCGCGGCGGCGAGGTGGAGGACGAGCGACGTCCAGGAGAGGGTGTCGGGATGGATGCCCAGGCGGACGCAGGCCCGCACCGCCGGCCGGAAGACCCACAGGCCGTACTCCATGAAGTATTCGCCGAGGAGCGGCGTTCCGCCCTGCTTGGTGACCCGCTCGGTCTGCGGGCGACCGGTGAGGGTGGTCTTCACCGCGAACGCTCCGAAAGCGACCACGAAAGCGCCAGCGAGCATCGCCAGGGCGAAGAAGGTGGTGAGGGTGCTGGTCATCCTTGGCTGGGCGGGTCCCGGGTGGCCTCCCGGGAAGCGGGGGAACAGCACCACATAGCGTTTTTCCAGCCAGAGTCAACGGGATCTCCGTAGGGGGTCCGCAGGGCGCCTCGAGTGCCGCGCGAGGGACGGTGTCGTGCACCCAGGGCGGATTCGGTGGTAGGCCCGGCGAGAGACGCGTCCGCGATTCTGGAGGGAAGGTGAACGCACTCATCCTGCTCCTGGCGCTCGGCGCGGCCGAGTCGTCCACGGCCACCGAGACGCTGAAGGCGCGCGATGCCGAGGTCCGGGCCGCTCTTCCGCCCAAGGGGGAGGCCGTCAGCCCGGCGGCGCACCAGAAGCTGGAGAGCATCCTCACCCGCGCGGTGGACCTGGAGGGCGTGGCGCGCGCCGCCCTGGCGAAGAACTGGGACGAGGCCACGCCGGCGCAGCGCAAGAAGTTCATGGACGCGTTCAAGCAGCGCTTCCGGAAGGCCACCGCCGACCAGTTCACCGACGACTACCGGGGAACCGAGGTCAAGTACCTGCCCGAGCAAGCCGAGGGCGACCGGGTCAAGGTTCCCACCGAGGTGGTGATCAAGGGAGAGCCGACGCGCATCGAATACGTCATGCGGCGCTCGGGGAAGGAGTGGCGGATCGAGGACATCGTCGTCGACGACGTCTCCACGGTGGAGAACTACCGCTCGAGCTTCGGGCGCATCATCAAGAAGGAAGGAATGGACGGGCTCATCACTCGACTGAACAAGGGCACCGTCAAGCAGGCGGCCAAGGAGGCCCACTAGCTCCAAACGGCGCGAACTCGAATGCGAAAATCCTGCGTGCCGGCCATCAAGTTTTGTTGATCCCGGGCGGGATCCTTGGCAAGGGAGGCGGCGCGGGTTTCTGAAACCAGGGGGTTCGCGGCGAGGGGGCAAGCGAGGGGCACCAAGAGCAGAGCTCAGGCGTGGCGATTGCAGACGCAGGCGTCCGCTCGAGATCCGAGCAGTTCTTTCCCGACACCAGAGGGAGGAGTCATGGGGCAGCTTCACAGACCTGCCAGGACCCGGTGGACCGTCCTGGCACTGCCCGTCGTGGGCGCG
>DASPUU010000094.1:0-4302 GCA_035622755.1 Myxococcaceae bacterium
CCTGGCACGCGCGCCCCGTCCGCCTCGCCGGCGCGCGTCCGCTTGGTGTGGGCGGGCGCCCCCCGGCAGCCGAGCGTCCCTGCGGTGAAGCAGACGACGAGGACCGCCAGACGACCGATGGACACGTGCTTCTCCGGAAAAGAGGCGCGCTTCGCGGGGCACCCCTTCTTACGTCCGGTCGGCCTTCCCATTGTGCGGCGCGCCGTGGGGCGTCTTCTTTCAAGGACTTGCGAGCCGGTCCAGCCACTCGGCCACCGCGCGCCCGACCTCGGGCAGGCCCTGCCGGAAGCCGGCGTCGGCGCCGGCCACCTCCACCAGGGTCGCCGACAGCTCCGCGAGCTGGGCAGCCAGGGCCGCCCGGGGGCCGGGCTCCTCGCTTCCCACGACGACGAGGAGAGGGTGCCGGGCGCGGCCCAGGCGCTCGGGAGAGAACCGTCCCGGGCTCACCAGGGCGACGCCGGCCAGCCCGGGGTGCGCATCGGCCACCCGCAGCGCCGCGACGGCGGAGGACCCCAGCGCCGCCACGGCGACGGCCACCGTCCCGGCATTCTCGGCGAGCACGCGGAGCGCGGCCTCGATGTCCCGGCAGCGCGCCGCTTCATCGCCCGGCATTCCCTGGCTCGCGCCCACTCCACGGAAGTTGAAGCGCAGGGTCGGGTGTCCGGCGCGGCTCGCAGCCCAGGCCAGCTCCAGCCCGACCACGTGGTCCATCCCTCCCTCTCCGGGTGGCGGGGGGATGACGAGCAGCGGAGGCGGGCGGCGGCCGTGATGGGCGAGGCCCTCCATCACCTCCCTCCCCTCGGGGAGCAGCGTCGGCCGCTCGAGGAATCGAGCGCCGCTCACCGCGGGTCGACCCGGAGAAGGTGGAACTTGAGGTAGCGGCCCTCGGGGAAGGCGAGCCGCAGGGGATGGTCGACCGGCTGGTAGCGCTCCTCGACCAGGGTCAGGTCCACGCCGGCGCTGGCCCCCGCCTCCTGCACGGCGCCGAGGAACTCGACCGGCGCCACCCGCGCCGAGCACGAGGCGGTGGCCAGGAGCCCGCCCGGACTGACCAGGCAGAGCGCCTGGCGATTGAGCGATGCGTACCCATCGAGGGCGGCCTTCACCGTGCGCTGGCTCTTGGCGAAGGCCGGCGGATCCAGGATGACCAGGTCGAAGCTCCGTCCCTCCTCGCGCAGGGAGGCGAGCAGGCGGAAGGCGTCGCCGGCCAAAAAGTCGTGCTGAGCGGGGTCGAGCCCGTTCTCGCGGAAGTTCTGGTGCGCCAGGGCGATGGCCTCCTCGTCCTGGTCGACGCTCAGCACGCGCTCCGCCCCGCCCAGCGCCGCATTGATGCTGAAGCCTCCCGTGTAGCAGAAGCAGTTGAGCACCCGGGCGCCGGCCGAGACCCGCCGCACCAAGGCCCGGTTCTCCCGCTGGTCGAGGAAGAAGCCGGTCTTTTGCCCGCGCCACGGGTCGACCCGAAAGCGGACGCCTCGCTCGCGGATGGTGAGCATCTCCGGGGCCTCCCCCCACAGCACCTCTCCCCCTCCGCGTCCCTCGTCCTCCTCCGGTGTCTCGCCGCCGGTGCCGCGGTCCCGGCCGAGCACCCCTTCCAGCTCGGGGTGCACCGACCGCAGTCCGGCCACGAGCATGGACCGGAACGGGGTGAGCCCGGCCGAGTAGAGCTTCACCACCGCCAGCCCACCGTAGAGGTCGACGACCACTCCCGGCAGGCCATCCCCTTCGCCGTGCACCCAGCGAAAGGCATCGGTCCGGGAGAGGTCGAGCAGCGCCCGGCGCATCTCCAGCGCCCGGGCCAGGCGTCCCTCGAGGAAGGCCTGGTCGATGCGCTCGCGGACGTCCCGGGTGAGAATGCGGACGGCGATCGGACTGTGGGGGTCGTAGTAGCCGCGGGCGACGAACTTTCCCCCCTCGGTCACGTCGACGAGGCTCCCCGGCGGGATCCGCGGTGCCCGCTCCAGGCCCTTGCGGAACACCCACGGGTGCCCGGCGCGAAGATGGCGGGCGAGCCCGGGGCGCAGCGCGAGCCGGACGAGGTTCATCGGCCCCGGCGGGCCCCGAGGATGGCCCGCGCCACCTCCTCGAAGCCCCTCCCCTCCCGGCTCCGGGTGACGTAGCGGGGGGGGGTCTCCAGGGAGCCGAGGACGTCCCGGACATTGGCCACCCCGATGCTCAGCGAGAAGGCGGCGAACAGGGGAGCGTCGTTGAGGCTGTCGCCCACGTAGACCCAGCGCCGGTCCTCGACCAGGAGCCGGGCACCCCATTCCCAGCGGAGAAAGCGGCGCACCATCCATGCCTTGTCGAAGTCGCCCACCCAGGCGTTGACGTGGACGCTGGAGCGCACCGCCCGGATGCCGCGCGCGTGGAGCAGCGCCTCGAGCCGGTCCGCGGCGCGCGGGCCGAGCTTGACGTCCTCGTTGTAGTCCACCGCCAGGTCGACCTCGGTGAAGAGGCTGTCCGAGGAGAGCCGCGCCCCCCGCACCCGCTGGATGGCGCGGGCCACCTCCCGGGCCAGCCGCCGACGGTCCGCCGCCCGACGGGAAGCAGGCCGGGCAAACACCTTGCGAAACCCGCCCCCCGCGGCGGCGACCAGATACAGCCCGCCGTTCTCGGCGACGACGCCGGCCACGGGCAGCGTCCGGAGCCATGTCTCGGCGTATCCCGATGGGCGCCCGGTGACCAGCACCACCGGAATCCCGCCGGCGCGAAGATCCTCCACGGCCTTCACCGTCGACGAGCGGAGCAGCCCGGAGCTGGTCAGCGTCCCGTCGACGTCGGTGAAGACGCCCCGCACCCGGGCCAGGTCGGCTGCCCGGAGCGGCACGAGCGAGCGCGCCCGGACCCGCTTCACGAGACGTCGTCATCCGCCAGGCGAGCCAGCACCCGGCGAAAGTCCTCCAGCGCCCGGCGCGCCTCGGCCGGCGGCAGCTGGGCCAGAGCGCCGCCCGCGCTGGCGAGGAGAAAATCGTCCAGCTCCGGATCGCGGCCGCGGAGCGGCTGGGCCAGCCCGGCAGCGGCGGAGAGCTCGCGCGCGGCCCGGCCTGGATCGGCCCCCATCCACTCCTCGGCCTGCTCCAGCCGCACCGCCGTCGCCGCCCACACCGAGTGGTCGTGCTCGACGAGCATCGACCGCTGGCTCACCCCACCGAGCCCTCTGAGCCAGCTCACCAGCTCCCCGAGGAAGGCGAGGAGGATGTCACCGGCGCCGCGCACGTCCGTCTTCAGGCCACCGAGCCGGGCCCGGGCTTCGACCAGGAAGCGCTTGTCCTGGGCCCGGAGCGACGGGTAGGCGGCGCTCGACCCGAAGGCGTCGAGCTCGGTCCCGAGCTGGAGGGCATGCCACTGGGCGTCCTCGGCCGAAGCGGCGCGCAGGGCCTCGCTCCTCCGCTCGATGGCCCGGCGGAGGTCGGCCAGCGCCGAGCGAACCGCCAGCGCGGCGGCGAGGTCGTCGGCATGGCCGGGAACGAGCTCCTCGCGGGGGAGGTCAGCGTACCGGGAGGCGACGTCGTAGACCAGGTCGCCGGCCTGGCTCCGGAACCGGCTGCGGAAGGACTGGACCTCGGCGAGCAGATTCCACCGGTCCGAGACCACCGCCGGGGTCCGGACGCGCTCGCCGAGCTGGGCCACCAGGGCCGCCAGCTCGTCCGAGTCCCGGCGCAGGAGCCGGCGCACCTCGGAGGTTCGCTCGGCGTCGGGCGCACCGGCCAGCTCGTGCACGGCGCGGTCGACCAAGGAGGCCAGGTCCCCCTCGCGCGCTCCCGGATCGAGCTGGCCCCGGACCGCGTTCACCAGCGCATTCACGTCCGTCACCGTCTCGGCGATGACCGGGGCGAGCTGCTCCCAGAGCGCGAGGTCCCACGAGCCGCCGCTCTCCGGGACCTCGTAGCGGACGAGGTCCACGTCCGAGAGCCGGTCCAGGGTCTGGGCGGCGGCCCGGAAGACGGACCGCAGGGTGGCGGCGAAGGCCTGGTCCGGGATCTGGACCAGGACACCTTCGAGCTTCGGAGGCAGCGAGGGAGGCGGGGACACGGGCGGAGGCGCGGAGGTCTGGGGTGGGTCGAAGCGGCGTTCTTGGCTAGCGTCGGGCCGATGGCCATTCTCGCCACGGGTCAGGTCAGCATCCACTTTCGAGACAGCGGGCGAGGCATCCCGGTGCTCCTGCTCCATGCCTTCCCCCTGGCCGGCGAGATGTTCGAGCCCCAGCTCACCGGGCTCTCGGGGGTGGCGCGGTTCATCGTGCCCGACCACCGGGGGTTCGGACGGAGCACGCCCGGCCCCGGGGCGGCGACCATGGACGCCCTC
>DASPUU010000095.1:0-13183 GCA_035622755.1 Myxococcaceae bacterium
GAGAACGGGCGACGCTGTGTGGGCCGCCGTGCTGCTCCCCGGTCTGCCGGGAATCGCCCCTGGGGCCAGCCCATCACCGAGGGCCAGGGATCCGGGGGTCGACGTCCAGTACATAGCAGAGCCGCCGCTCGCCTGCACTCCCGGAGCCCTGTTTCGTTATCCTTTCCGGCTCGGGACCAGGAGTGCATCCGGAGGTCCCAGGGGGCTTCCTTCGATGCCGAGACTCATTTCCGGCCCGGCCGTCGTCGAGGCGGCGGGGAACAAGCCCAAGCGGATCGAGGAGTACGTCGGCCGGGCGAGCACCGGCCACGCCGAGCTGAGCGTGGCTCGCATGGTGTCTCCCGGAGGGTGGCAAGAGCCGGGGCAGCAGCCAGAGTTCGAGGAGGTGACCGTGGTCCTCCGGGGCGTGCTCCGCGTCGAGCACCGCGGCGGGGTCCTCGAGGTGCGCGCCGGCCAGGCGGTGGTGACCGCGCCGGGGGAGTGGGTGCGCTACGGGACGCCGCTGCCCGAGGGCGCCGAGTACATCGCCGTGTGTCTTCCCGCCTTCTCGCCGCAGACGGTGCACCGGGAAGGAGCGGGCCGGTGAAGCCCTCGCTCCAGCCGGGCCTGACCTCGACGTTCACCTACCGCGTGCCGGTGGAGCGGACCGTGCCCCACGTCTATCCGGAGTCCGCCCTCTTCCAGGCGATGCCCCGGGTCTTCGCCACCGCCTACCTGGTCGGGCTCATCGAGTGGGCATGCATCGAGGCGATGCAGCCCCACTTCGGGCCGGGGGAGCAGTCGGTGGGGACGGACATCCGCATCGACCACACGGCGGCGACGCCGCCCGGATTCGAGGTCAGGGTGCAGGTCACCGTCGAGCGCGTGGAGGGGCGGCGAGTCTCCTTCTCGGTGCGGGCGCACGACGGGGCGGAGACCATCAGCCAGGGCACCCACGAGCGCTTCGTCATCGATCGCCAGCGCTTCGTCCAGAAGGTAGAGGCGAAGGCGGCGGCCCAGGGTCGGCGCTGAGCGGACCGCCGCGTCCGAAAGGAGCCCGGCGCTCCGGAAGGCGCGGGCCCCCGTGCCCCCGGGGAGGCTCCCCCCGGTCCCGAGCGGAATGCTTTACAGGTCGGCGACCGTCGCTAGGATGGCGTGCATCAGGGTGCTACAGATGGGTCAACCCCACGACATCAGAAGGGAAATTCCGAGGCTGGGCAGAGCACGGGAGCTTTGATGGCCAAGCAGCTGAAGATGGCGCTGGCCCCGCCCCGCGGGCGAGGGGCAGGGCGCACCGGCCCTCGCGCCGCCGAAGGGGGCGGCGGGGGGGACGAGCCGGTGGCGGCCCTGCACGAGGAAGCCCGCAAGCGCTACCTCAACTACGCGCTCTCGGTCATCACCTCGCGCGCGCTCCCGGACGTGCGCGACGGGCTGAAGCCCGTGCAGCGCCGCATCCTCTACGGGATGTGGCACGACCACCACCTCACCGCCGACGCCAAGTTCATGAAGTGCGCCAAGGTGGTGGGGACCATCCTCGGCGCCTACCATCCCCACGGCGACACCGCCGTCTACGACGCGCTCGTCCGGCTGGCGCAGGACTTCTCTCTCCGCTTCCCGCTGGTGGACGGGCACGGGAACTTCGGCTCGCTGGACGGAGACACCGCCGCGGCGATGCGCTACATCGAGTGCCGCCTCCAGCCGCTGGCCGGCGAGTTGCTCGGCGAGCTGAGCCGCGACGTCGTCGCCTTCCGCCCCACCTACGACGCCAGCACCACCGAGCCGGCGGTCCTCCCGGCCAAGGTTCCCCAGCTCCTCATGAACGGCAGCACCGGCATCGCCGTGGGGATGGCCACCAACGTGCCGCCCCACAACCTCGGGGAGCTGTGCGATGCGCTCCGGGAGCTGGTGCGGAAGCCGGAGACGCCGCTCCGCGAGCTGCTCAAGCACGTCAAGGGTCCGGACTTCCCCACCGGCGGGCAGGTACTCAACACCCGCGCCGAGCTCAGAGAAATCTACGAGACCGGCCAGGGCGCGCTCCGCGTCCGGGGAGAGTGGACGGTGGAGCCGCTCCCTCGCGGCGGCCAGCAGATCGTCATCACCTCCATCCCCTACGCGGTGAACAAGTCCGCCCTCACCGCCAAGATCGGCGAGCTGGTCCGCGAGCGGAAGCTCGCCCCGCTCACCGACGTCCGCGACGAGAGCACCCGCGACGTGCGCATCGTGCTCGAGATCAAGCGCGATGCCGGCGCCGAGATGGTGATGGCGTACCTCTTCAA
The DNA here is from genome assembly GCA_035622755.1 of Myxococcaceae bacterium. Taxonomy (GTDB): domain Bacteria; phylum Myxococcota; class Myxococcia; order Myxococcales; family Myxococcaceae; genus JADGRA01. The sequence continues at coordinate 2,256 of DASPUU010000095.1, forward strand.
GCACACGCCGCTCCAGACCAACTTCAACGTCAACCTCACCGCTCTGGTTCCCTCCAAGGACGCCGAGGTGGGAACGCCCCAGCGGCTCGACCTCAAGTCGATGCTGCAGTACTTCCTCGACTTTCGCTTCGAGGTCGTCACCCGGCGTCACCAGCACGAGCTGGCCGAGGTCAAGCGCCGGCTCCACGTCCTGGCCGGCTTCGCCACCGTCTACGACGCGCTCGACGAGATGATCCGCATCATCCGCAAGTCGGACGGCAAGCAGGACGCCGCCGCCAAGCTGATGAAGCGGTTCCGGCTCGACGCCGAGCAGACCGACGCCATTCTGGAGATGAAGCTCTACAAGCTCGCCCGTCTGGAGATCCTGGTCATCCAGAAGGAGCTCCGGGAGAAGCGATCCGAGGCGGCGCGCCTCCAGGCGGTGCTCAAGGACGCCAAGAAGCGCTGGGCGGTCGTCCAGGACGAGCTGGAGGAGGTGCGGAAGGCCTACGCCGACAGGCGCCGGACGCGCATCGGGGGCGGCGGCGAGGAGGTGGAGTACACCGAGGAGGCGTTCATCGCCGACGAGGACAGCCACGTCGTCCTCTCCCGCGACGGGTGGATCAAGCGGGTCCGCGAGGTGAAGGATCCCACCTCCACCCGGCTCCGCGAGGGTGACGAGGTGATGGCCGTGCTCGCCGGCTCGCTCAAGGCCAACGTCGTCCTCTTCTCCAACTTCGGCGCGGCCTACGTCACGCGCTTCAACGACGTCCCGGCCTCCACCGGCTACGGCGACCCGGTGCAGAAGCTGTTCAAGTTCGACGACGGCGAGCGCGTGGTGGGCGCGCTCTCGCTCGACCCCCGGCTCGGGGTGCCGGAGACGATGGTGGCGGTGAGCGCCCGGGGCTACGGCCTGCGCTTCGCCCTGGCCCCGCACCGGGAGGCCAGCACCCGCGCCGGGCGCCGCTACGCCCGGCCGGGCAAGGAGGACGAGATCGTCGGCGTCGCCCCGGCGGGTCCGCGGGATCTCTTGGCGGTGGTCACCGAGAAGGCCCGCGCGCTGGTGTGCAAGGTCGGCGAGGTCAACGAGCTCTCCGGGCCGGGCCGCGGGGTGACGGTGATCAAGGTGGAGAAGGAGGACCGGGTGCTGGCCTTCCTCTGCACCGCCAGGAAGGATGCCGAGCTGCAGCTGGAGACGAGCAAGGGACGGAAGCTGGCGCTGAGCCCGGGGAAGTACGAGCTCTCGGCGCGCGGCGGTCGCGGCCGGGAGATGGCCAAGAGGGAGACGGTGAAGCTGGTGGCCACCCCGCTGGTCTTCGTCCCGCTCCCGGAGAAGAAGGAAAGCTAGGGTCATGGCCACCGCGCGCAAGGCCAGCTACACGGCGAGCGACATCCAGGTCCTGGAGGGCCTGGAGCCGGTGCGCAAGCGCCCGGCGATGTACATCGGCGGCACCGACGCCTCCGGCTACCACCACCTGCTCTGGGAGATCGTCGACAACAGCGTCGACGAGGTGATCAACGGCTACGCCTCCCGGGTGGAGGTGACGCTGCACAAGGACGGCCGGACGGTCACCGTCGGCGACGACGGGCGGGGCATCCCGGTGGACATGATGCCCAAGTACCGGAAGCCGGCCCTGGAGATCATCCTCACCACCCTGCACTCGGGCGGAAAGTTCGAGCAGGGCAACTACCTGCACTCCGGCGGACTGCATGGCGTGGGCTCGAGCGTGGTCAACGCGCTCTCCAGCCGCCTCCTCGCCGAGGTGCGCCGGGAGAGCAAGCGCCACACCCAGACCTACGCCCGGGGCAAGCCCACCTCTTCCCTCAAGGTGGTGGGCCCGGCCCGGGGCTCGGGAACGACCATCACCTTCACCCCCGATGCGGACGTCTTCGGCGAGAAGCTGCGCTTCGACCCGGCCCTGATCCGCGAGCGGCTGGAGGCGAAGAGCTACCTCCACCGGGGGATGGTGGTCGTCTTCCGGGACGAGACACAGAGCCCCCCGGCCGAGGCCACCTTCGAGCACGAGGGGGGCATCGCCGAGTACCTCCCCAAGCTGGTCGCCGAGCGGGGCAAGGCGCTCGTCCCCGCCTCGGGGGGCCAGTTCTACCTGTCGCGGGAGAACGGGGCCCGGCTCGAGCTGGCCCTGGTGTGGACCGAGGCCACCGACGAGCACGTGCTCTCCTACGTCAACGGCATCCCCACCCCCAACGGCGGCACCCACGAGGCCGGCCTCCGCTCGGGGATGGTGAAGGCGGTCCGCAACTACATCGAGACGCACGGGCTGAGCCCGAAGGGGGTGACGCTCACCGCCGAGGACATCCGCGAGGGGATGGTCGCCCTCCTCTCCGCCTACGTGCTCGAGCCGCAGTTCCAGGGGCAGACCAAGGGCCGGCTGAACAACCCGGAGATGGTGGCCACCGTGGACTCGGCCGTCCGGCCGGCGCTGGAGAAGTGGCTCAACGACAACCAGTCGGTGGCCGAGTCCATCGTGGCGCGGATCGTGCTCGCCGCCCGCGCCCGCGAGGCCTCGCGAGCCGCCTCCCTGGCGGTGACCCGCAAGGGAGTGAGCCACCACCTCAACCTCCCCGGGAAGCTGGCGGACTGCGCCTCCACCGATCCCCGGGAGAGCGAGCTGTTCATCGTCGAGGGCGACTCGGCCGGCGGCTCGGCCAAGCAAGGGCGGGACCGGCGGACCCAGGCCATCCTCCCGCTCCGGGGCAAGGTGCTCAACGCCGAGCAGGCCTCCTTGGACAAGATCTCCGCCAACAAGGAGCTCCAGGACATCGTCAGCGCGCTCGGGTGCGGGCTCGGCCCGGCGCTGGACATGAGCAAGCTCCGCTACGGACGCGTCTTCCTGCTCATGGACGCGGATTCCGACGGGCACCACATCGCCACGCTTCTCCTCACCTTCTTTTATCGGCACCTCCGTCCGCTCATCGCCGGCGGCGTGGTGCACCTGGCCCAGCCGCCGCTCTACCGCATCGACATCAGCAAGGAGACGCACTGGGCCCTGGACGAGGCGGACCGCGACCGGATCCTGAAGGAGAAGGCCAAGGGCAACGCCCGGCCGAGCATCACCCGCTTCAAGGGGCTGGGGGAGATGCCGGCCGAGGATCTCAAGGCGACCACCCTCGACCCCCGGCAGCGGGTGAGCCTCCGGGTGGCCATCGCCAACGAGCTGGAGACCGACCGGGTGATCAACGACCTGCTCGGCCGGGACGTGAGCGCACGCTTCAAGTTCATCATGGAGCGGGCCGGCGAGGTGGCGGGCGAGGAGCTCGACGTCTGAGCGCGGTGGAGCTGCGCTGGCTCGCTCCAGCGGACCCGCTGCGTTCGGACGAGCTCGAGCTCCGCTGGCGGGTGCTGCGCGGACCCCTCGGCCACTCCCGGCAGGAGACCCGCTTCCCCTTCGAGGAGGAGAGCCTCCACCTGGTGGCGCTGGACGGGGCGAGGCTGGTGGGATGCGTGCTCTTCCACCCCGAGGGGCCGGAGACGGGGCGCCTCTTCCAGATGGCGATCGAGCCGGCGCGGCAGGGAGAGGGCATCGGCCTGCAGCTGGTGCGCGAGCTCGAGGCCGAGGTGGCACGGCGTGGCTTCTCCACGGTGACCCTGCACGCACGGGAGACGGCGGTCGGCTTCTACGCCCGCCTCGGCTACGCGGTGTTCGGCGAGCCGTTCGTCGAGGTCGGGGTCCCGCACCGCCACATGCGACGCCGGCTTGCCTGAACGCACGGACTCCGGGCGCCCGGGTCCGCGCCGGGGTGAGAGCGCACCCCCCGCGGCGAGATGACAGCGCGGGCGGGCCGGCGCGAGACTCCGGCCAGCGCATGGCCGCTCGCCCCATCTTCCTCCACCAGCTCCCGCTCGGCCCGATGCGGAACTTCGTCTACCTGGTCGGGACCGAGGGCGAGCGCGACGTCTATGTCGTCGACCCGGCCTGGGACGTGGACGCCATCGAGAAAGCGTGCACCGCCGACGGCAAGTGGCTGGCGGGGATCTTCCTCACCCACAGCCACAAGGACCACATCAACGGCGTGGCCGAGCTGCTCCGCCGCCACGACCTCCCCGTCTACGCCCAGCGTGCGGAGATCGACTTCTCGCCCGACCTGCAGGCCTTCGGGGATGCGCTCCGGCGCCTCGGCCCCGGCGACCGGGTGGGGATGGGCGGCGCCTCGGTGGTGGCCGTCCACACGCCGGGACACACCCCGGGCTCCCAGTGTCTGTTCGCCGGGGACGCGCTCGTCGCCGGGGACACGCTCTTCGTCAACGGATGCGGCCGCTGTGACCTGCTCGGGGGCGACCCGGCGGCGATGTTCCACACCCTGACCGGCGTGCTGGGGAAGCTCCCACCCGCCACCCGGCTCTTCCCCGGACATGACTACGGCGACGTCCCGGTGTCCTCGCTCGGCCGGGAAGCGCAGCGCAACCCCTACTTCCAGTTCACGGACGCGAAGTCGTTCGTGACGTACCGGATGCGCCCGCGGCGCTGACCACCGGCCGGGGACGGCTCGCCGGCTGGCCCTCGGCGTTGCGCAGCTCGGGGGCGGGGAGCCGCAGGGCCTCCTCCGCCTTCAGCTGGGGCACCACCGCGCTTGCGTCCCCGGCGACGGCCAGCGTCATCCGCGCCGGGTCGAGGGTGCGGCCCACCGCCGCCTGGACCGAGCCGGCGCTCAGCGCGCGGAGGCGGGGGACGAAGGTGCGGTACTCGTCGAGCGGCAGGTCGAACACGAACAGGTCGGCCACCGCCAACGCCGTGGCGTCCACGCTCTGGAGCTCCTCGACGAGCTGGAAGGCGAGGAGGGCCTTGCCCTTCTCCAGCTCGTCGGCCGAGAGCGGCTCGGCCACCAGCCGCTGCAGCTCGGAGAAGACCTCCGCCACCGCCTTGCCGGTGACGTCGGTCTGGACGCTGGTCCGCGCCTCGAAGGGCCCCGGGCCGCGGCCGAAGGCGAACACGCTGCCCGCGCCGTAGCTGTACCCGTGCTGCTCGCGAAGGTTCTGGTTCAGCCGGCTGGTGACGCTTCCGCCGACCACGGCGTTGGCCAGCTCGAGCGCCAGCACGTCGGGCGACGACCGGGGCACCGACGGCTGGCCGACCACCAGCACCGACTGGGGCTTGGCCGGGAAGTCGACCAGGACGAAGCGCGGGCGGCGGGCAGGCGGCGCGTCCGGGCGCCGGTTGGGCGCCGCCCGCGCGGCCTTCCACGCGCCGAAGGAGCGCTCGACGCTGGCGCGCACCTCCTCCGCCGGGACGCTGCCCACCGCCACCAGCGCCGAGTCCGCCGGGGCCACGGTGCCGAGGAAGGCCTTCACCTCGCCCAGCCCGAGCCGCTTCACCGAGGCGATGTTCCCCGGCGGGAGGTGCCCGAGCGGGCCGCTGCCATACACCGCCGCCAGGAATGCCGCCTGGGCGGCCACCCGCGGCTGGCTCAGGTTGGCGGTGAGCTCCGCCAGCCGCTGGGCCTGGACCTTTCCCCAGTCCTCCGGGTCGAGATTCGGCCGGAGCACGACGTCGGCGAGGAGCGCGGCCATCTCCGGGAGCCGCGGCGCGAGCGCCGAGAGACCCACGGTCAGGGCGTCGGCGCCGGCATGGACCGAGAGCTCGGCGCCCATCGCGTCCGCCAGGGCGGCGATCTCCGCCTGTGACTTGCCGGCGCTCCCGGCCTGGAGCATGGCCGCGGCGAGCGAGGCCAGACCCTCCTGGCCCGGGGGATCGGCGGTGGCCCCCTGCCGGGAGACGAAGGCCAGCGCCTCCAGCCCGGCGCTCGGCCGGTGGACGACGTAGAGCCGGAGCCCGCTGGGCAGCGTCACCACCGTCGGGACCGGCGCATCGAAGGCGCCCAGCGGCGGGATGGCCGGCTGCCGCGCGAGCACCTCCTCCCCGGAGAGGAGCGCCGAGCGCCCGGGAGAACCCGCCGGGCGCGAAGGCGGAAGCGGCGGGTTCAGGTCCGGCTTGGGGGGCGCGAAGTCGCAGGCGGCGAGCAGCAGGGCAGCGAGGGGCGCGGCGGAGGAGCGCATCAGCGGGCCCCCCGGGCAGAGGAGACCTTGGGCTCGGGATGGACCTCGATCACCACCCGGCCCGGGCCGAAGATTTTCTGTGCGGTCTCGCGCAGGGCGGCCGGGGTGAGCCCGGCGTAGCGCTCCAGGTCGCGGTGCACTGCCCCCGAGTCCCCGTAGGTGAGCTGGAGCCGGTTCAGGTAGGCGGCGCGGCTGACCAGCGATTCGAGGCGGCGCGCGGCGTCGGTGTAGACCAGCGTCCGCGCGGCCTCGACCTCCTCCGGAGTGGGCCCGGCGGTCCGCAGGCGCTCCAGCTCCTGGTCGATGGCCTTCTCCAGCGCCGGCACGCGCGCGCCGGGCCGGGCCAGGACCTCGAGCTCGAAGACGCTCTGGAGCTCGCGCGTGTCCTGGGCCACGTGCACCTCGGTGGCGAGCTGGTCCCGGTACACGAGCCGCTGGTAGAGGCGGGACGCCTTGCCGCGTCCGAGGATGCTGGCCAGGAGGTCGCAGGCAGCGTCGCCGGTGGTCCCGTCGGGCGGGCTGAGCCAGGCCATGACCACCTTGTCCAGCTCCACCTGGTCGGTGAGCTCGATGCGCTTCTCCGAGGTGAGGGTCACGGCGGGCGCGGTCGCCTGGTGCGGCGCGGCCCGGGTGGGGAGGAAGGCGAAGTAGCGGTTGACCAGCGCCTGCGCCTGGGCCGGGTCGATGTCCCCGGCGATGACCAGGCTGGCGTTGGAGGGGACGTACCAGGCGGCGAAGAAGGCCTTCACGTCCTGGAGCGTCGCGGCGCGGAGGTCCGCCGCCGAGCCGATGACCGGCCAGCTGTAGGGGTGGCCGGGAGGAAAGAGCGCCGGCGGGAGCACCTCCCCCACCTTCCCGTAGGGGACGTTCTCCAGGGTCTGCCGGCGCTCGTTGAGCACCACCTTGCGCTGGGTCTCCAGCTTCTCCTGGGTCATCTCCTGGCCCAGGGTGAGGAGGCGGTCGGACTCCATCCAGAGGAAGGTCTCCAGGAGGTTGGACGGGCCGACCGAGTAGTAGTCGGTGACGTCGGGGCCGGTGGAGGCATTGTTCACTCCGCCGGCGGCCTCCATGATCGTGTCGAACTGGGGGTAGGGGACGTAGCGCGCTCCCATGAACATCAGGTGCTCGAAGAGGTGCGCGAAGCCGGTGCGGCCCGGCTGCTCGTCCTTGCTCCCCACGTGGTAGAGGAGGTTGATGGTCACTCCGGGCACCGTCCGGTCCGGAGCGACGATGAGCCGGAGGCCGTTGGGCAGCTGCCAGCGCGTCACCGGCACGTCGAGCGCCGGAGCGGCGGCGAGGAGCAGGGCGAGCGGCAGGGCGGGCGCCATGGCCTGGCCTTAGGCCGGTCCTTCCGCTGGAGCAAGCCCGGATTTCGGCCCTGGCGGAGAGCGAAGCGCCACCCACGCTGCCCACCCGAGGATGACCACGCTGGCCGCCGACCAAAGGACGGCCCAGGCCAAAGCGGGCAGGAAGGTGTGCTCGGCGAGCAGGGCGGCGTCGCTGCGGGCGCGCACGGCGGCATTCCACAGGTCGTCGCGGAGGTCGAACAGGGCATAGAGCCCGGTGAACACGGCCAGGAAGAGGACGAGCAGGCGCACGGCCAGGAGCGGAAGCCAGTGCGCCCCGGCGGCGAGCACGGCGGCCATCCCCAGGCAGAAGGCGACGGTGAAGGCGTTCCCGGCGAAGAGGAACGCCATGGCCGCGAGCCAGAGGGCGTAGGCGCCGAGGACCGTCCGGGCCAGCCGGAGGCGAAAGGCGAGGAGGAGGAGCACGGCGGCGGCGACTGCGCTGCCGACGTAGCCCGCCGAGTAGACGAGGATGGTGGGCCAGGCGCCGTCCGGCAGGGCCGAGAGGCAGGCTCCCGACTGGTCGGGGGAGAGAATGACCCGCTGGACCTGACCTCCGACGAGGAGCGTGGCCAGCGCGTGGCCGCTCTCGTGGCCCATGACCACGAGGAGCTTGACCGGCAGGAGCAGCACCGAGTCCCAGAAGGCGAGGCCGACGGCGGCGAAGCCGAGGAGCAGGAGGAGGCTCGCCGGATCGACCCGGCGTCCGCTGGTGCGCGAGGCGACCATGCCGGGGAGGCTCGCCGAGCGAGCAGGCGCTGTCCACGTGGGCATGGCGGAAGGGGTACGCCCGTGGGGGCGCCGCCATTTCGCGCCCGGGGAGCCGAGCCTCGCCCCCCGGCTACCCGCGGTGGGCGGCGTCGGGAGAGGCAGCGCTCGCCGGCGGGTGCGCCTCGGCCGCCGGTTCGGGCTCCTCGTGCTTGGTCAGCCCCCAGTCCTTGAGCCGCTTGAAGAGCGTGGAGCGCGCCACGCCGAGCTCTCGCGCCACCCGCTCCCGGTTGTTGTTGAAGCGCCGGAGCGCGCTCTCCACGATCTCCCGCTCCAGCCGCTGCAGCATCTGCTCCAGCGTGAGCCCGGGGATGAACTCGCCCACCGGCATCCCCGAGGTGTGCGTCGGGTCCGGGTCGAAGCTCAGGTCACCGACGTCGATCATCTGCCCGCGGCGCAGCAGCAGCGCCCGGTGGACGACGTTCTTCAGCTCGCGGATGTTGCCTGGCCAGTTGTGCTGGGTCAGCCGGTCCACCGCCTCGGGCGTGATGCGCACCGTCTGGCCCCGGGGGCTGAAGGCCCTCACGAAGTGCTCGGTCAGCGCCGGCACGTCTCCCCGCCGCCCCCGGAGCGGCGGAAGGTGCAGGGGGATGACGCACAGCCGGTAGTAGAGATCCTCCCGGAACCGGCCGGCGCGGGTGGAGGAGAGGAGGTCCCGGTTCGTCGCCGCCAGGACACGCACGTCCACGGTGCTCGGCCGCCCCGCCCCCACCCGGCGGATCTCTCCGGACTCGAGCGCCCGCAGGAGCTTGGCCTGGAGCTCGAGGGGCAGCTCGCCGATCTCGTCGAGGAAGAGCGTGCCGCCGTCCGCCTCCTCGAAGGCGCCCTTGTGGGCGGCCACCGCGCCGGTGAAGCTTCCCTTCTCGTGCCCGAAGAGCTCGCTCTCGATGAGCTCCTTGCTGATGGCGGCACAGTTCACCGGGACGAAGGGCCGCTCTGCGCGCTGGCTGCGGGCATGGATGGCCCGGGCCGCCAGCTCCTTGCCCGAGCCCGACTCTCCGAAGATGGCCACCGTCGCGCTGGAGGGCGCCACCCGCTCGATGAGCTCGGCCAGCTGTCGCAGCGCCGGGTCGGCGCCGATCATCCCCAGGAAGGCGCTCTCCTTGCGCGCCGCGAGCGCCGGCTCGAGGGTGAGCTCCGTCTCACCGAGGCGGAGGGTGGAATGCATGGGCAGCTCGGCCTCGAAGACGCGCACGCTACCGACGAAGACGCCGTTGGTGCTCCCCGCATCCACCGCCAGGAACCCGCCTTCCCGGCGCGACACCCGCAGGTGACGGCCGGAGACGAAGCGGTCGGCGAGCACCAGGTCGTTTCCTGGATCGGCTCCGATGGTGAAGGATTCCCCCACCATGCGGTGGGCGGCCTCGCCGGTCGCCGTCCGCACCCGCACCTGCGCCGGGACCCATCGCTCCGCCGCCGCCGGCCGCTGCACCTCGGTGGAGGGGCCGCCGGTCAGCGTCGCTCCCGCCTCCTCGTCCGCGGTCCGGCGGTGGAAGACGGCTCGCCACTGGCCGAGGGCGATGTCCGCGCCGTCCGGCAGCGGGGCCCGGTGGGTCTTCGCGCCGGACACCACCGTTCCCTTGCCCGAGAGGTCCTCCACCACCACCTCTCCGCCATCGAGCAGGAGCGCCGCCTGCTGCCGGCTCACCTCCGGATCCGGGATGACGACGTCGCTCTTCTCCCCGCGTCCGAGCACCACCCGCGACCGGTCGAGCGCGAACCGCAGCACCTCCTCGCCCCGGCGCAGAAACACCAGCTCTGCCATGTCGGTCCCCCCCTGACGAAACCCCAGGGGGGGCCTTAGCACGCCGGCGTTGCGCGCGTCACCGCCCGGGCCGGAAGCTCGGCTGCCCGAGGTAGCCGCCGACGCGCGCATCCCGGAAGCCCGCCTGCTCCGGATCGCCGGGAAGCGCCGCGTAGCCCACCCCGATCACCCCGAGACGCTTGAGGAACTCCGCCTCCAGCTTCAACCGCAGCGCCAGGGCGAGCTCCACGTATTCCGCGCGCGGGGCGAGCTTCACCGTGCCGGTGGCGGTCGCCTCCAGGTCGTCTCCCTTGAGTCGGAAGCCCTGCACCGTTCCGGCGCCGGCCTGGAAGCTCACCGCCGCGTCGAGATTGCCGAGCGCCGCCCGGGGAAGGTCCACCGGCGTCGGGGTCCCGAGCACCGGGACGGTCACCGTCCCCCCGCGGACGAGCAGCCCGCGGCCGGTGAGCCGCAGCTCCCCGGAGGCGCTGGCCAGCTGCGGCTCGCCCCCGCGTCCGGGCGGGAGGTCGAGCGCCAGCTGCCCGTCGACCGTGCCCTCCCCATCCACGCCGGAGAAGGCCTTGAGGTTCGAGCGCCCCAGGTCGATGCCCGACAGCGCGATGCGCACCGAGCGCCCCGAGCGGGGGAGCGAGGCGGAGGCGGTTCCTCCCAGGAGGGCCGCCCGCACCGAGAGCCCGAAGGGCACCAGCATCGGCCGCACGGTGAGCCGGTCGACGACGAGCGGCACCGCGTCCGCATCCGACGCCCGGCTCAGACGGACCCGGGTGGCGGTGGCGCCGAACAGCCCCGCCGAGAGGTCGTCCATGCGCAGCACCAGCCCGGCTCGGTCCGCCTCCGCCTGGAGACGGGCGCGGAGCGCCGCTTCCGGAAAAGTCAGGGAGACGAAGCTCACGAAGCACAGCACCCCGAAGAGCACCAGCCCGAGAAGCCGCTGCCAGCCCCGGAGCTCGAACCGGGCCCAGGAGGGAAGGCGCCATCGCCGCGGCGGAGCGACGGTCACGGCGGGCTCTTGAGGCGGTAGGTGGAGATGGTGGCCCAGGCGGTGAGCTGGTTG
>DASPUU010000096.1:0-8639 GCA_035622755.1 Myxococcaceae bacterium
TCCCGCCGCCCGCGCACTGGGCGAGCAGGGCACTGCGGTCTCCCTCGACGGGGGGACCGTCGCGCGGCCGGAGGAACCGACTCGAGCCGCTCCAGCTCGTCCGAAGGGCGAGCCCGCGCCGCCGAAGACGGTGATGGGTGAGGAGATCGAGGTGGTGGGGCATTACCTGAACCAGGTCGGCACCTCGACCTCGGCCAGCGCCGGCACCTACACCAGCGAGCTCATCCAAGACCGTCCGCTGCTCCGGCCGGGAGAAGTTCTGGAGCTCGTCCCCGGCCTCATCGTCACGCAGCACAGCGGCGCGGGGAAGGCCAATCAGTACTTCCTGCGCGGTTTCAACCTCGACCACGGGACGGACTTCGCGACCTACGTCGAGGGAATTCCGGTGAACCTCCCCACCAACGCCCATGGCCAGGGATACATGGATCTGAACTGGGTCATCCCCGAGCTGATCACCCACGCGGACTACTGGAAGGGGCCGTACTACGCAGAGAACGGCGACTTCTCCTCGGCGGGCGCCGAGAGGATCTACTACGCGCGAGAGCTTCCCCAGACGCTCCTCCTCGGGACCTACGGCTCGTACGAGTACGCCCGAGCGCTGGCGGCGGGATCGCCGGAGGTCGGCGGCGGAAGGCTCCTCTTCGCCCTCGAGGGAGAGCATCAGAATGGTCCCTGGGAAGTCCCGGAGGCCTTCTGGAAGGTCAACGGCGTCCTGCGATGGACGCGACCGCTCGGGAACGGGGCCCTCACGCTTCTGGGGATGGGCTACTGGGGTCAGTGGAATGCGACCAACCAGGTCCCCCAGCGCGCGATCGATGCAGGCGAGATTGGCTACTTCGGGTCCTTGAGCCCGTCCGACGGCGGCTGGACGCACCGTTTCAGCCTCTCCGCTGGGTGGGAGGGTGACGCGGCCGGGGGGCGACTGCTCGCGTCCGTGTACGTCGTGAACTACGGCCTCGAGCTCTTCTCCAACTTCACCGACTTCCTCTCCGACCCGGTCAACGGCGACCAGATGGAGCAGATGGAACGCCGCTGGTTCGAGGGAATCTCGGGACGCTGGACCTGGAACTCCTCGTTCGCGGGCGTGGACGTCTCCTGGGAAGCCGGCTGGGACGCTCGGCTCGACCAGATCGATCCGATCGGTCTGTTTGCCACCGCCGCCCGAACGCGTCTCAACACGTGGAGCCTCGACAGCGTGTTCGAGGCCAACGGGTCACTGTGGGGTCAGGTTGGAGCCCGCATCACGCCCTGGCTCCACGCCATCCTCGGGCTACGTGGGACGGTCTACTCCTTCGACGTCAAGGCCAACAATCCCCTGAACTCGGGCACGACCAGTGCCGGGCTCCTTCTGCCCAAGGCGACGCTGACCTTCGGCCCATGGGCGCGGACCGAGTTCTTCCTCAACTTCGGCGAGGGGTATCACTCGAACGACGCCCGTGGAATCACTGCCACCGTGGACGCCAAGACCGGTACGCCCATCGCCCGGGTGACCCCCCTTCCGAAATCGCTGGGAGGGGAAGTCGGGGTCAGAACGGAGCTCGTTCCTCACTTGCAGTCCTCCCTCGACGTCTGGCTGCTCTACCTCGACTCCGAGCTCGTCTGGAGCGCCGACGACGGGACCACCAGTCCCTCGGCCCCGACGCGACGCATCGGCGTGGAGTGGGCGAACAGCTACCAGCCCTTGCCCTGGCTGCTCTTCGACCTGAACGTCGCGTGGTCGCAGGCGGTCTTCACCGCGGACGACCCGGGCACGGGTGAGCTGAAGGGTCAGCCCGTGCCCGAGGCGATCGCCTGGACCGTGGCCGCCGGCGTCACCCTCCGCGAGCTCGGTCCGTGGTCCGCGAGCCTGTTCGTTCGCTACTTCGGTCCGAGGGTTCTCTGCACGGAGGGCACCTGCGGCGGAAGCGGCGGCCCGGCCAACGGGACGCCCATCCTGTCGACCTCGAGCACGCTCCTCAATGCTCAGCTGTCGTACCAGGTGACGAAGAGCGTCAAGCTGACCCTGGAGATCCTGAACGTGCTCAATTTCAAGGTGAACGACATCACCTACTACTACCAGTCGCGCCTCCAGAATGAATCGCCGGCGCAGTTTCCGGGCGGGATCTGGGACTACATGGTCCACCCCTCCGAGCCCATCCAGTTCCGCGGAACGGTGACCGTCCGCCTCTAGAACTGCAGCGCGAGGGGCGCTGGAAGCACTAGGATGAAAACATGAAGAGGTCGGGCGCGAGCGGAGGCGAGTCGGCATCGAGTCTCATCTCGAAAAGAATCGCCGAGCTCGGGGACTGGCGCGGGAAAGCCCTCGGCAGGATGCGCCAGCTCATCCGGGAAGCAGACCCGGAGGTCGTCGAGGAGTGGAAGTGGATGGGCACCCCGGTGTGGTCGCATGGCGGAATCATCTGCACGGGCGAGTCTTACAAGAATGTCGTGAAGCTGACCTTCGCGAAGGGTGCGTCCCTGAAGGATCCGGCCCGCCTCTTCAACTCGAGTCTCGAGGGAAATGCACGCCGCGCCATCGACATCCGCGAAGGAGAAGAGGTCGACGAGGCCGCGTTCAAGGCTCTCGTTCGCCAGGCGGTCGCGCTCAACAGCACAGGCAAGTCGAGACCTTCGAAGAAGGCGAAGTCCTGAGAGGCAGCTCATCCCAGAGCCGCCGGCCGCACCCTCTCCACCATCGCCTGAAGGAACTTGGCCGGCTCCTCGGCCGGTGGCTCGTGGGCGGACTCCTCGAACCACAGCAGCGTCTTCGAGGGTGCGGTCAACCTGTCGAAGTACGCGGCGCTGGTGGTGGCATCGATGACGTGGTCGTGGCGCCCGAGAAAGAAGAAGACAGGCATCCGGAGCGCCGGGACCCTCTCGACGAGATTCAGCGCCGATGCCTCGGGCCACAAGGCTCGGCTGAATCTCACGCCGCGGATGATGTTCGGGAGGTCGGCCACCGAGGCCTCCGGGCCGCCGAGCATGATCCGGGCCAGCTTCCAGAGTGGTACGCCTCGGACGATCCCCTCGAACCGCGCCAGCCACTTCCGTTCGATCTCCATCTTCTCGGCGGGGTGAGGCGGCGGGCCAATGGCGCGCAGCTGGCGGAGTGCCCGGCGGTTCCGGCGACGCGTCGCTTCGGCGAGCACGAACGCGTAGGACGCCGCCTCGCTGGCCGGCCAGTCGCCGACCTGGCCCGTGCCGACGTAGACCGAGACCTTGTGAGGGCACCGCGCCGCATAGAGGACACCGAGCGCGGAGCCCCAGGAGTGCCCGTAGAGGATGACCCGGTCATGGCCAAGGCGCGCGCGCAGCGCATCGACGAGCTCGTCGAGGTCGGCGAGGAGCTGCGCCACGGTCATGGACGACCGGGGAATGCCTGGATCGAAGGACTTGTCCGTGCCGCGTTGCTCCCAGTAGACGACGGTGAAGCCCTCCTCGAGCGCGGAGTTGAAGTGCCGGAAGAGGCGCATCTCCGGAATCCCCGGGCCCCCGTGCAAGAGAACCAGGACGGGGTTGGCGATACTCTTGCCGCGAATCATGACCCACTGATCGACCCCGCCAAGCCGCTGAAGGGCGATCTCGGCGATGCTGCCGGGGACGATGGTGCCGCTCGGGCCGCGAAATGGGTCCGTTCTTCCCGGATGTGCGCGGATCATCACCGCAGAGCCGCGCCGAGCATGCACCATTCATCCACCGGACGTGAGCCGCATCACGGTAAGGTCCGCCCCTCATGGACATCCGTCGACGACTCCTCCGCGCTGGACTGCTGCTGTTCCTTCTCGGCCTGATCTCCGGCTTCCTCGTTCCGGCCATGCTCAATCCGCGGGCCGGCCTGGCTGCTCACCTGGAAGGCGTGATGAACGGGACCTTCCTGGTGGTGGTCGGGCTGGCCTGGCCGGAGCTCCGACTCTCGGAGCGTGCCGGGAGGGTCGTCTGCGCCCTGTTGCTCTTCGGTACCTACGCCAACTGGGTGGCCACCACCGTTTCCGCCGTGCTCGGTACCAGCAAGGGCACGCCCATCGCCGGCGCCGGGTTCCGGGCCGCGCCGGTCGCCGAGACCCTGGTCTTCGCCACGCTCGTCCTGGTCGGGCTCAGCATGGCCGCCGCCTGCCTCGGTCTGGTGGTCGGCGCCTGGCGCCGGAAGTAGCCCCGGGATGCAGGTCGCCGCCTTCATCGCCATCAGCCTGGACGGGTTCATCGCCCGGCCGGACGGAGGCCTCGACTGGCTGAACCCGTTCCACGACGAGGAGCACGGGTACGGCGCCTTCTTCGCCGGCGTCGACGCGGTCGTCATCGGCCGCGGGACGTACGACACGGTGCTCGGCTTCCCGGCCTGGCCCTATGGCGAGAAGCGCGTCATCGTCTGCACCCACCGTCCAGGACGCCCCGTCCATGGCGAGGAGCTCTGGGCGGGACCACCCCGGGCGCTCGTCGACCGGCTGGAGGGGGAGGGCGTCCGGCGAATCTACGTCGACGGAGGAGCGCTCATCCGGGGGTTCCTCCAGGAACGCCTGGTCGACGAGCTGACGATCAACGTCATCCCGCTCGTCCTCGGTTCCGGCCGGCCTCTTTTCACCAGCGGGCTCCCCGAGGTCTCGCTCCAGCTCCTCGAGTCCAGGAGCTTCCCGTCTGGCAAGGTGCAGCTCCGGTACCGGGTCACCTCGGGCCGGCGAGCAGCGCGTAGTGAACCGCCGCCGCCTCGTGCAGGCCGGCCAGGGTGATGGCGTTGTCGAGGAGCACCCGGGCCTTTTTCGCCTTCCAGCGCGGGGCGTCCTTGGCACCCCGCCGGTGAAGGGCGCCGGCCAGCGCTCCCAGGTGGAAGAGAGCGGACTCCCTCTTGCTCGGTGACAGCTCGGCGAGGGCGATCCGGTCCTCTTGGGGAGTGAGCCGCCGGACGAGCATCGACCGGCCGGCGAACTCGGTCGACCCCGCCATGCTCGGCGGGTGCGCCGGACATTCTCGCAGCGCGGCCAGCACGCGATGGGCTCCACGCTCGGGCGCCTCGTCCGAGAAGGCCCTCCCCGCAGCGGCGCCCTCCTCCTTCATCTCGAAGAGCCAGCCGCCGTCGACGCCGCCCTTGCCGGCGACGAGGACGGCGATCCGAAGCCCACCCAGGCTCCCCGTTCCGGCGAGCCGGAAGGCGACGTCCCGAACCTCCCAGGCGCCGGCGTGCCCGCGCGCCTCCCCGGTGAGACCCTCGGCATAGGCGACGAAGGCGACCCGCGCCTGGCGCTGCTCGCGCGCCGTCAGCGAGTGGTAGCGCGGCCCCCGGACGAACCGGCGGCCCCCGGACGTCCGGCGGGTGCGCTGGTCGAGCAGCTCGCGCCGGGACCGCACGGCGACCTTCTCGAGGAGGTCGCGGACGGCAGAGGGGTGGGGCCCGGGCCGGCCGAGGCTCCGGCCGGCGAGGATGCCCTCGAGGATGACCTCCGCCGCGGACACCGCCTCCGGCGTCGTCAGCCCCCAGTCACGGCCGGCGAGGAGCGTGCTGGTCAGCAGGCGGAGCACGTCCAGGCGCTGGGGCCCGACGAAGGCGTCGTCGAAATCGTTGACGTCGAAGACGACCCTCGGCGAGGTGCCCTCCGTCGCCACCGGCTCGGGCCGGTAGGCGCCGAAGTTCTCCAGATGCAGGTCGCCCACCAGCCACCCGGTGCCCTTGGGCCCGGCGGCCAGCCGTGGCACCCGTCGGAGCGCTTCGTAGAAGAGCGGCGCCGTGCCCCGGAGAAAGCCGAACGGGGAGACGGCCATCCTCTCGCGCTTGTGCGCGAGGAGGTGCGGGTGGTGTCCGAGCCGGCGGAGGTCCCGCCGCAGCTGGCGAGCTGCCAGGTCGGCCGGGTCGGGAAGCTCCGGAGAGGCCATCGTCGATTCCTGGCCTACGGGCCGGCGATCCAGATGCGTCCAGAGGCGGAGTCCGCGGCGAAGGCCTTGCCGCGCTTGTCGGCGACCACCACCCGGACGCCGGGCGCGGTCGCCAGCCGCCGGAGGAGGGACAGGCGTCCGGCGTCGTCATAGGCCACGAAGGAGAGGGTGCCGGAGCGACCCGCGGCGGCGAACAGGCGCCTCAGCTCCGGGACGATGGCCGGGTTGTCGACGCCGTCGCCGGTCACCAGCCCCGCCAGCTGGAAGCCGTTCCGCTCGAGCAGCAGCACGACGAAGCCGTCGGTGCAGGCGACGAAGAGCATGCCCCGGGCGGAGTCCAGCGCCAGCCCGCGCGGACCGTTCTTCCCGCAGCCCGTCTTCCACCGCGCGACCACCGCCCGCGAGCCGAGGTCGATGGCCAAGGTCTCGTCGCGGTCCTCGAGGTTCGTGTAGAAGCGCCCCCGCCGGGTATCGACCGCGAAGCCCTCGGGGATCCCGTCGAGCTGCGCCTGGACGGTGACCGACAGCCCGGACGGGGAGGCGGCCAGGACGGCGATGCCCTTCACGCGCGGCAGCGTCGCCCAGACCTCCTGCGTGCTCTCCACGTAGGCCAGGCCGTCCGGGGTCGAAGGAAGGGTCACGCAGGCGCCCCGCTGTCGCGTGGCGAGATCCACCGCGCAGACCGAGGCGTCGGCCCGGTTGCCGATGTAGGCCGCGCGCGGGCCGAAGGTGACCGAGCTCGGGCCGAGGATACGCCCGTCCTGCTCCCGCGTCGGAAACCCGCTCACCTCGTGGACCGCCTCCGACACCGCATCGAGGACGAAGACCTTGCCGGTATTTCCCCCCGGCACCCAGACGGTGTCCGACGCGGGCTCGTAGCCGAGGTAGTCCATGGTCACCGGACCCCTCCCGGTCGTCCCGAGCAGCGACAGGGGGCGGGCCGGAGCCGAGGAGACGCTCGCCTGGCTGGAGGTCCAGCCCGCCAGGAGCAGGGTGGCGACGAGCGTGGTCGGCTTCATGGAGCAAGGGTGTACAGCAGGGAAGGCGGTCCGTGTCGAGCGTGAGGTTCCGCCGGCCATCTCCGGCGGCGGGCACCGGGGCGCGCGCACTGTTAGAAATAAGAAACCAGTGTCCAGCCATCGCCCGCGAGCATCACCATCCAGCATCCGGCCGCCGGCGGTGGCGGGCTCCTTCTATCCGGCGGAGCCGGAGCGCCTGCGAGAGGCGATCGACGGGTACCTGGCGCGCGCGCGTCCGGCCGCCTTGCACGGCCGGCTGCGAGCCTTGGTCGTCCCGCACGCCGGGTACATCTACTCCGGGCCGGTGGCGGCCAGCGGCTATGTCCAGCTCCGGACGCTGTCGCCCCGTGCGGCCCGGGTGGTCCTGCTCGGACCCTCCCATCACGTCGACCACCCGGGGCTCGCCCTTCCCGAGGTCTCCGGGCTGGCCACGCCGCTCGGCGTGGTCCCGGTGGATGGCGACGCCGCCGCCTGGGCCGGACGGTTCCCCCAGGTGAGTCAGCGGGAGGCGCCGCACCGGCGCGAGCACTCCCTCGAGGTCCAGCTCCCGTTCCTCCAGCGCCTCTTGCCGGAGGGCTTCACCGTGGTTCCCCTGGCGGTCGGCCGCGCGAGCGCCGGGGAGGTGGCCGAGGTCGTCGACTTCGCCTGGGGCCTCCCGGACACGCTGGTGCTGGTGAGCAGCGACCTCTCCCATGACCTCCCGTCAGCCGAGGCCCGACGGGTCGACGCCGCGACGGCCCGGCTCATTCTCGCCGAGGAGCCCGAGGCGCTCGGCCCCGAGCGGGCCTGTGGCTGCCGGCCCCTGGCCGGCCTGGTGCTGGCCGCGCGTCGACGCGGGTTCTCCATCCATCTGCTCGACCTGCGCAACTCCGGGGACACGGCCGGAGACCCGGAGCGAGTCGTCGGCTACGGTGCCTTCGCCGTCGTCGAGCCGTCGAGGGAGGACCGGGGATGAGGGCTCCGGGCAGCGCTCGATGGTGGCACCGGCTCGAGGATGGGCGCATCCAGTGCGACCTCTGTCCACGGGACTGCCGGCTGGCCGAGGGCCAGCGGGGGTTCTGCTTCGTCCGGCAACGCCAGGGCGACCGGATGGTGCTCACCACCGACGGCCGCAGCTCGGGCTTCTGCGTCGACCCCATCGAGAAGAAGCCGCTCAACCACTTCTTTCCCGGCTCGAGCGTTCTCTCCTTCGGCACCGCCGGATGCAATCTCGGCTGCCGCTTCTGCCAGAACTGGGACATCTCCAAGGCACGCGCGGCGGACCGGCTCCAGGACCGGGCGACACCCGAGGAGATCGCCCGCCGGGCCGTCGAGCTCGGTTGCCGGTCGGTGGCGTTCACCTACAACGACCCGGTCATCTTCGCCGAGTACGCCCTGGACGTCGCCGAGGCCTGCCACGCGCACGGCGTGCAGACCGTGGCCGTGACCGCTGGATACATGCATGCCGACCCGCGCCGCGAGTTCTACGCAGCCATGGACGCGGCCAATGTCGACCTCAAGGCCTTCACCGAGGATTTCTACGCCCGGTTGACCCTGTCCCATCTCCGGCCGGTCCTGGACACGCTCGAGTACGTGCGGCACCACACCCGGACCTGGCTCGAGGTCACCACGCTGCTCATCCCCGGCCAGAACGACGGCGACGCGGAGCTGACCGCGCTGTCGAGGTGGATGGCCGAGCACCTCGGCCCCGACGTTCCCTTGCACTTCACCGCCTTCCACCCGGACTACAAGCTGACCGAGATCCCGCCCACCCCGGCGGCCACCCTCCGGCGCGCGCGG
>DASPUU010000097.1:0-8447 GCA_035622755.1 Myxococcaceae bacterium
GACCGGAACATCGGCGCGCGCCGCCGGCTGGGTGGGAGCCTCCTGGAGGCCGACGAGCGAGGAGAGGTGAGCGTCGACGTTGGCCAGCGCCTCCTCGAAGGAGCTGGCCGGGCCGGGCGCGTCCGCAGGAGGAGGCTCGACCAGCCGCCAGAGGTTGTCTCCCGGCCCCGTCACCGGGCCCAGCTGGAGCGGGGGCCGGGGGGCCTCGGTTCCCGCCGGCACGGCCGGGGCGCGCGGCGATGC
Source organism: Myxococcaceae bacterium (assembly GCA_035622755.1). Lineage (GTDB taxonomy): Bacteria > Myxococcota > Myxococcia > Myxococcales > Myxococcaceae > JADGRA01. The sequence goes on from DASPUU010000097.1 coordinate 244, forward strand.
GGACCCCGAGACGACGCCCTCGGTGGCAGCCAGCCATGCCTCGGTCGACGTCGCCGCGCCGGACCGCCGGAGCGCCTCGGTCATCTCCGCCACCAGCTCGTCCGCGCTCTTTCCAGGCTCGATCTCCGCATCCGGGCCGAGGAGGATGGGCTCGACGTCGCCCGGCGCGGGCACGGGAAGGACCTCGACCCGCTCGGCCGCCCGGAGGAGCGTGTCCGCCGCCGCCCGGTCGTCGTGTTCCGACCCCCAGACCGGCGTCGAGGGAGGTGGCTGGTCGACGGGGGCCTGGGACGCCTCCGGCGCCGGGAACGGCTTGAGCGTGTCGCGGCGCCCGCCACCGGGGCCCTCGGCCGGAAAGACGAAGGGCACCGGCGTCGCACCGGGCGGGCGCTCCGTCCCATCGGGCTCGCCCGGGGCCGGGAAGGGCTTGAGCGTGTCGCGCTTCCGGCTCTCCCCGCCCTCGGCGGGAAAGACGAACGGCACCGGCGTCGCGCCCGGGGGCCGTTCCGGGGGCCCGAGGGGCTCGTCGGTGGGCGGCAGGGGCTTGAGCGTGTCGCGGCGCCGGCCCGTCCCATGCCCCAGGGCTGCCGCCTCGTCGAGGGCGAAGGCCTCCTCGGTGTCGTGGCGCACGGGGGGCGGCGGCTGGTCGGCGGCGACGGGGAAGGACTTCAGGGTGTCGCGCTGTGCCCCCGGGACGACCACCGGCCGCAGCGTGTCCGGTTCGGGCAGGACCGACGCGTCGAGCGAGCGCGGAGCGGTGAGGCGCGGGACGTCCGCACCGCGCTCCGCAGCCGCTTCCGCGGCCGCCTCGATACCCGGCTGTGGAAAGGCAGGGTCGGTGGCCTCGATCGACCGCAGGAGGGCCGGATCCGTCTCCTCGACGGTGGTGGGGCGTCCCCGCACCACCGTGTCCGCCAGGGCCTCCTCGATGGGGGTCTCGCGGACCCCGTGCGCCTGGGCGTCCCGCCAGGCCGCCTCCGCGGCGCGAGCGGCCTCCAGGGCACGGCGCGCCTGCTCGGCCCGCTCCCGCTGGCTGTTACGGCGGGCCTCCTCCGCCAGGCGGGCCGATTCGATGGCGGCCCGCGCGGCCAGGCGCCGGGCCTCCTCGTCCGCGCGGCGAACCTCCGCCTCGCGCTCCGCCACGGCGCGGGCCTGCCACCCTTCGGTGTCCAGGATCTCCACCAGACCGTCGTGCTGGAGAAGCCTGAGCAGCGCAGCCTCCTGGAGGAGCAGCTCGCCGGCCGGCCGAAACCCCCTGAACTCGAGCAGGAAGGCGCCCTCCTCCTCGCGGAGGAGCCAGCCGGCACAGGCCGGGGCATCACGGCAGCAGACGATGGCATCCGGCGGCAACGGGCCGAGCGCCTCGAAGGCGGCCCGCACCACCCGCGCTCCGGCGACCCGGGGCATGACCACGTCCACCAGGGCGGGCATGAAGCTGGCCTCGGGGGTGAGGGTCGCCAGGCGCCTGACCGAGGCCAGCATCTGCAGCTCCGAGGCACGTCCCGGATCTCCGCCGGAGGCCTCGAGGAGCTCCGCCGAGCCGGGTGCGAGCGCGCCGCGGGACCAGAGGACGTCGAGCGCCCCGGCGTCGAGAATCCCTGAGGCGAAGAGCGCCTGCGCCAGAGTCTGGTAGCCGAAGCCGAGCCGCGCGCCGACCACGTCGCCGGCCTGGAGATAGAGGCGGGACTCGGCCCCGTGCGCGGAGAGGGTCAGCCAGCCGGTGGCCTGGTCCCGCGCGGCGCGGAACAGCGCCTCGGTCGCGGGCGGCGGCAGCGATGCGTGGAGCTCCATGACCGGTTCCCAGGGGGGGCGGCTCCCCCTCGAGCGGAGTCTAGCCGAGCTGCCGCAGCGCCTCGTAGGTGGCGATGCCGGCGGCGGTGGAGAGGTTGAGGCTACGCCGGGTGGGGAGGAGGGGGATGGCCACCGGAACGCCGTCGCCGCCGGCCAGGATCGAGTCGGGCAGCCCCTCCGACTCCGAGCCGAAGACCAGATGGTCCCCGGGGCGAAAGCGGACCTCCCACAGGCCTGTCGCAGCCCGGGTGGTGAAGAGGAAGCGGCGGGCGGCCGGGTGTGCGGTGACGTAGGCCTGCCAGTCCGGGTGGAGGGCGAGGAACACCTTGTCCCAGTAGTCGAGGCCGGCGCGCTTCAGCTCCCGGTCGGCAATGGAGAAGCCGAGCGGCTCGACGAGCTCGAGGCGGCATCCGGTGACCGCACACAGCCGGGCAACGTTGCCGGTGTTGGGTGGGATCTGCGGCGCCACCAGCACCAGGTGAAGCGCGGGGTCGAGCGGCCGGAGCATGTCGGGACCAGCCTGAAGCAAGCCCGAGCGGGCCGCGGTTGACCAGCCCTCGGCCGTGGACCGGACGTCGACTCGCTTTGCCCCCGTTGGACCGGGCTTGGTAGCGTGGCTCGACGCCCATGCGCATCGAGGTCGCCGGCCGCAGTCACGTCGGGATGAAGCGCAACCACAACGAGGATGCCTTCCTCCTGCTCCCCGACGAGCAGCTCTACTGCGTCGCCGACGGGATGGGCGGCCACGCCTCGGGCGAGATCGCCTCGCGCATCGCCATCGAGGAGCTGGCCGAGTTCTACCGTCGGACGTCGAAGGACGCCGAGCTCACATGGCCCTTCAAGATGGACCGGACCCGGAACTACGAGGAGAACCGGCTCGCCACCGGCATCAAGCTGGCCAACACGCGCATCTACGAGGCAGCCAACAGCGACACCAACTACCGGGGAATGGGAACCACCATCGTCTCGCTCCACTTCACGTCGGAGGCGGCCTACGTCGGCCACGTGGGGGACTCCCGCGCCTACTGCCTCCGCGACGGCGGCCTGAAGCAGATGACCGAGGACCACTCGCTCCTCAACGACTACCTCAAGGCGAAGAAGCTCACCGCCGAGGAGATCGACGCCTTCCCGCACAAGAACGTCATCGTCCGGGCGCTGGGGATGAAGGATTCGGTCCAGGTCGACGTCGAGCGGCTGGATCCCCGCGACGGCGACCTGTTCCTGCTCTGCTCGGACGGGCTCTCCGGGATGGTGAGCGAGCAGGCGCTGGTGGCGGCAGTGGCCGTCGCCGACGACCTCGATGCCACCTGCTCGCAGCTCATCGAGCTGGCCAACAACGCCGGGGGCAACGACAACGTGACCTGCATCCTCGCCCGCTACCGGGAGTCCTGAGCGGTGGCGGAGCAAGAGCCGCCGGGGATCGCCTTCCTCGTGGGAGAGCGGGTGGCGCTGCGGCCGCTCGAACGGTCGGACGCGCCGTCGCTGGTGCGCTGGCTCAACGACCCGGAGGTGCGCGAGGGGCTGGCGACCTTCCAGCCTCTGACCCTGGAAGCGGAGCACGCCTTCCTGGAAACGCTGACCCGGGCTCAGGACCGGGTGGTGCTGGGAATCGTTGAGCGGTCCACCGGCAGCCTGGTGGGAGCGTGCGGGCTGGACACCATCTTCTGGAAGGACCGGCGCGCCGTGTTCGGCATCTTCGTCGGGGAAAAGAGCCGCTGGGGGCAGGGGCTGGGCCGCGAGGCGACCGAGCTCGTGCTCGACCACGCCTTCGGGACGCTCGGGCTCAACCGGGTCGAGCTCCACGTCTACGCCTACAACGCGCGAGCCATCCGCACCTACCGCGCGGTGGGCTTCGTCCACGAGGGAACCCTGCGCGAGCACCACTTCCACGACGGACGCTTCGTGGACTCGCTGGCCATGTCCGTCCTCCGAGAGGACTGGGTCCGCCGGACGCGGCCCGCCGCCTCGTCCTGAGCCCTCAGGCGGAGAGACGGCCCCCGGCCCAGAGCACGGCCGCCCGGAGGCCACCGGGCGGCACCTCTCCGCCGAGCAGCGCCGCATCCTCCAGGGAGCACCCGGCCGGCACGCGCACCCCAGGGCCGAGGTAGACGTTGGGCCCGGCGCGGGCGCCCCGCTCGACGACCGCCCCCGCGTCGAGGAGCACCGGCGCCCGCAGGGTGCCTTCGACGCGGGCCCCCTCCACGAGCCAGGAGCCGTCGACCTTCCGCGCCCGCTCCAGGGGTGAGGCCGGGCCGAAGGCGTCGCCGAATCCACCCTCCAGGAGCGCTCGCTGGGCGGCCAGGTAGCGGCCGGCGGTGCCCACGTCGCTCCAGGGCGCCCGGCGCACGGCCCCGTGGATCCGCCCGCCGGCGGCCAGGAGCCGCGGGTAGACGTCGCGGTTGATGTCCTCCGCTCCCTCCAGGGCGAAGGCGGCGAAGATGCGGGGCGAGAGCACGTGGACGCCGGAGAAGTGCCAGGGGACGAGCTCCGGCCCGCCCGGCCCGCGCCCGGCGACGCGCCGGACGGCAGAATCGGCGTCCACCTCCACCGAGGCGTACCGCTCGCCCGCCGGCATGGGGAGGAGGAGCATGGTCGCATCCGCGCCCCGGGTCCGGTGCTCGGCGACGACCGGGGCGAGATCGGGCGCGAAGAGCACGTCGCCGTTCCAAACCAGGAAGGCCTCCTCGGATTCCACGGCGCGCCTCATCCCGCGGATTCCACCGCCGGTGCCGAGGATGGCCGGCTCGTGGAACAGGCTGAGCGACATCGCCGCCCGGGCTGCCTCCTCCTTGGCCACCCGCGCCATCACCTCGGGCAGGTGGTGGGTGTTCAGGCCCAGCCCGGTGACGCCCGCCCGAGCGAGGATGGCCAGGGCGTAGCGGAGGAGGGGCTGGCCGAGCAGCGGCAGCGCCGGCTTGGGCCACACCTCGGTAAGCGGGCGAAGCCGCGTTCCCAAGCCGGCGGCGAGCACCAGCGCCTTCACGCCAGCTCGGGGAGGTAGCGCCCCACCACGCGCCGCAGAGCGAGCACGGCGGCGTCGTCGGCGAGGCGCTCGAAGGCGGTGCGCACGTAGGCCAGCGACTGGGGGATGTGGGGGAGGAATCCCGGGTTGTGCTTCACCCGGTGGATGAACTCGAAGCGCGCGGCGTCCTTGAGCTTGCGCTGGAGGGTGAGCAGGTCGAAGTAGCGGCGAAACTCGACCCGGTCGGCCCGCCTGGCGCCCCCGGGTGCCAGGACCGCCAGGTAGCGGTCGAGCATCGCCTCCACCAAGCCGTCGTCCAGGGCCACGTAGCTGTCGCGCAGGAGCGCCACCAGGTCGTAGGCCCGCGGACCCTGGAGCGCATCCTGGAAGTCGATGACCACCAGCTCGCCCCCAGTGAGCATCAGATTGCGACTCTGGTAGTCGCGGTGTGTGAAGCCCCTCGGTGCCCCGGCCAGCCGGCGGGCGATGCTGCGGAAGGCCTGCTCGAGGACCTCCCGCTCGCCGGCGGTGGGCGTCCGGCCGCTCCAGGCCTCCAGGCCCCACTGGCGAAAATGGTCGAGCTCCCAGAGGTAGAGCTCCTCGTCGAAGGCCCGCCGGAAGGCGATGCTGTCCGGCGCCGGCGCGGCCTCGGCGGCCGCCCGCAGCCGGGCGAGCAGGTCGACCGCAGCCCGGTAGAGCTCCTCCGCCGGCTGCCCGAGGAGCGCTCTCTCCAGGGTGACGTCGCCGAGATCCTCGAGGACGAGCATCCCGGCCCCCTCGTCGTGGCGGAGGATGGCCGGCACCCGGACGCCGAGCCGCGCCAGGTACCGCTGGACGTCGACGAAGGGGAGCTCGGATGGAACGGCGCTGCCCGAGGCCTCCTCGCTGGTCCGGGCCAGCTCGGGCAGGACCATGACCACCAGGCTGTCCGGCCAGGTGCCGACGCGCAGGTAGCAGCGGTTGCTCGCGTCCCCCTTTAGGCGGAGCACGGGGGCGCCGTCCTGGGGACGGCCGGTGGCCCGGGCAACCTGGTCGCGCAGGGCGGCCTCGAGATCCATCGTCCGACGGAGGCTACACGGGCGCACGCGGCGTCGACCACCCTGGCCCCGCACGCACGCCCCCCTCGCGGACGCCGCTCGCTGCCGGGGGCTGGCGTTGCATCGGAGGGCGAAGGAGGATGGGCGTCGAGGGGAGGCGGAGGGCGAGGGGGTCATGCTCGGTCGATCTGTCCTCATCCGGTCAGGGCTGGTCTCGGTGCTGCTCCTGGGGTGCACGCCCCCCGCCGCCGTCCGCGTCGACCCCTCCGACACCGTGGCCTACATCGGCGACGCCCCGCACACGCTGACCGCCATCGTCCCCGACGGCATCGGCCCCACCGTCCAGTGGTCGCTGAGCGGGCCCGGGGCACTGAGCGCGCTCCAGGGTCCGACGACCCAGTACCTTCCCCCGACGGAACAGATCCCTTGCCCGGTGGCGGTGAACATCAGCGCCACGACGGGCGGGGGCAGCTCCTCTGCCTTCCTGTCGCTGCGCCCGCGGCTTCCCCGGGAGGTGAACGGCCTGGTCATCACCGCCGACTCGGACGCCGACTCCATCTCCGCCTTCGCCTGGGAGCGGAGCACGGGAGAGCTCTTCAAGGGAGCCTACCTGGCTGGCTCGGAGCCGGTGGCGGTGGCGGTGGATCCGTGGTTCAGATTCGTCTTCGTCGCCAACTTCGCCTCCGACGACGTGTCGGTGTTCCAGATCGCGCTGCCCGGCCTGGCCGGCGTGCCGGGCTCACCCTTTGCCACGGCCCAGTCCCCGATGAGCATCGCCACCGCGCCCGACGGTCGGTTCATCTACGTCGCCCACGGCGGGGATGCCGGGTCTTACGTCTCGAGCCTGGCAGTGGACCCGGGGGCGGGCACGCTCAGCCCCGTGCCGGGCTCACCCTTTCTCCTCCCCGCGCCTCCCCAGGCGGTGGCCATGCATCCGTCGGGACGGTTCCTGATCACCGCCGACGGCACCACTCCCACCGGTTCCGTGTCTGCCTACCCCGTCGACCCGACCACGGGCATCGTCTCGCCGGATGCCGGCTCGACGGCGGGCACCATCGGCACCGCCCGAGCGCTCAGTGTCCACCCGTCGGGGAATCTCGTGCTGGCGCTGGGCAGGGGAGTCATCGACGTCTTCCGGATCGATCCCAATGCCGGAACGCTGACCCACGCGGCGCTCGGGTACGTGAACCAGGATGCCAGCGCCATGGCCCTGGAAGCGACCGGGCGCTTCGTCTTCCTCACCGCCTACCAGGACAACACCGTCTACTCGGTCAGCATCGACCCCGAGAGCGGTGCGCTTGACCGGCTGGACACTCCCCTCCCCTACGCCGGAATCAATCCCATCTCGCTCGCCGCGGATCCGGTGGGCCATGTCTACGCCGGCTCGGTCGGAGGCGACAACGGCGCCGCCGTCTTCGAGCTGGCCGTGGACGGCGGCCCGGGAGAGCTGAGGTGGGTGGATTGCCCGGTGGTTCGTCCCGCCGCGGCGCCGGTGGCCCTCGTCTTCGCCTCCGCACCGGAGTGATCGCCGGGGAGGAGGCGCGCCCGCGCCGCGGCAGCGCTCGGTGGTACCCTGGCCGGCGCCCATGAACGTCCACTCCAACATCCTCGCCGCCATCGGTCGCACCCCCCTCGTCCGCTTGAACAAGGCCGTCGGTCCCCAGGACGCGACGGTGCTGCTCAAATGCGAGTTCATGAACCCGGGCGGTTCGATCAAGGACCGCATGGCGCTCCACATCATCGAGAAGGCGGAGCGCGAGGGGAAGCTCCGGCCGGGGGGGACGATCGTCGAGAACACCTCGGGCAACACCGGGATGGGCATCGCCATCGCTGCGGCGGTCAAGGGTTACCGCTGCATCTTCACCATGCCGGACAAGATGTCGACCGAGAAGATCAACCGGCTCAAGGCGCTCGGCGCCCAGGTGGTCGTGACGCCGACCAACGTTCCGGCGGACAGCCCGCAGAGCTACTACGAGACGGCCAAGCGCATCGCCCGCGAGACGCCGGGCAGCTTCTACCTCAACCAGTACCACAGCCCGGACAACATCGAGGCCCACTACGTCACCACCGGACCCGAGATCTGGGAGCAGACCGACGGGACCATCGACGTCTTCGTGGCCGGGCTGGGAACGGGCGGGACGATGAGCGGCGCCGGCCGGTTCCTCAAGGAAAGGAAGCCCGGGCTGCGCAACGTGGGGGTGGATCCGGTGGGCAGCGTCTACCAGGGCTACTTCCAGACCGGAAAGCTCCCCCAGCCGCACGTCTACAAGGTGGAGGGCATCGGCGAGGACATGCTCTGCAAGGCGCTCGACTTCTCCGTGCTCGACGAGGTCCGCCAGGTGGATGACCAGCAGTGCTTCACCGCGGCGCGCCGGCTGGCGCGCGAGGAGGGCATCTTCGCCGGGGGAAGCTCG
>DASPUU010000098.1:0-3388 GCA_035622755.1 Myxococcaceae bacterium
CGAGCTTCGACGTCTCCACGCTCCCCAATGCCGCCGCCCGGGCGGTGGCGGTGGCGCTCCAGACCTACGGGATGTTCCTCGACGACGGCGGCAACATCCCCCTGACCATGGACGCCAGCGCCGCGGCGTACATCGGGTCGCACGACCTGGCGCTCCTCCAGGTGTCCGATTTCGAGATGGTGGCCGCTCCCAGCGCCCGCATCACGCTCACCGACGACTGCACCCGCACGCCGGTCACCCAGTGAGAAGGGACAGGGCCGCCGCCCCGTCACCGCACGGAGGCAGTGTGGACCCGCCGGGTGTGCTCGATGAGCACGTCGGCAAGGTCCTCGGGTGAGTCCAGGGGCAATCCGGCGAGCAAGCCGATGACCCGCGCCATCCGCCGACGAGGAAGGGCGAACGGCGGCAGCGGGCCGTCCTCCGGCCGCAGGCCGTGCAGCTTCTCCATCGTCTCGTTCACCGGGTGGCTGACGCTCTGGCTCTCGTGAAGCCAGAAGTGGAGCACCTTGAGGACGTCGAGCCGTTCGCGCTCCGCATCGACGGCGCGCTCCAGCGCCCGCCGCGCGTAGGTGAAGAAGCTCGCCGCGTGCCGCGCTTCGTCGGCCCCGATGCGCTGGGCCAGCGCAGCGAGGAGCGGCTCGGGCGAGGCGCGGGCCAGGTCGAGGTAGGCCTGGGCGGCGACCAGCTCCGAGATGACGTTGGTCACCAGCGTCCCGATGCGCGACTTCATGAAAGGGGCCGAGACGCGGCCGCTCCGGACGAAGTCTTCGCCCGGCTCCTCGCCGGCCAGCACCAGCCAGCGGAGGAGCACCATCGGGTGCCTGGTCTCCTCGTAGAACCACACCGAGATCCACTGCGAGAAGTCTGGGTCGTCGGAGAACGCGGCCATGAACCGCTGGGTGGCGGAGAAGGTCGCCTGCTCCGAATAGGCCATCGCGCGCACCACCGCACAGAGCTCCGCGGTCGCCTGCGCCGGGTGGAAGCGATGCCAGGGCACCGAGGCGACCCTCCAGCGTGCGCACTCGGCGACGGAGAAAATCTCCGGATAGAGGTGGGCCTCGCCACCGGGTCCTTCGAGCGCCAGGAAAGCGTCCGCGACCGGCTCGGGCTCGGCGATGGCCTGAGTGGGACAGAGGGCCGCCGCCGACCGGCAGGCGGCGCGCTCCCGCCCACCCGCCGGGGACCGCACCAGCCTGGCCGGGCCGGCGGACAGGCTGAAGTGCGCTGGCGCGGCCGTGGCGCAGGCGCCGCAGCGGATGCAGGCCCGCGCGTCCACGCGGAAGGTCTCCGTGCCCATCCTCAGATTCCTCCCCCGCTCGCATCTCTCTGGCATGCCGCGCGGAGCTGACGGCTGAGCCACGGGGCGAGCCCCCCGCGGGTCCCGGCGAAGACCTCGTCCGCCGTCACCCGCCGCACCCTTCTCCCGTCGATGGTCAGCCAGAGCTGCCGGACGCGTGGATCCCCGTCGATGACCGCCCAGTGTCTCCCGTCCTCGGAGAGGACGAGGCTTTCCTCGACCGGCGCCGAGAGGAGCGTCTCCTCGCCGGCGTGCACCACGCGCGTCTGGCCCCCCAGCCGGGCGAGGAATGCCATCCCTCCTCCGCTGGCCACCCGGAGGGCGGCCACCTCGGCGTACGGCCCGAGCAGGGCACTCCCGGTGCGGACCCAGGCACCCCGGCCGTCACGGGCGACATAGGCATGGTCCGGGGCCTGCGCGGCGAGCACCGGCGAGGAGACCAGCGGATGGGGCTCGCCCTGGACTCCGTCGATGACCACCGCTGACCGATTGTCCCGGCGGCAAACCCAGGCGACACGGCGGCCGCGATCACCGAACACCAGGGAGTGCACGCGGTCGCAGTCCGGGGAGCCGACGCCGTCGACCACCGCCGTCCACCTCGTGCCGGTGCGAGCGGCGTAGGCGACACGGCGCCCGTCGTCGGTCACCGTCCAGTCTCCGATGGCGTCGACCGGCGGTCCCAGCGTCCGTCCGAGGAGGAACCGCTCCTGCGCTCCCTCTCGGACGACGCTCGCCACCGTTCCGGCGCCGGTGACGCGCAGGGCACGGATGCGCTCCCGGCACTCGCCCGGGTCACCATCGACGACGATCCGGGAGCACACGCCCTCGTTCGCCACGTAGGCGACGTGCGCTCCGTCGGCGCTGAACTGGAGCGTCCTTCCCTGGATGGCCTCGAAGCGGGCGCCCGCCGTCCCGTCCACCACCACCTGCCAGCCGTCCCCGGTCTGCGCGAGGAAGGCGAGCCGCCTCCCGTCCGGGCTGAAGCGGGGCTCGGCCACGCCGTCCCAGGGTCCGAGGCGCAGGGTGCCGACGACCATCCACCACCGGCCATGGTCCAGAGCCGCATAGGCCACCCGGGCCCCTTCGCGGGAGAAGACGATGGCCTCGGTGGCAACACGGTCGTAGTGCCGGCCCTCCTCGCCGCCGGCACGGACCCATTCCTGGTCGCCACCCGCGAAGACCTGGGCGTGGAGCTCCCGCCCGGGGTCGTGTCCCGACCAGACGAGCCTCGGCGCACAGCCGCAGGCAGCCAGCAGGAGGACCACCGCCAGCTTCGTGCGCCGGGTCCAACGCGGCCTCATCGCTCCTTCTCCTCGGCGAGAAGGAGCGTCCCTCGCGCCGCCGTTCGGCCGCCCACCAGGGCCTCGACCGAGAAGCGGTGGACCGTGCCGATGGAGTGCGTCCACACCACGCGGTAGTCCAGACGATGGCCGGCGAGCACGGGGCGGGTGAGCTTGACGTCGACCGAGGCGAGGAACACCGCCGGTCGCGTGCCGCTGGCGGGAGCGGAGCCGGTCGAGCGCAGCGCACCGAGCAGCGCACAGGCCTGGGCGAGCCCCTCGATGGTGTACACCCCCGGCCAGACCGGCCGACCCGGGAAATGGCCGGCCAGGACCGGCTCCGAGGCGCGGATGTCCCTGTGCGCCCGGAGGCTGGGAGGGTCCTCGCCCACCGCATCCACCCCGTCGACGAGAAGCAGGGGCGGGCGATGGGGCAGCAGCCGCTGCAGCCCGTCCGCGTCGAGCACCGACGGCTGGAGGCACCGAGCCTTCATGCGCAGCGGACCTCGGTGGCGTCCTCCTCCAGGAGCACGGGCAGGCGATCCCCCACGTTGGCGATGCAGAGCCCGCGCAGCACCCGGCCGGAGCCGAAGACCCGCCACCCCGTGGCAACCGCGGCCAGTGTTCTCATCGTTGCCGCCCAGCGAACCGTCCCGGTGAGCTGGCCGGCGAGCAGCTCGGCCGGATCCTCTTCGGCAGTGACCACCCGGCCGGTGGCGTTGGCGACCAGCATCACCCGCGGAGGTCTCCAGCTCAGGCGCCGGAGCGTCTCCCGCCAGGCGACGGCGGCGTCGTCCATGGCCCGGCTGTG
>DASPUU010000099.1:0-20503 GCA_035622755.1 Myxococcaceae bacterium
CCGACTCCATCGGCCGGATGATGGTCGCCTGCGAGCGGTGGCTGGACCGCGGCGTCCCGGTGCTGCTCTTCCCGGAGGGAACGCGGAGCCCGGACGGCGAGGTGAAGGCCTTCAAGGACGGCGCCTTCCGGCTCTCGCTGGCCAAGGGCTGTCCGCTCATCCCCATCGTCCTGGCCGGCACGGCCGACGTCCTCCCCAAGCACGGGCTGGTCCTCCGCGGGCGGGCCGACTGCCGGGTGCGGGTGCTCGAGCCGGTCGACCCGGGGGCCTTCGCCGGGGACGTCGCCGCCTTCCGCGACCAGGTCCGCACGCGCATCGTCGAGGCCAAGGCTTCCCTCGACGCCGGGCTCGCCCGGGAGCACGCCGCCGGGCGCTGAGCCCTCCCCGGACCGGGGGATGTGCGACAGCTCAGGAGAGCCCCGCACCTCGCCCCCGAGGCGAATGTCCGGAATGCTTCGTTAGACTGGCCACTCCCACGCCGCCCGAGCGCGGCCCACCTGGAGGACGGTTGGAGGTCAAGCTGCGACGCGCGAGCGCGAACGACGCACCGGCGGTGGAGGCCGTGCTCCGCGAGCGCAAGCTTCCGCTGGTGGGAGTCGGCGAGCAGATGGATCGCTTCTGGGTCGCCGAGGAGGGCGGCTCGGTGGTGGGCACGGCCGGGCTCGAGGTGCACGGGCGCTACGGGCTGCTTCGCTCGCTCGCCGTCCTTCCGAACGCCGGGGGGTCGGGCACCGGCAGCCGGCTCACCTGGCAGGTGCTGGAGGAGGCGGTGGCGCAGGGTTTGCGCGAGGTCTACCTGCTCACCACCACCGCGGTGGAGTTCTTCCCTCGCTTCGGGTTCGTGCGCATCCGCCGCAAGGAGGTCCCGGCGGACCTGCTCGCCTCGAGCGAGTTCGAGGTCTGCCCGAGCACGGCGGTGACCATGCGCTGGTCGCCGACCTCGTCCGGGATGCACGAGCCGCCGAGCGTCATCTGACGGTGCGCCGCCGGGACGTGCGGGCGAAGATCTCCCTCCACGGCTTCTCCCCGGAGAGGAGCACCTGCTCCGTCTGGAACACCCGGGCCGCGAGCAGCATCCCCAGGGCCGCGTAGACGAAGCTGGAGAGGAGCACCATCGCTCCGAGCGCGAGCGTCGCCCGGCCAGCGAGCAGGTCGCGCATGAGGAGCGTGACGTTGGTGAGCGGCACCAGGGCCAGCGCCGGCGTCACCTCCGCGCCGGGCAGGGCGCTCCCGAAGGCGGCGAGGATGACCAGGAAGAGCAGCGGCATGAGGTAGGTCTGCCCCTCCCGGTAGGTCCGGGCCATCACCCCCACGGCGACGAACAGCGCGGCGAGGAGGAGCGCCGCCGGGAGGAGGGTGAGGAACAGGGCGATGACCACCTTCGGGCCGATCTGGAAGCTGAGCTCCGCGCCGGCCCCGCGCAGGAGGCGCCCGATGGCCAGCCCGACCGAGCCGATGTTGGCCAGCGCCGCCACCAGGGTCATCGTCACCACCGTCAGGTACTTGCCGCTCACCACCTCCAGCGGATGCACCGGAGCGGTGAGCAGCGTCTGGAGCGTCCCGCGCTCCTTCTCGCCGGCGGTGAGGTCGATGGCCGAGTAGAAGGCGGCGGTGGCGAGCAGGATGAGGACCATGTAGGGCAGGAGCGTCCCGACGATGCTCGCCGAGCGCCGCGCGCTGTCGGCCAGGTCGACGTCCTCCACCACCAGCGGCCGGGCGCTCGACGCCGGTTGCCCGAGCGACACCATCCGTTCCTCGAGCAGCTCGACGCCGACCTTCCGGAGCGCCTTGACCAGCCGCTCCTGCATCGCCTCCGACTCGAGCTGGGTGGAGTCGGCGTACACGGTCACCGCGACGCTCGGGCCGGCCGTCCCCCCGGGCGCGACCAGCACCACGTGCACCACCCGGTCCTCCACCGCCTTGCGCGCCCGCTCCAGCGCGCCGGCGGGCACGGCCGGGAGCGCCTCCACCAGCGTGCTGTTCTCCGCCCGCACCGCCGAGAGGGCCCGCTCCGGGAGCGGCCCCCACACCGCCACCCGCGCCGGCTTGGCGGCGATCTCCTCGCGCCGGCTCTTGGTCATCGCCGCCATGAGGGTGAAGAGGAGCGGATAGATGACCAGCGGGAGGACGATGGAGGTGAGCAGCGCCCGGCGGTCGCGCAGCGTCTCGAGCAGGTCCTTCCGGAAGATGTGCCAGACGATGAGCGGCCTCATGCCGTGGCCCCGATGCGCGCCAGGAAGGCGTCGGTGAGGGTGTGCGCGCCGGAGCGGGCGATGACCTCCGGCACCGGCCCCTCGTCCAGCACCTGGCCCCGGTGGAGGAGCACCACCCGGTCGCAGAGCGCCTCGGCGTCTCCGAGGACGTGGGTGGAGAAGAGCACCGCCTTGCCGCGGCCGCGCTCCCGGCGGATGGCGTCGAGCAGGAACTTCCCGGTGACCACGTCCAGGGCGGTGGTCGGCTCGTCGAGGATGAGCGCCGGCGGGTCGTGGAGGAAGGCGCGCGCCACGTTGGCCCGCTGCTTCTGGCCGGCGGAGAGCTTGCCGCACTGCCGGTCGGCGAAGTCCTCCATGCGGAAGGAGCGGACCAGCTCCTCCACCCGCCGGTCGAGGGCCGCCCGGTCCATGCCGTTCAGCCGCCCGAAGTAGCGCAGCACCTCCCTCGGGGTGAGCCGCTGGTAGAGGGCGGTGTCGCCGGAGAGGAAGCCGAGCGAGCGCTTCAGGGCGAGGGGGTCGTCGCTCGCCGAGTGGCCGGCCACCTCCGCCTCCCCCTCGGTGGGGGTGAGGATGCCGGCCAGCATGCGCAGGATGGTCGTCTTGCCCGCCCCGTTCGGCCCGAGCAGGCCCACCACCTCGCCCGGGGCGACCCGGAAGGAGACGGAGCGCGCCGCCTCCACCTCCCCGTACCGCTTGGTCAGCCCGCGGGCCTGGATCATGCGAAGGCGTCCCGCACCGCCGGATGGCGGGAGAGGAGCCGGAGCCCCCGGGCGAGCAGCGTCTTCCCCGGTTCCATCCGGTGCCAGGTCGAGGCGCCGCTCGGGTGCGGGAGCGGGATGGCGTCGGCGGTGTGACCGGCGAAGGTGACCTTCATCCTCCGCCCCACCACCTCGGCCAGCTTCACCTCCTCTCCCAGCACGCGGGCGATGGCCAGGGTCCCCACCGGCACGATGAGGCGCGGCGCGAGCAGCTCCACCTCGGCCGAGAGCCAGCGGTGACATCGCTCCACCTCGGCCGGGTCCGGGCGCCGGTCACCGCCGGCCGGGGCCTTGCCCGGAAAGCAGCGCGCCACCGCGGAGAGGTAGACCCGCTCGCGCACGGCGGCCTCGTCCGCCCCGAGCGCCAGGGCCAGCCAGCCGAAGAGCGTCCTCCCCGCCGTCCAGGCGAAGGGCCGGCCCAGCGCCGCCTCGCGCGGCCCGGGCGCCTGCCCCACGAGCAGGATGGGGCTCCTCACCGGCGGCCCGTGCACCGGCGTTCCGGCCATGCGCGGGCAGGCGCGACATGCCTGCAGCCGGCGCTGCATCGCCGCCAGCTCCCGGCGAATGTCGGTGGATGGAGGAGCCACGGCGCCCGGGCGGAGTATGCCCCGGGTGTGAAGCCGGTGTGGCGGTCGTCGAGGACCCCGGATTGGCGGGCCCTCGAGGGGGGGGATAGCCTCTGGCGAGATTCGTTTGTCCGACAACGGCACGAACAGCGGAATCCTCAAGCTGACCTCGCGGCCTCCCGACGCCATCCCCGGCTACCGGCTGGAGCGTCTGGTGGGCAAGGGCGGGATGGGAGAGGTGCACCAGGCGGTGCAGCTCTCGCTCGGCCGGGTGGTGGCCCTGAAGCTCCTGGCCAGGGAGCTGGCCGACGACCCGACCTTCGTCGCCCGCTTCGACAAGGAGGCCGCCGCCCTGGCCGCCCTCAACCACCCCAACGTGGTGGCCATCGTCGACAAGGGCAAGGCGGACAACACCTACTACCTGGTCATGGAGTTCGTGGACGGGCCCTCGCTGCGCGAGGTGAGCAAGTCCCCGCTCCTCGACATCTCCGGCGCGCTGCGCATCATCATGGAGATCTCCCGGGCCATCGACTACGCCCACAACCGCGGGGTCATCCACCGCGACCTCAAGCCGGAGAACATCCTCTTCGACGAGCAGGCCGGGGGAATTCCCAAGGTCACCGACTTCGGGCTGGCCACCTTCTTCGAGAGCACCCCGCACACCAAGCGCTTCGACGTCACCCAGACCCACGTGTCCATGGGGACGCTGAGCTACATGGCGCCCGAGCAGCGGGTCGACGCCAAGAACGCCGACCACCGCGCGGACATCTATTCCCTCGGAGTCCTGCTCTACGAGCTCTTGGTGGGCGAGGTCCCGGTGGGGAACTTCGACCCCCCGTCGCACAAGCGCCCCGGCGTCGACCGCCGCATCGACGCCATCGTGGCGCGCTGCCTGAAGACCAACCCCGACGACCGCTACCAGCGCGTCTCCGAGCTGATGGCCGACCTGGAGCCGTTCGCCCCGGTCACCTTCAGCCAGCTCCCCCGGCGGGTGAGCCGGGTGGAGCAGGTCAAGCTGCAGATCCGCCGCACCGTCCGCCGCACGCTGCGGGTGAGCGAGGCGGTGGCGCTGGTGGCCGCGGTGGCCGTCCTCGGCCTGGTCTGGGCCCGCTCGCACTGGAAGCCACCGCCGCCGACCGACGCCGGCGTCGCCCTCACCCAGCCCGACCTTCGCGTCCAGGCGACCTTCACCTCCCCCGGGCGCATCGCCGACACCTCCAACGCCCGCCGGGTGGTGGTGGGCGAGGGCCTGGACGCCATCCCGATCATCGCCTATGGCCGGCCGCTGGCCCAGGACGGCCGCACCCTCCGCTTCGACGTTCCCCGCGACGAGGAGGCCGAGGTGGGGCGCGCCCAGCTGGACATCGTGGACAAGGACGGCATCGCCGCGCTGTTCACCGCCGAGCTGACCGTGGCGCCGCGCCCGCTCGGGACCTGGGCCGTGCTCCGGGACCTGGTGCTGGGACGGAACCGCGTTCCCGAGGGCGCGCTCGTCCTCCTCGGGACGCCCGGGCGCTACGTGGCCGCCATCCTCTCCGGCGACGGCTCGCCGGTGGCCTTCGAGTGGGCGCTGGGCGAGCGGCGCGGCACGATGCTCGGCCCGCCCAGCCCGCAGGACGGCCGGGCCCTGGTGCGGCTGGTGGTGGACCGGGCCGGGCAGCTCACCGCCTTCTACGGAGCCGACGGCGACCAGCATCCCATCGGCGCCCCGCTCTACCTGGGCACCGACTGGAAGCGGCACTTCGGCGCCGCGCCGGCGCCGCAGCTGGGCTGCATCGACGCGGTGTGCACCTTCCGCCAGGTGGGCTACGAGATCGGCCGCGAGCCGCCCGACGTGCCCGAGCCCCTGGTGCTGGACTCGGCCTCCTCCCGGGTCACCCGCACCGCGGCGAAGAGCCCGGTCAAGAAGTCCAAGCCCGCTCCGAAGCCGCCCAAGCAGGCGAAGCGGTAGCGCACCACGCCCGCGCCCGGGCAGGATGCGCCGGGCCCATGCCCCAGGTCCGCGCTCCCCTCCTCCTCGTCCTCCTCGCCGCCGCCTGCGCCCACGCCCCGTCGAGCCCGAGCCAGGTGCTCGACGAGGCCGCCGCCCGCGCCGCCTCGCCCGGCGCGCCGGCGCACGCCCAGGCGCTGGCCGGGTTCCGGGCGCTGCTCGTGGACGGGCGCGCGGAGCAGGCCGGGCAGAAGTTCTCCGCGGCGCTGGCGCTCGACCCCGGGGAGCCGTACGCGCTCGCCGGGCAGGCGCTGCTGGCGGACCGGGTCGCCCACCCGGAGGCCGTCCTCGCCGCGGCCCTGGAGATCTGCGTCCAGGCGCCGGACCATCCGCTCGCGCCCATCGCCGCGCGCACCGTGGCCGCCCTCTCCGGCCGGGCCATCGGGATGGACGCCCTCATCCTCGCCCGGGCACCCGAGGCGCTCGCCCGGCCCGCCCTCGGGGACACCGCCTTCCATCTCCGCACCGCCCTCGGCTCGCTCCAGGCCCGGAGGGACGCCGCCGCCGCCGCGGCAATTCGGGCGGATGCCGGCATCGTCTCCACCCTGTCGCTGGTCGGCCCGCTCGCCGCGCTGCGCGGACTGGCCTTCGACACACCGACCGCCCCGGAGCGCACCGGCGACCTCCCGTCGACGGTGGCCGGTCCCTTCGGCGCGATGCCGGTGCGCACCATTCCCACCCCCGACGGCGAGCTGTCCCTCGCCTCGGAGGCCCCGCCGGGAGACGTCTACCTGGCCGCGGTCGACGTGGACGTCTCCGAGGAGAGCACCTACGTGGTCCGCACCGCCGGCCACGGCGCGTACCGCACCGTGCTCGACGGCACGGTGCTCTTCGCCCGGCGGCCGTTCGCCCTGCCCTCGTCGCTGGTCGGGGAGCGGGCCGCCGTTCTCGGCCCGGGCCGCCACCGGCTGATGGTCGTGCTCCTCCGCGGCGACCGCGCCGGGCCCATCGCCCTGGCCGTGTTCCGGGCGGACGGGCGGCCCTCCCGTGTCCGGTTCACCCCGGCCTCCGGGCCGGCGCCGACCTGGAGCGGGGTGCGGACGGTGGATGCGCCGGCCCTCCTCCCCACCGCCGCCTCGGTTCACCGGGCGCTGCTCCCCGAGGCGGGCGACCTCCTGGCCACCTACTTCGCGGTCCGGGACGGAGAGGGCCGGGACCGCGACGGGGCGCGGCGGCTCCTCCAGGCGCTGGCCGTCCCGTCCGCTCCGGCGTGGACCTCGCTCCAGGCCCGCCTGGTGATGGGGGACACGAGCATCCCGGGCAAGGTGGCGCACGGCCGCGCCACCCAGCTCCTCGAGGCGACCCTGGTGAAGGACCCGGGAGACGTCGACAGCCAGCTCCAGCGCGCCGTCCTGTCCCTCGACGACCAGCGGACGTCCCAGGCCGGCGAGGCGGTGCGGGCGGCGCGCGCAGCCCACACCCCGGTCGGCTACCCGGTGGACCTCCTCGCCGCCCGGCTGGCGCTGGTGCTGGGGCTCGACGCGCAGGGCGACCTCTTCGCGCTCCAGGCACTGCAGTCGGTGGACGGGGTCTGCGCGGCGCTCGGGCTCCGCTACGACCTGGCCATGCGCCGGGACGCGGTGGCGGACGCCGACCGGCTGCTCGGGCAGCTCCGCACCTGCCCGGGCGAGGAGGGCCGGGCGGTGGAGCACGCCAAGACGCGCGGCCGGCTCGCCGAGGCAGCCGAGCTGGCCCGGGCGCGCCTCGCCGCCGAGCCGTCGAGCGTGGCCCTGGCCCAGGGCGCAGCCGCGCTGCTCCTCGGGGACCGGCGCCCGGCGGAGGCGACGGCGCTGCTCGGCCCCCTGCGCACCATGTGGCCCCGCGACGCCGGTCTGCTCAAGCACCTGGCCGAGGTCCAGGCCCTGTCCGGCGACGCGGCCGGCGCGCTGGCCTCGCGCGAGGCGGCGCTCCTCATCGACGGCGGCGACCTCTCTCTCCGCCGCCTGGTGGAGCGGACCCGCACCGGCCAGGAGCTCCTCGCCGAGGAGGCGGTGAGCGGGCCGGCCGCCGTCCGCGCCTACGAGTCCGGGCCGCGAGACGACGACGCCCCGAGCGTCCTCGTCCTCGATGCCGCCGCCACCCGCGCCTACGCGGACGGCTCCACCGTGGACCGCATCCACACCATCCAGAAGGTCCTCGACCAGAGCGGCATCCAGGACGTGGCCGAGGTGGCGCTGCCGCCCGGGGCGCAGCTGCTCGCCCTGCGCACGCTCAAGGCGGACGGCAAGGTGCTCGAGCCGGAGGCCATCGAGGGCAAGGAGACGATCAGCATGCCCGGAGTGGGGGTGGGCGACTCGGTGGAGCAGGAGTTCCTCCTGGCGCACGCCTCCCGCGGGCCGGCCGTCCCCGGCTGGACCGCCGCCGCCTTCTACTTCCAGGTGGCGCAGGTCCCGGACCACTTCGCCACCTACACCGTGCTCGCGCCGCGCGGCGGGGGAATGGCCGTGGACGCGCACAACATGACCGCCCCGGCGGTACAGGTGCGCGGTGACTCCGAGGTCTACCACCAGGAGGTTCGCCGCTCGCCGGCCTTCGTCCCCGAGCCGGAGGCTCCGCCCGCGGCCAACGAGCTCTTGCCCCTGGTGCTGGTGGGGGCGGGAGCGCACGGGCAGGAGGACCTGCTCACCGCGGTGGCCGACGGCCTGCTGGACCGGTTCCGTCCCTCGGCGGAGATCGAGGCCTTCGCCCGCGCCGCGGCCGGCGGCAGCACCGGGCTGGAGGCGGTGCGCAAGGTCTACGCCCAGGTCCACGCGCGCATCGGCGGCCGCGACGCCGGGCCCAGCCAGAGCGCCACGGCCACCCTGGCCCAGGAGCGGGGAAGCCGGCTGACGCTGCTCCGCGCGTCGCTCGAGGCCCTCGGCATCCCGGTGCGCTTGGCGGCGGTGCGCACCTTCTCGGTGGACCCGGCGCCCTACGCCTTCCCCAGCGAGGGGCTGTTCCCCTACCTCTGCCTCCGGGTGGAGGTGCCCGGCTCGGCGCCGGTGTGGCTGGACACGGTGGTGCGCTTCGCGCCCTTCGGCGAGCTCCCCGAGCAGGCGGCCGGCGCCCGCGAGGGGTATCTCTTGCCCGAGCCGGGCCGTCCCCTGGCGCGCGTCACCACTCCGCCGGCCGCGCCTTCACCGGGCAAGGAGGTCACCCTGGAGATGGCGCTCGACTCCGAGGGGATGCTCACCGGGAAGGCCACCGACGTCTACCGGGGCTTCGAGGCCGCCCAGCTGGCCGAGGCGCTGGACGCCCTCTCCAGCGAGGAGCGCCTCCAGGCGCTGCAGAGCGCCCTGGGAGGAAACTTCGGGGGTGCCGAGCTGGCGGACATCCGGGTGGACTCGCCGCGGACGGTGGGGGCCACGGTCACCGTCCGCTACGCCTTTCGCGCCCCGCGCTTCGCCCGCGTCGAGGGCCGGAAGATGGTGCTCGGGCCGCTGACCTACGCCACCTTCCTCGGCCGGCGCTACGTGCAGGTCGGCCAGCGCCGGATGCCTCTCTTCATCGAGGCCACCGAGCAGACGCGGACCCGGGTGTCGCTCACCCTTCCCCCGGGCTGGGTGCTCGAGCAGCCGCTTCCGGAGGCCAAGGTGGAAGGTCCGTTCGGCGCCTTCGTCCGCTCCGAGCGACAGGTGGGCGCGCGGATGGAGGTGACGGAGAGCTACCGGCTGGACATGGCCCGCATCCCGGTCGCCCGCTACGAGGCATTCGCGCAGTTCGCCGGCGAGGTGGACCTGCTCCAGTCGCGCGACCTGGTCCTCGGCCGGGCCGGTGCTCAGCCCACCACGGCGTCGGCCGCCGGCGCCCGGGGAATCGCCCAGTAGAAGGTGGAGCCCCGGCCGGGCGTGCTCTCCGCCCACACCCGCCCGCCGTGCCGCTCGACGATGCGGCGCACGCTGGCCAGCCCGATGCCGGTGCCCTCGAACTCCGCGCCGTGCAGCCGCTGGAACACGCCGAAGAGGCGACCGGCATGGGCCATGTCGAAGCCCACCCCGTTGTCGCGCACGTAGAGCACGTCCTCCCCGGCCGCCCCGGGCACGCTCCCCACCTCGATCTGCGCCGGCGCGGCCCCCTTGGTGTACTTGAGCGCGTTGCCGAGCAGGTTGCGCCACACCAGGAGGAGCATGCTCGGGTCGCCCCGCACCACCGGGAGGGGCGAGACGGTCCAGCGCACCTCCCGGCCCTCGGCCTCGGCGCCGAGCGACTCGCGAGCCGACTGGACCAGCGCGCCCAGGTCCACGGACAGGGTGCGCAGCTCCTGGCGGGACATCTTCGAGAAGCGGAGCAGGTCGTCCATGAGCTGGCCGGACCGCCGGGCCGAGTCGCGCAGCGTGGCCAGGGTGCGCCGCTCGCTGGCGTCGAGCTTGGGCGCGGCGGCGGCGTCGAGGATCTCGGCGAACCCGGCCACCTGGCGCAGCGGGGCCCGGAGGTCATGGCTCACCGAGTAGGTGAACGCCTCCAGGTCGGAGATGGCCGCCGCCAGCTCGGCGGTCCGCTCCTCCACGCGGCGCTCCAGGGAGGCGTTGAGCTCGCGGATCTCCCGCTCCGCTGTCCGGAGCGCCTGGTTCTGCTGCTCCAGCCCGGCCAGCGCTGCGTCGTGGTTGCGCGACAGCTCGATGAGCTGGCGGCGGCCCCGGTAGGCGAGGATTGCGCCCAGCACCAGGACCCAGACGAGGCCGCCGGCGAACAGCGCCCGGCCGAGCAGGACGGCCTGGCGGGCCCGGGCGCCGCGGCGCGCCTGCTCCACCTCGGCCAGCGCGTCCAGCTCGGCGCGCATCCCCTCCATGAGGACGTCGCCCGAGCCGCGGGCCACGGCGGTGATGTAGTCCCGGCCCTCGCGGAAGTTCTGGCGCTCGAGCGCGGCGAAGTCGTGCCACTCGGCGGCCAGGTGCTCCACCCGCGCGAGCCGGTGCAGCTGCTCCGCCTCGGGGCCGAGCAGGGCGCGCATCCGCTCGTAGCTCGCCGGGAGCTGCGCGTCGGCGGCGAGGAGCTGCTCCTGGAAGCCCTCGTTCCCGGAGAGCAGGTACCCGCGGAGGGCCGTCTCCCGGTCGACGAGCAGCTCGCGGAGCCGGGCCGCCTGGGCGAGCACCTGGTCGCTGCCCGCGGTGAGGCGTGCGCTGCGGACCAGCGTGGTCACGCCCACGGCCAGCGCCGCCGCCAGCACGGCGAGGAGGAGGAAGGGGACGAGCACCGCCCGCGCGAGCAGCCGCCGGAACGGCTCGCTGGGCGGTGGGAGGGAAGACGCGGCGGCCATCAGGAAGCACTCTCATTCTAGCCCCGGGACGCGGCCACGCCCCCGGCACCCCGGCGCCGGGGAGCGTGCTACAAGCCCGTTTCAGGGGAATGCGCGCCGCCGGCCTCATCGCACTCGGCCTTCTCGGCTGTGCCACCACCGCGGCGCCGCCGAGCGCGCTGGAGAGCGCGCGCAAGGGAATCGCCGAGGGTGGCCGCATCATCTCGGCGGCGATGCTGATCGGCAACGCCGAGCGGGTGGCCACCGTCTTCACCGACGACGCCACCTACCTCCCCCTCCGCCAGCCCGGATTCGTCCAGGGCCGGCAGGCCCTCATCGAGTACTTCCGCGCGCGGTTCGCCAGCACGCGTTTCCTCGAGGTGGAGCTGGTCACCACCAGCCTCGACGTCTCCGGAGACATGGCCTACGAGATCGGAACCAACCGGCTGCGGACCCAGAGCGGCGGCGCGGCGCCGGTCACGGTGACCGGGCGGTACCTGACCGTGTGGCGGCGCGGAGCGGACACCGTGTGGCGCATCCAGGCGGACTGCCCCATCCCGGACCCGCCGCGCCCGGAACCGGCGAAGTCGTCCGAGCGGCCGGGCGGCACCCCGGGCGGCTCGCCACCCGGGTAGCGGCGTCGCCAACGCTCGACCCCCTTACCCTTGGCCGACGCTCGAGGGTGAGGCTCTTGGTGATGATTCGGCAGGAGGTTCGCCTGATGCGAGAGCGCTCCGTTGGATGGGCCATCGTTGCCGCCGTTCTGGGCATCGCCTGCGCGACGCCCGAGCTGACGACGACCGGGAAGGGCGTCGTGACGGTGCACACGCCGCCCGGGCCGGGCTGCGAGAACCTGGGCACGGTCGTCGGCAAGGGCGGTGGAAGCTTCTTCGGCGGGTGGATCAGCAATGACCAGCTCACGACCTACGCGATGAACGATGCGATGAACCAGGCCGCCGCCCGCGGCGCCAATTACCTGCAGATTTCCCCACCCCAGCTCGGGGTGGCCGACGGCACGACCAGCACGGCGACCGAGACGGCCGTCGCCTTCCGCTGTCCCGGGAGCGGCGCCAGCACGGGAATCGACGCCGGCAGCGCGGCAACCTCGGGCGCCGACGGCCCGGCCGGAGCGGCAAGGTAGCTCCCCGGGGTTGGCGGCTCAGAGCAACCGCGCACAGACCTCCGAGTGGAGCAGGAGTCCGCGGCGGGTGAGCCGGAAGCGGCCCTCCGGCCCTCGGGCGCCGAGGCCCTCCGACTCGAGGCGCCGGAGCCGGTCCAGGCGGTCTGTTTTCCCGTGCTCGCGGGTGAGCCGCTCCACGTCGAGCCCGGACGTCAGGCGAAGCCCGAGCATGAGCCGCTCGGCGAAGAGCTCGTCCGGCCCGAGCGTCTCGCGCGACGCCTCGGGCAGCCGACTGGCCTCGACGTCCGAGAACCAGCGCTCGGCGCTCCGGTGCGCGGTGGTCCGGAGGCCGCCCGTGCCCTCGCGCCAGGACCCGGTGGCACCGGCGCCGAGGCCGAGGTAGTCCCCGCCCGTCCAGTAGAGGGCGTTGTGCCGCGCGTGCTTCCCCGGCCGGGCGTGGTTGGAGATCTCGTAGCGGACCAGGCCGGAGCTGCCCAGCACGTCCGTGACGCCGTCGAGCATCTCGGCCACCACTTCGTCGGTGGGGAGCCGCAGCGCCCCGGTCCGGAGGCGTCGGGCGAAGACCGTCTCCTCGGCGAGCGCCTCGCGCTCGACGGTGAGCACGTAGGTGGAGACGTGGTCGGGCCCCAGCGCCGCGGCGGACCGCGCATCGGCCAGCGCCTCCTCCACGCCCTGACCCTCCACGCCGAGGATGAGGTCGACCGAGACGTTGTCGAAGCCGGCGGAGCGCGCCGCGGCGAACGCCTCCCGCCCCTGCTCCGGACGGTGGGCCCGGCCGAGAGCCGACAGCGTCCGGGCGTCGAAGGACTGGAGCCCGAGCGAGAGCCGGTTCACTCCCGCGGCGCGGTATCCGGACAGCCTCCGGACATCGGCCACCTCCGGGTTGGCCTCCAGCGTCACCTCGGCTCCGGGCCGGAGGGGGAGCACCCCGCTCACCGCCTCGAGCAGCCCGGCCACCTCCCCTGGCTCCCAGAGCGATGGCGTTCCGCCGCCGAGGTACACCGAGTCCAGCGTCCGGCCGGCCCAGCTGGGGTGCGCCTCGAGCCGCAGCCCGAGCTCCCGGACGAGCGCGGCCCGGTAGCGTGCGCCCGGAACCTCGCGGGCCACGGTGACCGCGAAGTCACAGTACGGGCATCTCGCCAGGCAGAAGGGGAAATGCACGTAGAGGCCGGTCCGCGCGGCGACCATTCCGGTGAGGGGGTCGGCGGGCAGGTCGGGTGGCCCGGACGGCTGGGCCGGGCCTCTTCGGTGCTCGGCGGTCGGCACCCGCGGAATCCTACCGTCGCTCGCGCGCGTGCAGGGCCCGCAGGCCCGGCCTTCAGTGCTTGCCCTTGAGCTGGGCCTCGAGCCGGGCGACCTTGGAGCGGAGCATGGCCGCCGCCTCCATGGCGTTCTCGGCGGCCACCAGCTTGGCCTTCAGCTTGGCCACGTCCTCGCGCAGCTTCTTCACCTCGTCGCTGGGGTGGGCCTTGCCCGAGCCGCGCTGGAGGTCCCTCTCCAGATCGGCCACCTTGTCGGCGAGCACCTCACGCTCACGCTTCTCCTTCTGGAAGGCGGCCTGGGCCTCGATGGCCTTGCGGTTGGCGGTCATCAGCTCCTCGCGCACCTTCTTCACGCTCGCCGCCTCGGCCCGGAGCCGCTCCATCTCCTCCTCCAGCCTCTGCAGCTGGGCCTCCGCCGACCCGCTCGCCCCGGCGGATTGCGCCGCCTGGGCCCGCAGGGCCCGGGTTCGCTCCTGCTCGGCGGCCAGGGCCCGCTCCAGCTTCTCCACCTGGAGGCGGACCTCCTTCTCCGCCCGCTGGGCGAGCTCGGCCTGGGTCGTCCGGCTCCGGAGCTCACCCTCGGCGGTCAGCCTCCGCGCCCTTTCTTGCTGGAGGGCCCCGTCCAGGTTCCCGGCATGCTCGCCGTGCGCCTCGAGCGCCGCGCGCGCATCGGCCTCGGCGGTCTTCGCCGCCTGGAGATCGCGCGACAGGGCGACCGCCTTCTGGTCGCTGGTGAGTCGCTTCTCCCGCTCGGCGGCCAGGGCGCGCTCCAGCTTCTCCGCCTGGCCGCGGAGGGCGTCCATCAGCCCCTGCTGCTCGTCGCCCGACCCCTGGAGCGCCTCCAGCTCGCGGCGCGCCTCGGCCAGCCGGGCATCGGACTGGGCGCGGCGCTCGGCCTCCGACTGCACCTGCTGCTGGAGCCCGCGCACCTTGTCCGCCATGGCCTCGGCCGACGCACGCGCCGTCTGGATCTCGCGGAGCCGCTCGGCGAGCTTGGCCTCCAGCTCTCGCTTCGTCTCCGCTTCCCGCTCCAGGACGGCCTGGAGCTCGGCCTGCCCGTGGGTCTCCTGACGCTCCTGGACGGCCTGGAGCTGGGCCACCTGGTTGCGGAGCGACTCCGCCTCGTGCGCCGCCGACTCGGCCCGGTCGTCGGCCTCGGCCCGGGACTTCTCCGCGGCCGCTTCCAGGGTGTCGAGCTGCTCGGTGAGGTGCCGGACCTCGGAGGCGTAGGCCTCCGACTCGCCCTTGACCACGTCCCGCTCGGTGGCCGCCGCGTCGCGCTCGGCGGTCAGGGTGGTGACCTCCTCGAGCAGCTGGTTGCGGTCGGCCTCCATTCTCTCCAGGGACAGGGTCAGCTCGTGCACCCGGGCGTTGACCGATTCGAGATCCGCCTGGATCTCCTGCTTCTCGCTCTGCGCCTCGGCCAGGCGAGCCTCCGCGTCGGCCAGCGACTCGCGGCTGGTGACGTGGTCCTCGGCCAGCGCCGCCCGGGACTGCCGCTCCTCGTCGAGGGCGGCACGAAGGCCGGGCAGCTCCGCCTCCACCTCGGCCAGGGCGCGGGCCAGGTCCCGCCGATCGGCGTCGGTGGCGCGCAGGGTGGCCTCCGCCTGGTCGGCGCGGGCCTCCGCCGCCTCGGCGCGGGCGCGCTCCTGGTCGACGGCGAAGGAGAGCTGCTCGGCGTGCGCCGGCAGGTCGCGCAGCCGAGCCAGGACGGGCAGGACGTCGTCCACCTGGGCCCGGAGCGCCACCGCCACCTCGCGGAGCCGGGATGCCTCGAGGTCGCGCTGCTCGTAGAGCGAGCGGGCCCGGGCCAGCGTCTCCTCCTTCTGCTTGAGGACGGTGCGGAAGAACTCCAGCTTCTCGTCCATGGCCACGCCGCGCGGGGGCCGCGGCTCGGGCGGCTCGGCGAAGGGGTCACCCGCCGGGCGGGGAAGCGCGGGGGGCACCTGGGCGGCCGGAGCGAGCTGCGCCTGCGGGGCGGCCGGCGGCAGCCCGGTGCTCGAGGGCGTGGCCCGGGTCGGCGAGCGCCGGGGCGGAAGCGGAGGCGGGGCCGCCGGGAGCCCGGAGCTGGTCGGCGTGGGAGGGTGAGGCGCGGGCGCCCGGGGCGACGGCCGTGGAACGAGGGGCTCGTCCTCTTCCAGGCCGAGAGAATGGCGCAGGTCCACCCTGGCCCCCGCGTCTTCCGGCGAGCTAGCCATTGCTGGTTGTTAGAGACTACCCCCGCCCATGCCCGCCCGCCATCGACTCCCCAACGGCCTGACCGTGGTCCACGAGCCCATCCACGCCGCGCGGGTGGTGGCGTTCCAGATCTGGGTGCAGGTAGGGAGCGCGGATGAAGCACCCGACGAGGCCGGCCTCGCTCACCTCCACGAGCACATGCTCTTCAAGGGAACCACCCGGCGGGGGCCGGGACAGGTCGCCCGCGACATCGAGCGCCACGGGGGTGAGGTCAACGCATGGACGTCCTTCGACCACACCGTCTACCACGCGGTGATGGCGTCGGATTTCGCCCGGGTGGGCCTGGACGTGCTCGCCGATGCCGTGCGCGACCCGACCTTCGACGCCGGGGAGCTGGCCCGCGAGGTGGAGGTGGTGGTGGAGGAGATCAAGCGCGCCGACGACACCCCCGCCCGCCGGGCGTCGCGCGACCTCTTCGCCCAGAGCTACTCCCGGCACCCCTACCGCCTCCCCGTGCTCGGGACGCAGGAGAGCGTGCGCAGCGTCACCCGCGAGCGCATCACCGGCTTCTACCGGCGCCACTACCTCCCCGAATCGATGGTCCTGGTGGCGGTGGGCGACGTCGAGCAGCGGTCGCTGCTCGCCTGGGCCGAGGAGCTCCTCGGCGGCGACTGGGGGCGAGGTCGCCCGGCGCCGCGCCGCCGGCCGGCGGAACCGGCTCGCACCGGCCGGCGGATGATGCTCCGCCCCGACGAGGTGGTGGAGACCCACCTTCACCTCTCCTTCGCCGCGCCGGCCGTCGACCACGAGGACGTGCCCGCCCTGGACGTGCTGGCGATGCTCGCCGGGTCGGGGGAGGCGAGCCGGCTGCTTCGCGCCGTGAAGCGCGAGCGTCAGCTGGTGAACGAGATCTCCGCCTATGCCTACACCCCGCTCGACCCGGGGCTCTTCGGCGTGGGCTTCACCTCGCGCGGGGAGACCACCCGCGACGCGCTCCGGGCGACGGCCGAGGTGCTGGCCGGCCTGGCCGCCGAGCCGTGCACCGCCGCCGAGCTGGACACGCTCAAGGCGCTCATCGAGAGCGAGGCCGTCTACCAGCGCGAGACGGTCCAGGGCCAGGCGCGCAAGCTCGGGTTCTACGAGACCTCCCTCGGCGGCTTCGAGGCCGAGGCTCGCTACCTGGCCAAGGTGGCGGCGCTCACCCCGGAGGCGGTCCAGGACGCCGCCCGCCGCACGCTCGACCTGGACCGGGTGGTGGTCACCGCGCTCCTGCCTCCGAGCACGCCGCTGGCCGAGGCGGACGCGGCCGAGGCGCTGGACGCCGGCCTCCGGTCGCCCCGGACGGAGCCCACCCCGCGCCCTCCGGTCCCCCGGGCCTCGCCCTCGACCAGTCCCTCGCGCCAGGGCGAGGTGTCCAGCGTGCGGGTGCTGCCGCTCCCGGGGGGCACGACGCTGGTCGTCCGCGAGGAGCACGCCGTCCCGCTGGTCGCGCTGCGGGCGGTCTTTCCCGGCGGGCTGCGGGTGGAGTCCGAGGCGGAGAACGGCATCGGAGCGCTGGTGGCCCGGCTTCTCACCAAGGGGGCCGGCGGGCGGAGCGCGGAGCAGATGGTCCAGGAGGTCGATTCGCTCTCCGGGGCGCTGGGTGGCGCGGCCGGGCGCAACTCGCTGTCGCTGCGGGGTGAGTTCCTCAGCCGCCACTTCGACCGCGCCTTCGCGCTCTTCGCCGATTGCCTCCGTGCTCCCGCCTTCGCCGAGGAGGAGGTGGCCCGGGAGCGCCATCTCCAGCTCCAGGAGATCCGCGCCCGCGACGACCGGCCGGCGAACCTGGCCTTCGACCTCTTCGCGCGAACGCTCTTCCAGCGCCACCCGTACCGCTTCCCGGTCTCCGGCGAGCGCGCCAGCGTGGAGGCCCTGCACGCCGGGGCGGTCCGCGCCTACCACGGACGCTTCCTCGGCCCGGGAGCGATGACCCTGGCGGTCATCGGGGACGTGGATGCCGACCAGGTGGTGCGCCGGGCCGAAGCGGCCTTCGCCTCGGCCGGGGAGCGCAGGGCGCTCCCGGAGCCGGCGCCCGAGCCGCCGCCGGCCGAGCGCCGCTCGGTGCACCGGGTGCTTCCCCGCGCACAGGTGAACCTGGTCCTCGGCTTCCAGGGGCTCCGCGTCACCGACCCGGACCGCCATGCGCTGGCCGTCCTCACCACCGTGCTCTCCGGCCAGGGCGGACGCCTCTTCGTCGAGCTGCGCGACCGGCGGAGCATGGCCTACTCGGTGAGCTGCGTCGCCATGGAGGGCGTCGACCCGGGGCACGTGGCGGTCTACATCGGCACCAGCCCGGACAAGAGCCAGGCGGCGCTGGCCGGCATCGAGGCCGAGCTCCGGCGCATCGCCGAGGAACCGGTGGGCGACGACGAGCTGGACCGGGCCCGCGCGCACATCATCGGGTCGCACGAGATCTCTCTCCAGCGCAACTCCGCCCGGGCCGCGCTCCTCGCCCTCGACCAGTGCTACGGCCTCGGGCTGGAGAACTTCCTCCACCTCCCCGAGCGGGTGCGGGCGGTGACCGCGGCCGACGTCCAGCGCGTGGCCCGGGCGCTGCTCCGTCTCGACCGGTCGGCGCTGGCCGTGGTCGGACCGTGACCAGGGGCGCCGCGCTCCTGCTCTGGGACGGCGACTGCGCTTTCTGCCGCCGCTCGGTGGAGTGGGTCCGGCGGCACGACACCCGGCGCGAGCTCGAGGTGGTGCCCTACCAGCAGGCGCCGGCGCCGCCGATGACCCCCGAGCTGGCCCGGGCCTGCGCGCGCGCCGTGCACGTGGTGACGCCGGAGGGGGAGGTGCTCCGCGCCGGCCGGGCCTCGCTCTACGTCCTCGGCCGCATCGGCCACCCCGGGCTCGCCCGCATCCTGTCGCTCCCGCCCCTGGTGTGGGCGGTGGAGCTGGGCTACTGGCTGGTGGCGCGCAACCGGCAATTCTTCTCGCGGCTCATGTTCAGGAGGCGATGATGGTCTGCCTGGCGGTCACGTACCTGGTGCTCCCCAACCGCGAGGCCGAGGCGGTGGAGCTGTTCCAGAAGCTGACGCCTCTCTCCCGCGCCGAGCCCGGCTGCCGGATGTACCAGGCCCACCGCAGCCTGGCCGAGCCGCGCCGCTTCTTCCTCTACGAGCAGTACGTGGACCAGGCGGCGGTCGATGCTCACCGGGCCAGCCCGCACTTCGACGAGCTGGTGCAGCGGGGGCTGTTCCGCATCATCGAGAGCCGGACCCCGGAGCTGTACGTGCCGCTCCCGGATTGAGGCCCGCGCCCGGGACGAGATGGCCGCGCTCGCCCTCACCGTCGACCTGCCCGAGCGGGACGCGGAGCTCGCCTCGGCCCTCCTCTGGGAGGAGGGAGCCACCGGTCTCGAGGTCCGCGACGCCGAGGCGCCTCCCATGCCCGGGGTCCGCGGGCCCTCGCCGGGCGAGGCCATCCTGGTGGCCTGCTTCGCGTCCCCGCATCAGGCGGAGACCGCCCGCGCCCTGGTCGCCGAGCGGTTCCCCGCCGCGCGCACCGACGTCCGTCCCTACGCGGACGAGGACTGGGCGGTGGCCTGGCGGGCCCGCATCCGGTCGACCCGGGTGGGACGGCTGTGGGTGGGGCCGCCCTGGGAGCCGCCGCCCGCGGATGCGGTCTGGCTCCACATCGAGCCGAAGATGGCCTTCGGAACGGGAGACCATCCGACCACGGCGCTCTGCCTCGCCGCGCTCGACGCCCACCTCGCCTCGCATCCGGGAGCGAGCGTGCTCGACGTGGGCACCGGCTCGGGCGTCCTCGCCCTGGCGGCGCGGAAGCTGGGCGCCGGACGGGTGGTGGGCATCGACACCGACGCGCGCTCGGTCGAGCTGGCGCGGGAGAACGCGGCGCTGAACCGCGTCGAGGGCGTGGAGCTGTCAGCCGTCCCGCTGGCCGACGTGCCGGGCCGCTTCGACCTGGTGCTGGCCAACATCCTGGCCAACACGCTGGTCGAGCTCGCGCCGGAGCTCGCCGCGCGGACCGCGGACCGCCTGGTCCTGGCGGGAGTGCTCGAGCATCAGTCACGGGAGGTCGCCGCCGCCTTCCAGGCGCAGGGGCTCGAGCTCACCGGGACGGAGCGGGAGGGCGACTGGGTGCGGCTCGAGCTCGGGAGGCCCGGGGCATGACCCGGCTGCTCGTCCCCCTCGACGGCCCTGTGCCGGCCGAGGTCCGCGTCGATGGGGCGGCGTTCCATCACCTCCGCGTCCTGCGGGTAGCGACCGGCGAGGAGGTGGAGGTCTTCGACGGGAGGGGCCGCGCGTTCGAGGCACGGGTGGTCGCCGTGGCCAGGGACCACGCGACCTTGCGCCTCGGCGCGGCACGGGCGGTGGCGCCCGGACGCCCCGTCGACATCGTCCAGGCGCTGCCCAAGGGCGACAAGCTGGAGGTCGTCCTCCGGAAGGGGACGGAGCTCGGGGCGCACGCCTTCCATCCGGCCATCTCCGAGCGGTCCGTCTCGCGGCCCTCGCCCGCGCGCGCAGCCGAGCGCCAGCGCCGGTGGCAGCGCATCGCGGCCGAGGCGGCCCGCCAGTGCGGCCGCAGCGACGTCCCGGTCGTCCATCCCGTCCGCCTGCTCCCGGAGGTCGTCCGGGGGCTGCCGGTGGGCACGCGGGTGCTGGTGCTCGACGAGGAGGAGCGGGAGGTCCGGCTGGCGGCCGCGGCCGGGACCGACGCGCCCCTGGCGCTGGTCATCGGACCGGAGGGCGGCCTGTCACGCGCCGAGCTGGAAGCCCTGCGTGCGGCGGGCGCGGTGAGCGTTTCGCTCGGGTCGCTCGTGCTCCGGACGGAGACCGCGGCTCTGGCCGCGCTGGCCGTGCTCCGCCACCAGGACGGCCTTCTCGGCTGACCCGCCGGTGCGGCCCCCGGGGCGCGTGAATCGCCTGGCCGCCGCTCGCGCTGCTGGCGCGGGGACCCCAGGTGCTCGACAGTCACGGAAATCATCCGTGACAGCGATGAGTCCCTCGGCCATGGTGCTGCGTCCAACCGAGGGGGATCACATGCAAGGAGCGCTCGTCGGGCTCGCCGTGCTTCTGGGCGCAGGAACCGCGGCCGCCGCCGACAAGGACAAGACCGACGTCATGGCGACGGTGAACCAGTTCATCGACGGCTTCAACAAGGGCGACACGAAGACGGCG
>DASPUU010000100.1:0-2553 GCA_035622755.1 Myxococcaceae bacterium
CCAGGGCATCGGCTTCGCCATCCCGGCGGACAAGGTGCGGCGCATCGTGGGCGAGCTGCGCAGCTTCGGGAAGGTCCGGCCGGTGTGGATCGGCATCGAGGCTGGCCCGCTGACGGCGGCGACGGCGCGGCGGATGGGCTGGCAGCGCAGCCACGGCGTTCTCGTCCAGCGCATCGACGCGGGAAGCCCGGCGGAGTCGGCCGGGGTGCGGGCGGGCGACCTGGTCGTCGACGTCGGCGGCTCGCCCGTCCAGGACGTCGATGACTTCGACGCCCGGCTGCGCAGCTACCCGGCACGCACGCCCTTCACCCTCGGTGTCTTTCGTGGCGGGCGCACCCTCAACCTCACCCTCACCCCGCTGGAGTTCCCCGCCGAGCTCGCCGACGGGCTCGCCTGGGAGCGACTGGGGGTGAAAGTTTCCGCTCGCAAGGGAGCCGCCGGGCTGGTCATCGTCGCCGTGCGGAAGGAGAGCCAGGCGGCGGAGATCGGCCTCGCCCAGGGCGACGTCATCACCCGCATCAACAACCAGCCGGTGGACTCGCTGGCCTCGTTCCGGGAGGGGCTGCTGGCGAGCCAGGGCCGCGGCATCCTGGTGTCGGTCCGGAGGGGGGCCTTCACCTACCCGATCGGATTCCGTTTTTGAGGAGGGTGCTCCGACCGCAGTAGCATCCCTGTCCTCGGCTGACCGCTCCCACGATGCCCAACCCCACATACAGGCCGGTCGGGCCGCTGCTCGCCGGCACCCGGTCCACGGCGGTCCTCGGTCTCGAGGAACGCGCCGATGGTCCGGGGCGGGCGGTGGTTCTGGTCTGGGCCCCGGCCGACCTGGCGCGCGACGAGGAGCGGACGGCGCAGCTGCGGCGCGACACCCGGCGCGCCTCGGAGCTCGACCATCCTCACATCGTGCGGGTGCATGGCCTGGCCAGCCTGGAGCAGGGGCTGGCCCGGGTGGTGGAGTTCGTCGACGGGGAGTCGCTGCGCCAGGTGCTCGACCTCGTCGCGCCGCTTCCCCCGCGCATCGCCGCCCGCATCGTGGCCGACGTGGCGCTGGGAGCCCACTACGCGCACCTGGCCGGCAACGACGACGGCTCGCCCATGGTGCACGGCGACCTGCGGCCGGAGACGGTGATGATCACCTACGCCGGCAAGGCGAAGGCCTCCGGCTACGGTGCGCTGGCGGTGGCGCCCCGCGAGGCCTCCGGTCTGCGCGTGGTCAACCGCCGCCGCTACGCCGCGCCGGAGCAGATCATCGGCGGCCGGACGGCGAGCACCCCGCAGACGGACGTCTTTCTCCTCGGGCTCCTGCTCCACGAGATGGTCAGCGGCAAGAAGCCGTGGGACGGCGAGGCGGAGCTCGACCATGCCGTGGTGGCCGCGCCGCTGCCGCTCGGACCGGAGCATCACATCCCCCCGGAGCTGGTCCCGGTGCTGGAGCGGGCCACCCGCAAGCGGGCCGCCGACCGTTACCCGACCGCCCTCGCCTTCCGCGATGCCGTGGACCAGGCGGTCTCGCTCGCGCCCCACGGCGACGTGGCCGCCTTCATGGAGCGGCACTTCCCCAGGGAGAACTCTCCCCGGGCGGCGCGCGCCCAGGTCCTCGCCGAGGCCGTCGCCGCGCAGTCCCGCCGCCAGGCGGAGGCACGTGCCCGCGCGCCCAAGCCGGCGCCGCCCCCCCAGCCGGCCCGCGAGGCGGAGCCCGAGTCCATCTACGACTGGCGCAGCCGGATGCCCATCGTCTTCGGCCTGGTGGTGGCGGTGGTCCTGGTGGGGGCCATCGTCTACCGGAGCCTCTCCGCCAAGCCCCCGCCGATGATCGTCTCCCCGCCGGGGACACCCACCGCGGCGGCGGTGCGCACCGAGCCGCCGCCCGCTCCTGGCCCGCCGGCCACGCCGCAGCCCATCGCCTCCCGGGACGTCCCCAAGCCGGAGACGCGGACCGACGCCTCGCCGGTGGCGCAGGCCAAGCCGGCCCCGAGCCTTCCCGGGCCCACGCCCGCCGAGGGTCGCCTCACCCCGCCCCCGGCCCCGGGGAAGGCGCCGTCCACGCTGCTCGAGCTGACGGTCGAGCCGGCGGTGGAGGTGACGCTGGACGGGGTCAAGGTGGGCCGCTCGCCGGTCACCGTGCCGGCGGCGCCCGGCAAGCGGCTCCTGCAGCTCATCGATCGCTCGCGCGGCATCGACGTGAAGCGAGCGGTGGTGGTGGGCAAGGAGGGAGTGACCCGGCAGACCTTCACCATCGGCCGTGGCACGCTCAGCGTCCGGATGCCCGATGGGGCCGCGCTGTCGCTCGACGGCCGTCTCCTCGGGGCACACCCCCCGGCCGAGATCCCCGTCTACGAGGGCACCCACCACCTCAAGGTGACGCTGGGAGATGCGGTGTGGCAGGAGACCTTCGCCATCCGCCCCGACCAGACATTGAAGTACGACGTGGCGCTCAAGCCGAGCGCCTCGAACTAGACGGCCGGCTGCGGATGATGGCTCAGCGCCACCCGGTTCCCCTCCGGGTCCCGGACGTAGAGCGTCCAGCGGGTCTCGTGCTCCACCGCCACGCCG
>DASPUU010000101.1:0-2301 GCA_035622755.1 Myxococcaceae bacterium
AAGGTGATGGCGCTCGCCTGGGTGGCGATGACCGACAGTCCGATGGTCCACCAGCGGATGTCCTTGCCCGCTCGCAGGAAGGTCTCGGTGGTGTGCACCTGCCGGCTGCGCCAGGCGCCGTAGGCGACGATGCCCAGGAGCGTGGCCAACAGCACCCCCCAGTCGAGGGGACTCACCGGTAGGCCCTCGCCAGGGCCCAGAGCAGGGCGATCTCCACCGCCAGGACGCCGAGCACGAGCAGGTAGAGGCGGCGCCAGGTGCCGGGCCCGGGAGCGCGGCCGTCCGCCTCGGGCTCAGCCGGCATGGTCGACGAGATTGGCGAAGAGCCGGAAGGCGCCGGGCACTCCCGCCGGGAGCTGCCGGAAGAAGGCGAGCCCGGTGTAGATGAACACGCCCTTCCCGTAGCGCCCGACGAGCAGCGACCCGCGGAGCGGCGACTCGCCCGGGTCGTGCATCGCCAGGGGAGCCGCGTACCGCTCGTCCCAGGTCTCGGCAAAGTAGAGCCCGCGCTCCTGGACCCAGGCCCGCCAGTCGTCCGGGCCGATGCGGTTCGGGCCGGCGAGCACCGGGTGGGCGGCTGCCTCCACGGCGGCCTCCTCGTCGGTGACCCGGCCCTGGCCGATGGTGAACGGGAACGGGCCCAGGTCGGGTGGGGCCTTGGCGATCCAGTTGCTGGTGTTGTACTGGACGATGACCGTCCCGCCCGACTCGACGTAGCTCATGAGCTTGTCGTGGAGGCCGGACAGCTTGGGCTCCACGTTGAAGGCGCGCACGCCGAACACCACCGCGTCGAAGCGATCGAGCGGCTGCTCCTGGAGCTCCCGCTGGCTGAGCGGCGTCACCTCGTAGCCCGCCTGCCGCAGCGCCGAGGGAACCTCGTCTCCCGGGCCGGGGACGTAGCCGATGCGCCGGCGCCGGTGCCGGACGTCGACCCGGGTGAGCCTCACCTCGGCCACCGGCCGCCAGGTCTGGATGGGGATGTGGGCGTACTCGATGCGGTGCAGCCCCCGGTCGAAGCGCCTTCCCTCCACCGTGGCCACCGCGCGGAGCGCTCCGGTGGCCGCGGACTTCGGCGGTGTGACCTGGAAGCTGACGGTCCGCTCGCCGCCGGGGGCGAGGGTGAAGGCGATGCGCGCCGGCGAGACCGAGAAGCCGTCCGGGGCTTCGAGGGCGAGGGTTCCGGTGGCTCCGCCCACGCTGCGCACCGCAATCTGCAATTGCCGGGGCCCGGCGTCCGGGAAGACGAGAAGGTTCCCGACCGGATCGACGGTGACCGGGGGCAGAACCTCCAGCCGCCGGTAGCGCTCGCCGAGGACCGGGTCGACCCACTTGAAGGTCACCGGCCGGCGCACGGCGATGCCCTGGTCGCCGAAGGCGAAGACCAGCTCTGCCTCGACCGGCGCCGCCTCCTCCGGCACTCCGGCCAGAGCCGGATCGCGCACCGGGTAGAGACCGG
This sequence comes from Myxococcaceae bacterium, assembly GCA_035622755.1. Taxonomy (GTDB): domain Bacteria; phylum Myxococcota; class Myxococcia; order Myxococcales; family Myxococcaceae; genus JADGRA01. Next base: position 1,457 of record DASPUU010000101.1, read on the forward strand.
GTGTCGAGGGCAACTCGAGCCAGGCCGGCTCGGTGAAGGGCGTGTCGGCGGGGAGCACCGGCGATTGCTTCACTTCCACGGGCTCACCGGCCGAGAGCGCCCGGTGGGCGGGGAAGCTCCCCCCGCCAGCACGCGCCGAGACGAGCGTCACCTGCGCCGGGCGGCGGAGGAGGACGTTCAGGGTCATCGGGACGGCGGCGCCGGGCGTGGCCGTCGGCCGGTCCGCCACCACCTCGGCGAAGAGGCCGGCGCACGCCAGGATGGCCTGCTCCAGCTCGGCGAGCTTCTGGTTCTTCCACGGGTTGTCCGGCAGCCGGAGCAGCTCGGCGCGGGCGGCGAGCAGGTCGGGCAGCGCGGCCTCGGGTGCGCCGGGGCGGAAGGCGGCCCGGGCCCGACCGAGCTCGGCCACCAGCCGCTCGCTGCCCGGGACACGCGTCCAGTCGAGCACCACGCCGTCGAGGGGCGAGCCCTGCATCGGCTCCCCGGCGAGGAGGCGGAAGTATTCCAGGAGCGGCCCCCGCCGGCGGGCGGCACCGAAGCCCTGGCTCTTGTGGTTGCTGCGGCTGTCGGCGGCCAGCTCCCCGTAGGACGTCCCGAGCCAGGCGTCGTAGCCCCCCACGTCGAGGCGTGCCGCCCCCGCCACGTCCTGCTCGACGGTGGGGCCGAGGCCGACGGTCTGGTTCCAGACCACGCGCCTGGCCTTCCAGGGACCGAGCCGGCGATGCTCGGCGTCGGGCATGTAGCTCGGGTCGGCGGCGAGCGCGAAGGCCTCCACCGCCAGGCGCGCCGAGGCGATGTGCTGTCCGTGCGTCTCCATCTTCTCGGTGGGGAAGCGGGTGATGACC
>DASPUU010000102.1:0-5279 GCA_035622755.1 Myxococcaceae bacterium
GCGCGCCGGTCAGAAGGCGCATCGCCCAGCCGGACGGCGCCGCCGCCCGCGGGCTCCGCCGCTCGAGCGCCCACCTCCCCAGCCACCCCAGGTCGCGGTCGTCGAGGAGCGCCACGACCAGGACCAGCGACAGGAGGTTGAAGAAGCCGTAGTTCCCGGTGAGGGCGATGGAGACCTGGAGGAGGGCGAGGGCGGCCGCCCCCGCCCGGCGAACCCACCGGGGGCCGAGGACCGCCAGCGGGGCGAGCACCTCGACGGCCAGGGTCAGCCCGCACAGCGCATCGAGGAAGCCCTCCGGCGCCATCGCCACCAGGATGCCCGGCGGGGTGGGGAGCGGCTGGGTCCAGAAGTGAAAGCGGAGCGCGGTGAGGTGCCTCCATTCGGGGTCTCCGCTGACCAGCTTGGCCAGTCCGCTGGCCGTCACCAGGCGCACCACGAGGAGCTGGAGGAGCAGCCAGGGAGCGCGCGGAGGGGAGCGGGACCAGTCCGGCCGGACGCCTCCGGGGGCGACGAGCAGCGTGAGGAGCCCGGCCTCGGAGAGGAGCGAGTCCCACTGGTAGCGCCAGAAGACGCCTCCGGCCGACACCAGAGAGACGTGGAGGATGACGGCCGTGGCCAGCGCCCCGCGGGGCCAGAGGCCGAGCGCGGCCACCGCCCCGGCCACGGCTCCGGCCACGCAGAGCGCGGAGAGCGCCCCGTCGCCCGCCCCGAGCCAGAGCACGGACGGAACCTCCCAGAGCGCCTTCCACGGGCCGAGCGCGCCGCGGACCGCCTCGAGCATCGCCGACGCGGGCGCGATGCCCTCCGGGCCGAGGAGCCCGTGGACCTGTCCCCGGGCGGAGAGGAAGGCGATGGTGAAGCAGGCCCCGATGCCGGCGACGAGGAGGCGACGTGGGGCAGCCCGGGTGGTCACGTGGGAGGGGTGCCGGCGGTCCGGCGCGCCCGGGCGCCGGCTCAGTGCCGGGCGGAGGCGTTGAGAAACAGCGCCGCGAAGAGGCCGGCCAGGTAGACGAGCGAGAAGAAGAAGCTCTTGCGTGCCCACCCCTGGCCGAGCCGCCGCACGGCGCCCCAGCCCTGGACGCCGAGGAACGCGGCGCCCAGCCCAGCTGCCACCACCAGGTACATCGTCCCGGCGACGTGCAGGGGAACCAGCGCCAGGGTGAGCGGCACGAGGACGGCGGTGGTGGCCACCATCCACCAGCGCGAGGCGTCGTCCCCGAGGCGGAGCGGCACGGTGACCAGTCCCGCCGCCCGGTACTCCGCCTTTCGAAAGAGGGCGATGGCCAGGAAGTGCGGCAGCTGCCAGGCGAAGAGGACGCCGAAGAGCAGGAGCCCCGGGCCGTCGAGCCGTCCGGTGACCGCCGTCCAGCCCATCAGCGGGGGAAGGGCCCCGGGGACGGCGCCGACCAGCATCGCCGCGTCGGTGTGGGGCTTGAGCGGCGTGTAGACGCCCACGTAGATGACCAGCGCCAGGAGCCCGAGGCCGGTGGTGAGCAGGTTGCTGCCCAGGGCGAGGATGGGGAGCGCCACCCCTGCCAGGGCGACGGCGAAGGCCAGGGCCACCGGCGGGTCCATCCGGCCGGCGGGCAGCGGGCGGTTGCGAGTGCGGGCCATCACCCGGTCGACGTCCCGCTCGAGGTAACAGTTCAGGGCGTTGGCCGCGCCCACCGTTCCGGCCGTCCCGAGCAGCGTGAGGAGCCACCGCGACGGGGTGAGCGCTCCCGGGGCGAGCCACATACCGCCGGCGCAGGTGCACAGGACGAGGCCGGAGAGCCTCGGCTTGGTGAGCGAGACGAGGTCACCTACCGAGAGAGGTCGGTGCACGGTGCGGACGAGCGGAGGCACGCGGGGAGGGGGTGTACCCTTGCCCGAGCCCGAGCTTCAAGCGGCTTCACTGGGCCAGGCGCTGCGCTTCGGCGGCGTGGTCGCCGCGCGGCTCGAGCCGCAGGTAGGCCAGCGCGGTGGCGCGGGCCTTCTCCCGCCCCCGGCGGTCCTGGGCCAGGAAGCGCGCGTAGAAGTAGTAGGCGTCGGCGTAGTCGGCATCGGAGTTGAGCGCCTTCTGGTAGGCGTCCTCGGCCTTGGCGCGATCGTCGAGCGCCTCGTAGGTGCGGGCCAGCTCGGTGAAGGTCTCGGCGATGCGCCGCGGCTGGCCGAGGTACTCCTGGCCGGCCTGGACGAGCTCCTTCTCCGAGTCCCGGAGGTTGCCCTTCTCGCGCAGCGCGATGCCCAGCTGCAGCCGGGCGTCGGGGTTCCGGCTCTTCGGGTCGGCGAGCGCCTTGTTGTACTGGGCGATGGCGTCGTCGAGCCGCCCCTGCTTCCGGTAGGTCTGCCCGAGCAGGACCATCAGCTTCGGGCTGTCGGGGAGGGTGCGGATGGCCGTGGTCAGGGCATCCTGGGCCTCGCGGGCGCCGTCCGGCTTGAGCATCAGAGCCCGCGCCAGGTCGACGTAGAACTGCGCACGGGTGGGGTCCATCTTCACCGCCTCGCGCATCTCCTGGATGCCGGCGTCGAGCTGGCCCTCGGCCACCAGCCGCTTGCCCTTGAGCAGGTGGAGCTCGGGATTGGCGCGGTCGAGCGAGAAGCCGTCCGCCTCCTCCCGGGTCACCAGGGCCTGGGCGGCCGGCCGCTCCAGCGGCACCCCGGTGCGCTCGGCCAGCGACTTCTGGTCGTCGGGCCTGAGCGAGGGGAGCACCGCCTGCACCTTGGCCACGAGCAGGGCCCGTCCGAGGTGCGCCATGGCCAGCTGCCTCGGGGAGGGCGGGGGCTCGGCGTCGAGCAGCTTCTTGAGGTCGGTGGCCGCCGCCGGGTAGCGCCCGGGGTTGTCCTGGTCGAGGAGGAGGAGGCCGAGGCCGAGCAGGGACTCCGGGTGGTCCTTCTCGTAGCGGAGGGCGGCGGCGAAGTTCTGCTCCGCGGTCCGGGTGTCTCCCCGCCGGCGGTGGAGCGTGCCCAGGGCGGCATAGATGCGCGGGTCGCTCTGGGCCAGGGCCTGGGCCTTCTCCAGGCTTTCCCGCGCGCGCTCCAGGTCCCCGGCGTTCATCTGCACCAGGCCCAGGGTGAGGTAGAGGAGCGAGCTGGCGTGGCCCTCCTCGTCGAAGGCCTTCACCCGCCGGGTCAGCTCCCCGAGCGCGCGCGTCCCCTGCCCGGCATACTGCTGGAGCAGCGCCTCGGCGGCGTAGAGGTGACTGTCCACCTCGCCGCCGGCCCGCGCGGCCTGGAGGTGCTCCTCGGCGAAGCGCCGGGCATCGTCGCCGTCGCCGTGCTCGCCCCAGCGAATGGCGTAGGCGTAGGCCAGGTAGGCGTGGGGGGCGACGGCATTGGGCTGCACCTCCAGCGCCTGCTCGGCGGCGGTGCAGGCCTTCTTGTAGGAAGCGAAGCTGTCGTGCTTGAGCTGCTCGCTCGCCTCCTTGAGGTTGCGCTTGAAGATGTTCGCCCGCCGAGCGTTCCACTGCCCCCAGACGTAGAGCCCGCCCACGGACAGGACCGCCAGCACCAGCGTCGCCAGGAAGATGCGCGCCGCGCCCGAGCTGGCCCGCGCGTGCTTGCGCAGCCGCTCGTCCTCGTCCTCCGCGGCGCGGAGCGTGGTGCGAGAGACGGTGGCCGCCGGCGCCCCGTGGACCGGAGTGCGTGTCACCGGCACCTCGGCGGTGCGGGGCCGCGGCGCCGGGGCGGCGGAGGGCGGCGGAGCCGGCGGCGGGGGCGGCGCCGCCGGGCGGGGCGGCTCGATCTTCCACTGGGCCAGGGCGGCCAGGCTCTCCGGGTCGGACGGGGCGCCCTCCCAGGCCTTGAGCAGGGTGGCCCGGCCCCGCTCGGCATCACCGGCCTTCATCTGCAGGCCGCCCTGGAGCCGCAGGATGGAGGCGTCGGTCGGTGCCAGGGCGAGCGCCGCCTGCAGCTCGTCGATGGCCTTGTTGTCCTTTCCCTGCTCGGCGTACACGCGGGCCAGGAGCACGTGGGGCTCGGGCCGGTTGGGGTGGGCCTTGACGCCCTTCTTGCAGACGACCATCGCCTCCATGAACCGGCCCACGCCGAGGTAGGCCTCGGCCAGGGGACGGTAGGCATCCGAGCTCGGGTCCGAATTGAAGGCGTGTTCGAGCTTCGCGAGCTCTTGCGGGCTCAGCGTCTTCGCCGGGTTGGGGGTCATGCTGTCGGGCGGCGGCAATCTAGAGGGAAACGGACACCGCTGGAAGAACCGCGACTCGGCCGAGCGGGGTCGGTCCGTTGACAGACCAGCAGGTGGGAAAGTAGACGCGTGGGGCCCGTCGTACCCGGGGGTGTAGCTCAGTTGGGAGAGCGTCGCGTTCGCAATGCGAAGGTCGTCGGTTCGATCCCGTCCACCTCCACACCGGAAAATGCCCCGGGGGTTCTGGGGCCCACACCGGGCCTGAACCCGGGGCGCACCGGGGCCGCTTGATCAGCCGGCCCGCGCGCGTGCTGGCGGTCGATGGCGACCTGCAGCGGGGCTCGCTGCGGCTCGCCGGCGGCGACGAGGTGGAATTCCCCCTGGCCCGGGCGACGGGCTTCGTCCCCGCTCCGGGCCAGGAGGTGATGGCCCTCCTCGCCGAGGACGGAACGGTGGCGCGGGTGCACCTCTCCGCCCACCCGCGCAAGCCCGACCCGGCGCGGCCCACCGACGTCGGCTGGGTCAGCGTCCTGCGCAGCGCCCCCCTCCCCTCCGCGCCGGAGGCGCTCGCCGCGCTGGTCGCGCCGGCGGGCAGCCCGCACCCTCGCCTCGGCGTTCACCCGGGCACCGGCCCCCGCACCATCGAGGTGGTCTGGCCGCTGATGCACATGCTGCTCGTCGAGCACCCCTCGCCGGCCTCGCTCGAGCAGGCGGACACCCGGCTCCTCACGCCGGACTTCTCGCCGGGCCAGCTCCGGGTCTCGCTCCTCCCTTCCGCGGTCGAGCCGGGCGTGGAGCGGCAGGTCTCCGGCGCGCTGGCCGACCCCTGGGCGCCGGAGGGGACGCTGCGGCGCGCCTCGCGCCTCCTGCGAGCCCTCCTCCAGCCGCACGGAGCGGCGGTGATCCTGCACCGGGCGGGCGAGCTCGTCCTGCCGGGCCGGGACGCCCTGGCCCGCCTCGGGAACCTGGAGGACCCGGAGGTCCGGCCCTTCGGGGCGTGGATCGACTGGGCGCTCACCCCCGACGCCCGGATCTACCGGACCCTGGGGATGCCCACCCTGGGGGGGGAGGACGTGGAGATCGCCGTCGCCCGCCCGGAGGCGGAGGTCGAGCTGGACAGCGCCGAGTCGGCCCTGCTCTTCGCCTGCCACCTCCAGGT
>DASPUU010000103.1:0-5083 GCA_035622755.1 Myxococcaceae bacterium
GGCGTCGTAGGCGTGCTCGATGGAGGCCACCCCGCCCTCGGCGGCGATGCGCGCCCCGGCGTCGGTGCCGCAGTGCGCCGCCACCTTGAGGTGGGCCCGGGCGGCCTCGGCCACCAGCGTACGCACGTCCTCCACCGAGTAGAGGTAGGGCTGGTCGTCGACGACGATCTTGATCACCTTGGCCCCGAAGAGGACGTTCTTGCGGACCGCCCGGCGCATCTCCTCGGGCGTGTCGGCGTAGAGGTACTCGGGCTCGCCCAGGTCGGCGCGCTCCGGCTGGAGGTGGTGATACTGCCCGCCGAGGGGGGCGATGATCCGTCCGGCGTTGATCATCGTCGGCCCGGGGACCCATCCCTCCTCGATGGCGCGCCGGAGATCGGTGTCGGCGTAGTTCCCGGCATTGCCCACGTCCCGCACGGTGGTGAATCCGGCGGCCAGCATCTCCCGGGCGTTGACCACGCCGACCAGCGCGCGGCGGCCGGTGGTCTCGAGGAGGGTCGAGGAGAGCAGCGCCCGGAGCAGGTCGTTGAGCCCTTTGCCGCCTTCGGTCCGGAGCGTCAGGCAGAGGTGGGTGTGGGCGTCGATCAGCCCGGGGAGGACGTAAAGGCGGGAGAGATCGATGACCTCGGCGCCGGCCGGGGCGCTCACCTGGGCGCCCACCGCCTGCACACGCCCGCCGTCCACGAGCAGGCTCTGGCCGGGCACGGCCGTGCCGGCGGCGGGGTCCACCAGCCACCCGGCCCGGATGACCACCGGCGCCGCCTGGAGTGGGAGGGCGAGCAGCAGCCCGGCGAGGAGCGCCGGCAGCAGGACGGGACGGGGACTTGGGGTCATCGGCTCTCCTCCGGGGGGACCTCGGGCTCTGACACGGCGAGCTCGGCGAACAGGAAGGCGAGCATGTCCGCGGCCTCGTCGATGGACTGCTTCACCCGGTCGGCACCGGTGTGGCCGGCGTTGCTCTCGATGCGCAGCAGCACCGGCCGGCCCGAGCCGGTGGCCGCGGCCACCCGGGCGGCGAACTTCCGCGCGTGCATCGGGTCGACCCGGTCGTCGTGGTCGGAGGAGAGGAGGAGGAGGGCCGGGTAGCGCGTCCCCGGCGCCACGTGGTGGTAGGGGGAGTAGGCGAAGAGCCAGCGGAAGTCCTGCTCCACCTCCGGGTCTCCGTACTCCTCGGACCACGTCTTGCCGCTGCCGAACTTGGTGTAGCGCACCATGTCCAGGAGCGGGACGGCGCACACCACCGCGCGGAAGAGCTCCGGCCGCTGCACCATCGCCGCGCCCACCAGGAGCCCGCCGTTGCTTCCCCCCTCGATGGCGATCCGGCCCGGATCCGCCCACCGCTCGGTTCCCAGGGCCAGCGCGGCGGCGATGAAGTCATCGAAGACGTTCTGTTTCCGCTCGCGCATCCCGGCCTCGTGCCAGGCTTTGCCGTACTCGCCGCCTCCGCGGAGGTTGGGGATGGCCACCACGCCGCCGGCGTCGAGCCAGGGCACGAGCGACCGGACGAAGTACGGGGTGAGGCTGACGTCGAAGCCGCCGTAGCCGGTGAGCAGGGCGGGGGCGGTGCCGTCCCGGGCCACGTCCTTCCTCCGGACGAGGAACATGGTCACCTCGGTGCCGTCCCGGGAACGGTAGGTGACCTGGTCCGAGCGGTAGCGGCTGGCGTCCACCGGGACCTGGACCCTGGCCCACAGGGCGGTGCGACCGGTGCGGACATCGGTCCGGTAGATCTCCTGCGCCCGGGTGAACGAGGTGAAGGAGAAGTAGGCGGTGGGGCGGTCCTCGAGCCCGGACAGGTTCGAGGCGCTGCCGATCTCCGGGAGGGGAACGGTGCGCACCGGCTTGCCCCGGAGGGTCACCAGCCGGAGCTCGGAGGTCGCGCTGCGGAGATACTCGAGCGCGAGCAGGCCGCCGACGATGGTGGAGCTGGCCAGGGTGGCCCGGGGATCCTCGGGGACGATCTCCTTCCAGGCGCTCGGCTCGGGGTGCTCGACGCTGGCCCGGAAGACCCGTTTCCGGGACGCTCCCTCGTCGGTCAGGATGTAGAGGTTGTCCTTCCAGACGTCGACCGAGTAGAGCGCTGGACGGCCGACGACCAGGGGGCGGAAGTCCGCATCCTTCCCGAGGCGTTTCAGGAAGACGTCGCTCCGGGTCCATCCGTGCCAGACGAAGAGGAACAGCACCTTCCCGTCGCGCGAGAGGGACGGCGAGAGGAAGGTGGACGCGTCGTGCGTCGGCCCCCGCACCAGCGCGTCCTGCCCCTGCGGCTGCCCGAGGACGTGAAAGCGGATCTCGGCCAGCCCCGGCCGGTCGGCGATGCTCGTCCCCGGCGGGTCGGGCAGATAGGTGTAGTAGAAGCCCCGCCCATCCGGCGTCCACTGGGGCGCGGCGTACTTCCCGCCCAGGAGGACGTCCGTCTCGGACCATGCTCCGGTCTCCACGTCGACCAGGTGCAGATCCGCCTCGTCGGCGTTGTTCGGGTGCCTGGCGAACGCCACCCGCCGGCCGTCCCAGGAGGGAACCCAGACGCCGAGCGAGGTGCGACCACCGTCCCAGGTGTTCGGATCGAGGAGCACGCGCTCCGGCCCGGTCGCTCCCCGGCGCCAGCAGAGGACGGCCTTCTCCTGCCTCGCCGCCCGGCGCGTGTAGAAGAGCCGGCCGCCGCGCTCCACCGGAACGCCGATGGCCTCGACGTAGAACAGCTCGCCCAGGCGCTTCACCAGCGCGGAGCGGCCCGGCTGGGCGTCGAGGAATGACCGCGCCCGCGCGTTCTCGGCGGCCATCCAGGCCTGCACCGGCGCGCTCCTCTCGTCCTCCAGCCACCGGTCCGGATCGGCGACGCGCTGGCCGAAGAGGGTCTCCACCACCGGCTCGTCGCGGTTGACGGCCGGCGCCGGTCCGGCATCGGTCCCTCCGGCGCCCTGGGCGGCGGGGGCAGGCGGCGTGGGTGGAGGAGCGGGGCTCACGGGGCGAAGGGGAGAGCAGGCCACGGCGGCGAGGAGGAAGGGCCAGCCAGAGGAGGAACGTCCACGCCGCACACGTGGGCCCGGACTCCAGCAGGCCGGCGGCGCGGTGTCGACGTCTTCTGGCGGCGCGCGAGCCGCCTGTGCAATGGTGCCCGAGCCTCGTCCGTACCCTGGAGCGGTGAACATGGAAATCCAACCAGTGGACCTGACAGCGCTCATCCTCGGCTCGCTCGGCATCCTCATCGTCCTCATCCCGGTCTTCGGCCTCACCGTGCGCTTCGCCGTGCGTCCGGTGGTCGAGGCGCTGGGTCGGGCCCGGGAGAGCGGGGCACCCTCCCGCGAGCTGGAGGCCCTGGCCGCCCGGGTCCGGGAGCTGGAGGAGGAGGTCCTGAGGCTGAAGAACGCCGACCCCTACCGCTCCGCCCTTCCCGCCGGGGCCGACCCGCTCCGCTCCGGCCAGGGACGGAGCTGAGGCCGGGCGACGCTCAGCCGGCCCCGGAGGCGAGCGCCGCCACCGCGCGCTCCGGAACGACTCCGCTCCGCGTGGCGGCCATCACCAGCCTGACGAGGGCCGAGATGAGCTGACCCTCGGCGCGCACGGCGGCCTCCGCGGCGCCCGACGAGGCCAGTTCGAGGGAGAGGGCGCAGGCGGCCACCCCGTGGGCCGCCCGCACCAGCGGCTCGGGCGCGGCGTGTGCGCGCGCCACCCGCTCCAGGGCAAGCATCGTCCCCCGTGCGGTCTCGGCGTCGACGAGGCCGGGAAGCCCGCGCACCGAGCGGGCCGCGGCGCCGAGGCGCGCCGCCTCCAGCCCGAGCGAGAGGAGCTGGCGCACCGCTCGATCGGCGAAGGCCAGCGGCACCTCCTCTCCCGTCTCCCCGTCGAGCGCCGCCAGCGCCTCGGGCGGCAGGAAGTCCGAGAGCTCGTCGCCGAGCCGCCGCCGGAAGCCCGGCGGACCGTCGCTCAGGCCGACTCCTTCCGCAGCTCTTCGTCCTTCTCCGAGGCGTGGAGGATGACCGGCTCGCTCTTCTTGAGGATGACCTCCTCGGAGATGACCACCTCGCGCGCCGTCTTCAGCGATGGGATGTCGTACATCACATCGAGCATCGCCGTCTCGAGGATGGAGCGCAGCCCGCGGGCGCCCGCCTTGCGGCGGATGGCCTCGTGGGCGATGGACTTGAGCGCCCCGTCGGTGAACTTGAGGGCCACGCCGTCGATGTCGAAGAGCTTCTTGTACTGCTTGACCAGGGCGTTCTTCGGCTGGCCGAGGATGCTCACCAGCGCCGGCTCGTCCAGCTCCTCGAGGGCGGTGACGATGGGGAGCCGGCCGATGAATTCGGGGATCATCCCGTACTTGAGCAGGTCCTCGGGCTCCACGTGCTGGAGCAGCTCGGTGAGGTTCCGCTCCTTGCGGGTCTGGATGTCGGCGCCGAAGCCCAGGTTCCGTCCGCCCAGGCGGCGCTCGATGATCTGCTCCAGGCCGCCGAAGGCGCCCCCGCAGATGAAGAGGATGTTGGTGGTGTCGACCTGGAGGAACTCCTGCTGGGGATGCTTGCGGCCTCCCTTGGGAGGCACGTTGGCGATGGTGCCCTCGATGATCTTGAGGAGCGCCTGCTGGACGCCCTCCCCGGAGACGTCGCGGGTGATGGACGGGTTCTCGCTCTTGCGGGCGATCTTGTCGATCTCGTCGATGTAGACGATTCCCCGCTGGGCGCGGTCGATGTCGTGATCCGCCGCCTGGAGCAGGTTGACGATGATGTTCTCCACGTCCTCGCCCACGTAGCCGGCCTCGGTGAGGCAGGTGGCGTCGGCGATGGTGAACGGGACGTTGAGGATGCGGGCGAGGGTCTGCGCGAGCAGCGTCTTGCCGCTGCCGGTGGGGCCGAGGAGCAGGATGTTCGACTTCTGCAACTCGACGTCGTCAAGCTGCACCTTCGACTCGATGCGCTTGTAGTGATTGTGGACGGCGACGGCGAGGGTCTTCTTCGCCCGCTCCTGGCCAATGACGTACTCGTCGAGCACCTTCTTGATCTCGCTCGGCCGCGGGATCTTGATCTTCTTGTCCTTCTTGTCGTCGGGGTCGACCTCCTCCGCGATGATGTCGTTGCAAAGGCCAATG
>DASPUU010000104.1:0-20628 GCA_035622755.1 Myxococcaceae bacterium
CCCGGAGCCGGCGCTGGACGTCCTCTGGCAAGCTCTGCACGGGCGCGTTCTGACTGAGCTGGAGCGCCCGGACGTAGGCCACCACCGCCCAGCGCTCGTCCATCGGGATCTCCCCGGCGAAGCTGGGCATCAGCCCGAAGCCCAGGGTGATGGCCTTGTAGAAGAAACCCGCCGGCTTGTCGGTCAGGGCCACCAGGGATGGCGGGAGCCGGGTGGCCATGTTGTCCGCCACCATGCGGTCGCCGTTCCCCACCAGCCCGTGGCAGGTGGCGCAGACGATCTCGTAGCGGTGGCGCCCGCGGACGAGCAGCTCCTGGGTGACCGGCACCGGGATCTCGGCCACCGGCTGTCCATTCAGCTCGCCGGTGGCGATGTCCGGATGGCCGACCAGGCGCTCGCGCGGGATGGTCCCCTCCGGCGGCGTGCGCATGGAGCGCCCGTCGGCGAAGAGGTCGTTCGACCGGTAGGGCAGGTACTTCTCCTGCGTCTCCATGCGCTGCAGGATCTGGCTCGAGCTCAGGTCGCCGCAGGTGCAGCCGCCGAGCACCGCCACCGCCGCGGCCAGGGGAAGGAAGGCCCTCATGCCACCGACTCCTCGACCACGCTCACCTGCGTGGCCCCCAGGGACTGCAGCGCGCGGGCCGCCTCCTGGCCGTCGCTCCCCGGGGCCTGGGCCACGCTCAGCCAGAATCCGTCGCTGGCCGCGCTGCGGAAGGCCTCCAGCTCGAAGACCGCGTGGTAGGGCTGGGGCAGCCGCATGAGGATGAGCAGCCCGACGAAGATGGACAGGGCGGTGAGGAGCACCGTGGTCTCGAAGGTGATGGGCACGTAGGCCAGCGGGCTCACCGGCGGTCGGCCTCCGACGTTGAGCGGCCAGCTCAGGCCGTTCATCCACACCATCATCCCCATGCCCCCGAACATCCCGGTCAGCGCCGCGCCCAGCGCCACCTTGGGCACCACCGACCGCTTCAGCCCGAGCGCCTCGTCTCCGCCGTGGAGCGGGTAGGGAGAGTGGGTGTCGACGTCGGAGAAGCCGCGCTCCCGTACCTTCCGGCAGGCGGCCACCAGCGCGTCTCCGCTGGCGAAGAGCCCGAGCACGTAGGTGCGTCCCTGGGGGCCGGTTTCCGTGCTCATGCCGCGGTCACCACCGTCACCGGCGCCGGGTGATGGTGGAGCTCCTCGTTCAGCTCCTTCACCTCGCTCACCGCCACCGCCGGCAGGAACTTGAGGAAGAGGAGGAAGCAGGTGCTGAAGAAGCCGATCGTCCCGGCCAGCAGCGTGAAATCGACGATGGTCGGGGCGTACATGCCCCACGAGCCGGGGAGAAAGTCGCGGTGCAGCGAGATGACGATGATCACGAACCGCTCGCACCACATCCCGACGTTGACCAGGATGGAGACGACGAACATCACCGGGATGCTGGTCCGCATCCGCTTGAACCAGAAGAGGTGCGGGGTGACCACGTTGCAGAACATCATCAGCCAGTAGATGCCGCGGTAGGGGCCGAGGGCGCGGGTGTTGAAGAAGAGGAACTCCTCGTAGCGGTTGCCCGAGTACCAGGCGATGAAGTGCTCCATCAGGTAGCCGTAGGAGACGACCATGCCGGTGACCAGGATGAGCTTGTTCATCGCCTCCAGGTGCCGGAGGGTGACCACGTGCTTCAGGCCGAGGAAGTGGCGGGCCGGCACCAGCCAGGACATGACCATGGCGAAGCCGGAGAAGATGGCGCCGGCCACGAAGTAGGGCGGGAAGATGGTGGTGTGCCAGCCGGGCAGCAGGGACACGGCAAAGTCGAAGGAGACGATGGTGTGCACGCTCACCACCAGCGGGGTGGAGAGCCCGGCGAGGAGGAGATAGGCCACCTTGTAGTTGGACCAGTGGCGGCCCGAGCCGCGCCAGCCGAGCGAGAAGATGCCGTAGACCGTGCGCTGCACCTTGCTCTGGGAGGCGTCGCGGAGCGAGGCCAGGTCGGGGATCAGCCCCACGTACCAGAACAGCACCGACACGGTGAAGTAGGTGGAGACGGCGAAGACGTCCCACACCAGCGGGCTCTTGAACTGCGGCCACATCTGGAGATCGCTGGGGTAGGGGAACATGAAGTAGGCGAACCACGGCCGGCCGGTGTGCAGCCCGGGGAAGAGAGCGGCGCACATCACGGCGAAGATGGTCATCGCCTCGGCGAAGCGGTTGATCGCCGTCCGCCACTGCTGCTGGAAGAGGAAGAGGATGGCGGAGATCAGCGTCCCGGCATGGCCGATGCCGATCCACCACACGAAGTTGATGATGTCGAAGGCCCAGGCGACCGGGATGTTGTTTCCCCAGGTCCCGATGCCCCGGGCCAGGGTGATGGTGATGGCCAGGAGGAGCGCGCCGCTGCCGGAGAGGGCGATGAGGAAGGAGAGCAGCCAGCCCCGGTCCGGCCGTGCCCAGACGTGGGCCAGCAGCGACTTGGTCAGGCTGGTGTTGTCGTTCTTGCCGAGGAGGAGCGGCCCTCCCTCGAGCGCCTGCGCGGCGGCCAGATCGGCGGACATCAGGCGAGCTCCGGATTCGGGTTCTTGATCTTGGTCAGGTAGGCGGTGCGCGGGCGGGTGTTCAGGTCGTGGAGCACGTCGAACCGGCGGGGATCGCCGTGCAGCCGGGTGACCCGTGCCTTCGGGTCGTTCAGGCTCCCGAAGACGATGGCCTCGGTGGGACAGACCTGCTGGCAGGCGGTGAGCAGCTCCGACTCGACGATGACCCGGTTCTCCAGCCGGGAGACGATGCGGGCCCGCTCGATGCGCTGGACGCAGTAGGTGCACTTCTCCATCACCCCGCGGGCCCGGACGGTGACGTCCGGGTTGTAGATCATCCGCTCCACCTGGCTCCGGTCCGCCGTCCAGTGCAGGTAGTTGAAGTGGCGGACCTTGTACGGGCAGTTGTTGGAGCAGTACCGGGTGCCGATGCACCGGTTGTAGACCATGTCGTTGAGGCCCTCGTCCGAGTGCACGGTGGCGTTCACCGGGCAGACGTACTCGCAGGGGGCGGCCTCGCAGTGCTGGCAGAGCATGGGCTGCTGGACCACCTCCGGGTTGGCCGGGTCCCCGGAGTAGTAGCGGTCCATCCGCAGCCACTGCATCACCCGGCCGCGCGCCACCTGGTCCTTGCCCACCACCGGGATGTTGTTCTCCGCCTGGCAGGCGACGACGCAGGCGCTGCAACCGGTGCAGCGGCTCATGTCCACGCTCATCCCCCACTTGTACTGCTGGAGCGAGTAGTCGACCGGCTTCTGCACCGTGGGCAGCGCCCGGCCCCGGAGCGCCGCCGAGGGCCGCCGGTAGTCGACCGCCTCGGGGGCCTTCTCGAACTCCTCCCGGGTCTGCATCAGCGCCACCGGGCGCCCGAGGGTGGTGTTCTGGGTCTGGGTGGTGACCACGCGGAAGGTCCGGCCGGTCCGGGTCAGCAACAGCCCGGTCCGGAACCAGGGGGCGGCCGAGGTCCGGAGCCTGCCGGCATCGAAGCCCACCACCCGCGGGGTGTCGGCCTCGAAGTACAGCTCGACGATCTGCTTGCCGTACCCGAGGGCCAGGGTGACCGTGTCGTCGGCGCACCCCGGCTGGACGAACACCGGCACCTCCACCGAGCGGCCGTCGATGGTCAGGGAGACCAGGTCGCACTGGAGGGCGATGGGGTCGTAGCGCTTGATGCCGTGCTTGGCGGCGGTGGCCTCGCTCATCAGGGCCACGTTGTCCCAGACCACCTTGGTCACCGGGTCGGGCAACTCCTGGAGCCAGGTGTTCTGGCCCCACCGGCCGTCGAAGACCTTGTAGTCGGTGACGAAGTTCAGCTCCAGGCCGGAGGGCGCCGGCTTCACCGCCGCCGCCATCTGCGCCACCGCATCGGCGCGCAGCACCGGCGAGACGACCGGCGAGCGCGTCCCGGGGACGACCCCGCTCGAGAGCCAGGTTTCCCAGGCGGTCTCGAAATCCGGCGCCAGCCCTCGTGCCCGCCAGCCGGCGCGGACCGCATCGTGCGGCTTGCGCTCGCCCCGGTCGACGAAGGCCTCCAGGACCTCGATCTCGGTGAGACCGCCGTAGAGCGGGGAGATGAGGGGCTGGACGATGGTGGCCGTGCCGTCCAGGGCGCGGACGTCGCCCCAGCTCTCCAGCGGATGGGCGGCGGGGATGAACCAGTTCGCCGCCCGGCCGGTCTCGTCGTCGTACAGGCCGAGGTAGACGACGTTCGGGACGCGCCTCAGGAGGGCGCCCAGCTCCACGTCGGCCGGCGCGCTGTACACCGGGTTGGAGGCGGTGATCACCAGGGTGTCCACCCGCCCGGCCCGGAGGTCGTCGACCAGCGGCTGCCAGGATGCCCGTCCGGACACCGTGTCCACCACCGGCTCGGTGTACCGGAGCGTCGTCCCCACGTTGCCCAGGGCCGCGTTGATGGCATGGCCGACGGCATGGGTGAGGGGGCTCTGCCGCTCACCGGCGACGACCAGGGACCGCCCGGCCCGGGACGCCAGGTCCCGCGCCACCGCCCTCACCCACCGCTCGGTGGCCGCCGGCAGCGGCGCCGGGGCCACGAAGCGCGACAGCGCGGGGACGGTCTTGCCCAGCTCGGCGGCCACCGCCACCGCCAGCCCCTCGATGTCCGAGCTCCGCGCGGGCAGGCGGTGGTCGGCCATGCCCCCGGTGATGCTCAGCCGCGGCTCGACGACGTAGAGCCGGTTCATCCCGGCGGCGTGCTTCGGGTCCCGGCGGGCGGCGAAGCCCCGGGAGGAGACCAGGTTCTCGCTCCGTGCCTCGAGGAAGTCGGCGTCCAGCGAGAGGATGACGTCCGCCCGCTCCACCTCCAGGTGGGGCTCGAGCGGGGAGCCGAAGGTCAGCCGGGTCCCCTCGTAGACGTTGTCCCGCGGGGCGGAGGCGTAGGGGTGGATGCGCGCCTGGGGGAAGCGCTGGAGGATCTCCTGGCGCAGCGCCCGCACCGTCGGCGAGGCGGAGGGCTCGACCAGGAACCGCAGGCCCGAGCCGCCGTTGGCGTTCCAGGAAGCGGCGCGCAGGTTCATCGCCTCGCGGAAGCTCCGCCAGCTGCGGCCGGCAGCCCGCTCCTTGAGCACGCGGGCCCGCGACGGATCGTAGAGCTGCAGCAGGAGGGCCTGCTCGGCGGGCCCGGTGGCCCCCTTGCTCGACGGGTGGCTCGGATTGCCCTCCACCTTCGTCGGCCGTCCCTCCCAGGCGGTGACCAGGAGGCCGGTGCCGATGCCGTCCCGCGCGTGGCCGGTGGCGTAGTGCAGGGGATTTCCCGGCGCCAGCCCCTCCGGGGCGCGGGTGTAGGCGAGCACCCGCTCCACCGGCTTCTCGGTGCAGGCGGTGATCCCGGCCAGGGCCACCGAGGCCCCCATCAGCTGGAGGAAATCGCGGCGCTGGAAGCCGGTGGGGACATCGAGGGCGCCGGGAGCGAACTCGGCCTCGGCCTCGCCCGGGCGGGGCCCACCGCCGAGGCGCTCCTCGAGGCTGCGCCAGTAGGTGCGTCCGTAGCCGTGCTCGCCGGGGGTCCGGCCCGGGGCGAAGCTCGCCTCGTCGGGGGCCTCGGCCGGCGGCGCCGCCGGGGAGGGGGCGGCGCTCGCGGCGTCGGCGATGACGGGGAGCGGGAACCGCGTCGGGGTCATCGGTGGCATGTGTCGCACGAGGTCCGGGTGTGCACGTTGTAGAGCTTGGCCAGATCCCTCCCGAGCTTGTCGGCGTCGACGCCCGGGTCCGGCTTCCAGGTCATGCTGGTGATGAACTCCACCGGCCGGAGGTTCTTGGCCGGATCCCGGTGGCATTCCAGGCACCAGGACATGGTGAGCGGCGAGACCTGCTCCACCGCCGCCATCTGGTCCACCCGCCCATGGCAGCTGACGCATCCGATGCCCTTGTTCACGTGGATGGAGTGGTTGAAGTAGACGTAGTCGGGAAGGTTGTGGACGCTGTTCCAGGGGATGGGCCGGTCGGTGAAGTAGTGCTCGCGCACCATTCCCAGGAGCGGGCTCTTGTTCCAGACCTGCGCGTGGCAGCTCATGCACAGGCTGGTGGGCGGGATGCCGGCGCTGGGCGACTTCTCCACCGTGTAGTGGCAGTAGCGGCAGTCGATCCCCTCGTCGCTCACGTGGTGGCGATGGTCGAACTGGATGGGCTGGACGATCTGCCGGAGCTGCTTGGTGCCGTAGGGCGAGCGGACGAGGATGAGCAGCCCGGCGATGGCCACCGCCGGGAGCGCGAGCAGGAGGACCACGCTCAGGCGAGAGACCGTGTTCGTCCAGCGGGGGAAGAGGGGCATCGTTCAGGCCTGCGCGGAAGGGGGAGGAGGACCCCTCGTGGGGGGTCGCCCGGGCGCCCGGGTTCTACAAAACGGGCGGAATAACTCAACGCCTAAGTCGCGTCCTGAGACCGTCTCGCCCTATCGCTCGCTCGACCCTTGCGCGGATCCGCGCTGCTCCTGAACGGTGCCAGTCGAGCGCCTCATCCGACGAGCGCTTGCGTGGCCGCCGGAGGCTTGACAGCCGGGAGGGCCGACCCGCCCCAGCGGTCAGCTCCGCGGAGGGACGAGCCGGGCGGCGTTCCCGCCGAGCACCAGCGCCTCGTCGCCAGGGCTGAGCCCCAGCGCCCGGACCGCGGCCAGCGCCTCCTCGACCCGGACGCCGACGTTGGGCACGTCCGAGCCAAAGAGGATGCGGGAGGCCAGCCCGTCGAGCGCCCCCGGCCGAAGGGGCGCCAGCCGGGCCACCACCGGGGTCAGGTCGGCATGGAGGCTCGGATGGCGCCGGAGGAGCGCCAGCCCCTCCTCCACCGCCGGCGCGGCCAAGTGGGCGAGGATGATCGTCGCCGCCGGCCAGCGTCCGGCGACGGCCTCCAGCGCCCCGAGCTCGTGCGCCGCGGTGCTGCCGGTGGCCGCGTGGCCGAGGTGCACGACCACCGGGATGCCGGCCTCGGACACGCGCCGCCAGAGGGGGTCGAGCCGCTCGTCGGTGAGCGGGTAGTTCCCCACCGAGCAGTGGAGCTTGAACAGCCGCAGCCCGAGCGCCCCGAGGGCCTCGTCGGCCACCGCCGCCACGTCGTCCCCGGGGTGGACGGTCGCCCCGGGCTCGACGAAGGGGTCGGCGGCGAAGGTCTCCGCCATCCACCGGTTGAGCGCGCTCGCGGCTCCGGGCCTCCGGACGTAGGGGAGGGTCCAGCAGAGGTCCACCCCGGCCTGCGCCAGCGCCGCTCGCGCCTCCCGCCAGTCGCTCGGGTAGCGGAACACGTCGCCGGAGATGTGCTGGACGAAGAAGGCCCGGATGGCGGCGGCGAGCCGCTCGGGGAAGAGGTGGGTGTGGGCGTCGACGATGCCGGGCACCGCCCGACCCCTAACCCGCACCCGGCCGGCGCGCCCTCACTTGAGCGGGCGGAGCACCTTCTGCCAGACCAGCTCGCCGACCTTGCGGCCCATGGCCGTCCCCACCACGGTGGAGTTGCGGAAATGGACGCCGCCCCAGACGCGGGCATTGGACACCTCGTCCACGAAGTCCGAGACCCGCTGCCAGCTGTGCGGGGTCCTCGGGGAGCCCGGGCTGGTCACCCGGAAGGCGCGGACCTTTCCCGAGCCGAACTCGGCCTCCAGGATGGCCCCCGCCGCCCCGGCGTTGATGCAGTGGGCACACGGGTACTCGGGGTGCATCGGGGTGTCGATGAGCGCCAGCCAGGTCGGGTCGGCCTGGGTGGCGTCGTTCTGGTCCATGTCCCCGTCCCGGATGGCGGTGATCGGCCGCCAGAAGTTGTACGTGTACTTGGCGGCGAAGACGGCGATGTACGAGTCGGCCAGCGCCAGCGAGAGCAGCGCCAGGAGCCGCGCGTTCTGGACCAGCGCCCGGCCGGGCACGTCCATCAGCTCCCGGGCGGCGGCGCAGAAGAGCAGGGGTCCGGTGGGGATCCAGAACAGCGCCGTCTCGGTCTGCGCGGCCGTGCGCACCTGGCTCCCCTTGCCTCCCAGGCTCTTCACCTCGTTGTAGTCGCGCGCCCACTCGGCCGAGGTCAGGGCCGGCGGAGGGGCGGGCTGGAGCTGGTCGCCGCGCTCGAGCACCCAGGGCGTGACCTTTCCCCAGGCAGAGCCGAGGGGAAGAGAGGTGGGGATGTAGAGGCCGGGAGGTGTCCTCGGGGTCCATGCATTCGGCGCGTCCGAGCCGTCGCCGGTGCGCAGGGCCAGGATGCCGGCGGCCACCCTCTGGCCGAGCGCGGCGCTGCTCGCGCGCACGCCGGCGTCGGTCAGCCTGGCCAGCGCGATGTCGAGCGAGGCATCCAGGCGGGCGGCCTCTGCCGGGTAGAGGGCGGCGAGCACGTCGTGCGCCGCGACCGCCGCCGCCGCCTCGGCCGAGGTCCCCGGCGACGCGGTGGCCTTGACCCGGAACGGGACGTAGCGCGCGTCGACCGAGTTGATGGCCTCGAACATGGCCACGTGGACCATGGCCATGGTCCGGCTCTGCAGGAAGGCCGGCTGGCCCGCGGCGACCGCCACCGCCAGGGTGGTGTCCGTCCAGTCCCCCAGGACGTCCGCCGTCGCCGGACCGGCGATGAGCAGCGCTCCCAGCGCCGTCGCTCCGAGCCTTCCCATGGGGTCCCCTCCGGTGTGTGGCGAAGAGGCCGACACTGGGCCGCCTTTCGCCCGCCGCGCAAGGAGCCGGCGTCCGCCCCGGGGCGCGAGGGCTTTTCCATCCGCGGCCGCCAGGGCTAGAGTCCCCGGGCTGCCTGTGAAGCGCTTCCGGGACACCCTCCGTCGCCGTCCGGCCGCCCGCCCGGCCGTCCGGGAAGCGTGTTGTCGGTGTCCGGGCGCGCGCTGTCGGCGCTGAACCGTTCCCCCTCGGTCGGCATCTCTCCGGCATCGCCCCATCCGCCCCGCCTTCGAAAGGCCCACCTCCGGCCAAGCCACCACCCCATGGACCATTCCGCTCGCGTCTACGACGACATCACCGAGATGCTCCCCAGCGAGGAGAACCCCTCGCCCATCGTGCGGCTCCGGCGGCTGGCCCCCGCCGGCTCCGAGCTGTGGGCCAAGCTCGAGTGGCTCAACCCCTTCGGGTCGGTGAAGGACCGCGCCGCCTGGGCGATGATCCGGGACCTCGAGGAGCGCGGTGAGCTCGGACCGTCGCACCCGGGCCGCGGGGTGGTGGAGCCCACCTCCGGCAACACCGGCATCAGCCTGGCCGCGCTGACCGCCGCCCGCGGTTATCCGATGCGGGCGGTGGTGCCCTCCAAGGTCCCGCCGGAGAAGAAGATCCTCCTCCGGCTCGCCGGCGCCGAGGTGGACGTGGTTCAGGACGCCCTCTGCCCGCTGCCGGGAAGCGAGGACGGGACCATCGGGCTGGCCAAGACCTACGCCAAGGCGCAGGGGCAGAGGTACGTGATGCCCAACCAGTACGAGAACCGGAAGAACGTCGAGGCCCACGTCCGCACCACCGGGCCGGAGATCTGGCGGCAGACCGGGGGCCGGGTGACCCATGTCTTCACCAGCCTCGGGACATGCGGGACGGTGAGCGGGCTGTCCACCGCGCTCAAGGCGCGCCGGCCGGAGGTGAGGGTAGTCGCCGTGCAGCCCTCGGCGGGGCACGACGTCCCCGGGCTGCGCAACGTCTCCGAGCTGGAGGTGAGCAAGCTGTTCGATCCCAAGCTCATCGACGAGATCCTGGAGGTGGACTTCGAGCTCGCCTACCGGCGGGCGCTCGACCTGGCCCGCGCCGAGGGGCTGCTCGCCGGTCCGAGCTCGGGGCTCATCCTCGAGGGGGCGCGGCGAGTGGCGGAGCGGGCGCCGGTGGCCTGCGGCGTGCTGCTCTTCCCGGACAACGTCTTCAAGTACACCTCGAACATGGTCAAGCACCTTCCGGAACTGGCGGTGGAGTCATGAACAGGAATCGGCGCCCGCGTCCCTCGTCGCCTGGCCGCCGGCCGGGATGTCTCGCCTGCCTCGGCGCGGCGGGGCAGTGCTGCTGTCCACAACCCTAGACAAGAAAGGAAGACCGGCCATGGCCGACTACGCCCATCCCGAAGCCCTCGTCTCCATCGACTGGCTGAAGCAGAACCTCCAGAAGCCCGACATCCGCGTCGTCGAGGTGGACGTGGACCCCAAGCTCTACGCCGCCGGACACATCCCCGGTGCGGTGGGCTTCGACTGGACCACCCAGCTCCAGGACCAGGTGAACCGCGACATCATCTCCAAGGCCGACTTCGAGGCCCTGGTCCGCAAGGCGGGCATCAAGAACTCGGACACGGTGGTCATCTACGGCGACGCCAGCAACTGGTTCGCCGCCTACGGCTTCTGGCTGTTCAAGATCTACGGACACCAGGACGTCCGGTTGCTCAACGGCGGCCGCGCCGCCTGGCTCAACGCCGCCGGGGCGCCGCTCACCCCGGACGTGCCGACCTTCAAGCCGAGCGACTACAAGGTGGGCAAGATCGACGCCTCCCTCCGGGCCCATGCCCCGGAGGTGCTCGAGGCGAGCAAGACCAGGAAGCAGGCCCTGGTCGACGTCCGTAGCCCGGACGAGTTCACCGGCAAGGTCATCGCCCCTCCGGGGATGAGCGAGACCGCCCAGCGCGGAGGCCACGTGCCCGGGGCGACGAGCATCCCCTGGAGCACGGCGGTGAACACCGAGACCGGGTTCTTCCGCCCCGCCGACGAGCTCCGGAGCATCTACCTGGAGCAGAAGAAGCTCGACCCGAAGAAGCCGACCATCGCCTACTGCCGCATCGGGGAGCGCTCCAGCCACACCTGGTTCGTCCTCACCTATCTGCTCGGCTTCCCGAAGGTGAAGAACTACGACGGGAGCTGGACGGAGTACGGGAACCTCATCGGAGTCCCCATCGAGAAGCCCTGACTCCTGGGGGCGGGCTCACCATCTCCAGCCGGCGCCCAGGGTCAGCCGCACGGCGAAGGACGGACCGAAGTGGGTCTGGCCGGTGCTGGTGTCCTGCATCTCGTAGAGGTAGGTGGCGGCCGCGAGCTCGAGGAAGAGGTAGGCGCGCTCTCCCAGCTCGCGGCTCAGCGCCACGTCCGGCGTGAGCTGCAGCGCCAGCGTCGAGCGCGGGGGCGCCGACCCGGTGGTGGTGAAGCTCTGGTAGAGCCAGGCTCCGCCCACGGTCAGCCCCACCTCGAGCGACACCCAGGACAGGTCCCACACGTAGGCGGTGCGGACCTCGACGTCCAGCTGGCTGGTGGACGAGGAGAGGTCGGAGTTCGAGAACCCACCCCCGCACCAGGCCAGCCGCGGGACGATGGTCACCGCCCGCAGCTCGAAGGCATATCCGGCCACCACCCCCAGACACGGGCCGGAGGTGCCGGAGAGCGCGCTGGCCGCCTCGAACGCCGCCTGCAGGCCCTGCACCGAGGTCTGGCTCCCCTCGCCCTTGCGCACCAGCCGGGCATAGGCGGTGCGCTCCAGCTTGGCGTCGTCCACGGTCACCGTCGCGCCGGCCGGCACGTCCACCGTCCCCTCCAGCAGCACCTCCGGGGCACGGCCGCGCACGAAGTAATGGCCGGCCCGGACGCTCAGTTTCCGAACCGAATCCCCGGCGCCGACCTCCCCCACCACCGGCCCCTCCGCCGAGTCCTGGAAGAGGAGGTAGGTCCGCCCGGCGGGGAACACCACCCAGGCCCGGGTGCCCTTGCGGTCGTGCAGGGTGGTGAGGACCAGGTCCCCCTGGCCCCGGAACTCGTACTGGAAGGTCGGATGCTGGGTGCCCGCCCAGCTCTTGCTCGAGGCGCGCAGGGTGGCGGTGTAGGCGTAGGCGTAGGCCTCGCGGAGCGTGACCTTGCCGTCGCCGTCCGTGTCCGCCGCCCCGAGCAGCCCGGAGAGCAGCGCCTGGGTGAAGAAGCTGGCCCGGAGCTCGTCCGACTCCTGGCTGTCCTCCGAGGCAGAGCTCGAGGTGAGGAAGACCGCCCCCTCGCCCGGGACGCGCTCGCTCAGCTGCAGGTCGAAGGGGGGGACCGGCGTTCCGCCCTTGACCCTGGTCAGCGCCCCGGAGCGGCAGGCGTCGAGGACGAGGAGCCGGAAGCGCGCTGCCGATCCGCGCACCAGCTGCTCCAGCTCGGAGAGCTCGAGCCGCGACGACCCGAGGTGGAGCGCCTCGGCATCGGCATGGCCCGAGTAGTAGACGAGGAGCACCGTCTGGCCGCCGGCCGAGCGGACCCGCTCGTTGACGGCGATCAGCGCCCGCCGCACGGTGTCCGCGTCCTCGCCGCGGAGGAGGACCAGGTCCTGCGGCCGCACGTCTCCCACCTCGCGGAGCACCGACGCCACCCGCGCTGCGTCGGACTCGGCGTAGCGCAGCGGCACGTCGCCGCCCGAGCCGGCGTTGTTTCCCACCACCACCGCGAACCGCTCCACCTGGGCGGCGGCCGGAGCGGCGGCGAGGAGGAGGACGGCAGCGAGACCGCGCCTCACGGGCCGGCGCGCTTGGTGAAGCGGAAGGTGGCCCTCTGGCATCCGGGGACGTCGGGGAGGGCCGGCGCCGCCGCCTCCAGCGCCCGGCGCAGGGGCTCGAGCGGGTGGCGCCGGTCACAGAACAGGGCCACCACCTGCTCCTCGCCGAGCACGCCGTCGAGGCGCGTGCCCAGGGGGAGCGGGGAGTCGTGGGCCGCCTCGACCCGGACCGTCTCCTCCCCCTCCGGGAAGTACACCGAGGCCGCGCCGGCGCCGTCCAGGCTGAGGATGGCCACCTCGCTCGGCCGGCCCACGGAATAGGTGAAGCGCACCGAATCTCCGGGCTGGACGACCTCGCCCCAGCCGGCTCGGCGAACGGTGCCCTGGTGCTGGACGTACATGCCCACCTCGGCCGGCGCGCCCTTGCTCCGGATGCTCTCGCCGCCCTGGAGGACGAGCAGGACCGTCGCCGCGAAGGCGGCCCCCATGCCGGGAAGGAGCCAGGCCGGGGCGCGCCGCCGGCGAGCCGGAGGCGGGGCGGTCGCCGCCGCCGTCCGGCCGGTGAACGGCGGCGCCGCGGAGGACCGGAACTCCGCCTCGGCCCGGACCAGGGCCGCCGCGGCGTCGCCGCAGCGCGGACAGGCGCCGACGTGGGATTCCACCTCGGCCGCCTCGTCCGGGCCGAGCTCACCCAGCCTCCACCGGTCGAGCCGGTAGGCGGAGGTGCATGCCCTCCAGCCGACATCCTCGAGCAGGGAATTCATGCGGTGCGTTCCTCCGACTGCAGCGAGGCCTGGGCCCGCTCCAGCAAGTAGCCCACCTGGCGCCGGGAGCATCCGACGAGCAGGGAGATCTCCTCCTGGGTCATCCCGTCCAGGTGGTGGTAGACGACGACCTCGGCCAGCTCCGCAGGCAGCCGCCCGAGCAGCTGGCGCACGGCGGCCAGGGCCTCGCCTCGCGGGCCCTCGGTGGTCGCCTGCCCCGGGGCGACGTGGCGGTCCAGGAGCCGGAGCCCGGTGCGGCGATTCCGGAGCTGGTTCAGGCATCGATGGGTGGTGGCCTGGTAGAGCCAGGCCAGCGCCGACCCCGGGACCTTGACCGCCCCCGGTGCGTGCAGGAGATCGGCGAAGACGTCCTGGAGCACCTCGCGGGCGTCGTCCTCGCTTCCGAGCAGGGTGCGCGCCCGGCGCATCACCACGTGACCGTGGGAGCGGTAGAGCCTCTCCACCGCCCCGGCATCGAGGGTCATGGGCAGCTGGCCGTGGAGGGCACCGGGGCGCTGCCGATCTGCAGGGTGATGCCCTCGGAGAAGGGAACCGGCAGGAGCCGGTAGCCGGCGGTGCAGTAGCCGGTGGCCTCCCCGGCACCGGGCGGCACGTCCGGGACGCCCCGCGCCGCCAGGTCGGCCACGCAGGCGGCCACCTTGGCCGGAGCGAGGCAGGCCGGGTCGGTCTGCTCCACCCGAAGGAGGTGGTAGCCCGGCCCGAGCGCTCCGCCCAGCCACCACTCGGTCAGCGTGCCCGAGGGCACCTGGCTCTCGAGGAAGAGGAACCAGTGCTCGGTGTCCACCGCGTAGGCGATGCTGGAGACGTTGCTGAAGGCGCCCTCCGGCTGGGCCACGCCCACCGGCAGGACCGCGGCGTTGGCCCGGGCGAAGCGGACCTCGCCGGGACGCAGGCTGAGGCGCGCCGCCTCCGGCGCCGGATGGTAGAGGCGGAGCACGAACATGGCCGGGAACTCGCCCTTCACCGAGGCCCGGGTGGCGAGCTGCTCGTCGTCGGTGCTCGGCGGGGGTCCGCGCTGCCAGAGCAGCCCCACCTCGAGCTGGGGGAGGGGCAGGGGCGAGCTGCTCGTCACCTGGCCGGTGAGCGAGACCAGAGGTTCCCCCGGGTAGTCGGGGGCCACCTGGGCGTCGCACCCGCCGGCGACCGCGGCGAGCGACGCGAGGAGCCACGCTGGCCGGCATCCGGTGCGCATGCGTCCTTCGTTCAGGGCGAGGTCACCCCGAGCGGCTGGAAGCGGATGGTCGCCAGCCAGCCGGGAAGGCTCGGCACCAGGGCGGACCGGATGCCGGCGTCGGAGATGGCGTACACCGCGTCGTCGGCGAGCACGCTGCGCCGGACGAGCGGCGACCACCAGTAGGTCCACCCGTCGTACCCCACGGACTGGTAGACGTCGGCCATGGACAGGCTTCCGGCCGGGGTGATGCCGCCGGCCACGTCCACCTGGAAGAGCCGCAGGTCGGAGACGAAGCCCGACCAGCCGTTCGACGGGAGGTAGTCGACGAAGGGAAGGGCGAGCAGCTTCTTCGCCGGGAACCAGGTGAAGGCCTTGGGGTCCCAGAGCGCCTCGGAGTAGGCGTAGCCCTGCCCGACCAGCGCCTGGTCCTGCACCCGCGGCGCGGTGAGGTCGGTCACGTCGTAGAGCGTAATCTGGAGCTGGGCGCTGGAGTGGTCGGCGGCGGTCTGCTCGCCGATGGCCAGCAGGTGGGTGTCATCGAGCGGGTGCAGGTAGCTGGAGAATCCCGGGACCTGGAGCTCGGCGACCTTCCTCGGCTGGGTCGGGTCGGAGAGGTCGAAGGTGAGGAGCGGATCGACCTGCCGGGCGGCGACCAGGAAGCCGCGGGCTCCCATGAAGCGCGAGGCGAAGAGCGTGTCCCCGGGGGCCACCTCCCCGCTCGTCCCGGTGGTCACCAGGGTCGAGCCCTGGAGCTGGAGCACGCTCACCTCGCTGGCGTAGACGAGCTGCCCCCAGGGGCCGCTGGCGGCGTCCTCGATGCGATGGCCGGTCTGCGAGGCCACCCGCAGCGACCCGTTCCACTCATCGAAGCTGTACTGGCTCTGGGGAATCCCGGCCACCACGCCCGACCCGAGGTAGGCGGCCACGTCCGGCTGGGTGATGTCGAAGGCGTGGATGTAGGTCGCGTCGTCCTGCCCGGGGGCCGGCCACCACCACCAGTGGGGATCGGCGATGTAGAGGGTGGAGGTCGAGGCGTAGACCAGGCTCGCCTGCTCGAGCACCGACGTCCGCGAGGTCAGGCCCTGGCCGTCCAGGGACAGGGTGGCGATGGTGACGATGCCCACCCGGGTGGGGGCGTTGCTCCTGGCGAAGTCCGAGCAGCTGTAGCCGAGCTGGACCTCGGTGCCGTCGGCGCGCTTGTAGGACGGGCGCCGGAGCCAGTCGTCGAGCGTCGCGCCGCGGATGATGGCCTCGTTCTGCTGCTCCAGCGCGGCGAAGGCCTGGTCCCGCTGGTCCTGGGTGGCGTTGAGCGGCAGGTCCGGCCAGAAGCTCAGCTCGCGGGGGTAGGGCAGGGGGTCGTTGAGGACCAGCCGCACCCGGTCCCCGATGCGCCGGGCGGTGAGGTAGCTCCCCGGGAGGTAGAGCTCGGCGGTCACCTGGGGAGCGTTGAGCGCGGACACGTCGATGGTGGTGACCTTGGTGACGTCGTCCTGGAGGTAGCCGCAGGCCCACACCGTGTCGATGCAGATGGGCATGGCCACGTCGAGCGGCCGGGCGGTGTAGAGCGAGGAGAAGACGATGACCTGGTTTCCGGCGAGGAACATCTCGCGCGGCCAGCCCTCGATGACCACCTTCCCCTCGAGCGTGAGCGCCTCCGGGGGCCAGCTCGACGCCAGGTACAGGCTGTCGCCGGAGAGGACGAAGATGCGCGTCCCGTCGTTCTGGACGAAGTCCGCCTCGTCTACGCCGGCCACCTGGGCGTTGGTGGTGGTGTAGGCCGAGGGCCCGGCGGCATTGCCGGCGTTGGCCGGAACCGGACCGCCGGTGGCCACGCCCACCGGCCAGAAGTAGCCCTGCCGGGCCATCTCCAGCTGGCTCTTCATCTCCATGACCATCGTGTCCTCGATGGCCTGCTCCAGGGCGCCGCAGTCGGTGAACTTGGTCAGCGCCACCTGGGAGTTCACCGGAGGGGGGTGGTAGAGCGAATCGGTGCTGCTGCTCGAGCAGCCGGCGAGCGCCGCCAGGACCAGCGGGGCGCCGCAGCGGCGGATTCGGGTGAGCGCGTGCATGGATGACCACTCCCGGGGAAAGGGGGACGACCTCGTGTCTGGATTGAGGACCGCGAGCGCCACCAGTCTGGCAAATCCCTCACCGGGGGTGAGTGTCCAGACGCTCCGGGTGGGTGTCGAGATTGCCACTCCCCCGGGGTGGGAGGCCGGTGCAGGCCGGCGGTCATTCTCTCGTGGGACGCCATCCGGAGGTTCGCCGGCACGGACGTCGGCCGGGCGGTCTTCCACCCGGAGGACGGCCGCTTCCTGCTCGAGTGCGGCGAGCGGGTGGAGCACTTCGAGGTGGTGGACACCGGCGCGCTCGGCTAGGCCCTCCCCATGCACTCTCTGCTCGCCTGCGGCGCGGCCCTCCTCCTCGAGGCGGCCGGCCCCCCGGTCCCGGGCGTCTCCGAGCTGACCCACCTCCAGGCGCAGTTCGCACCGGTGGACCTGACCGTGGACCTGTCCGGGCTGGCGGAGAACGAGCGCCGGGCGCTCGCCCGCATGGTCCAGGCGGCACGGGTCCTGGACGCCGTTTTCCTCCGCCAGAGCTGGCCGGGGAGCCCGGCCATCCTCCTCTCGCTGGCCGCCGACCGGACCGCGCTCGGGCAGGCCCGGCTCCGCTTCTTCCTCCTCAACCGCGGGCCCTGGGACCGGCTCGACCACGAGCGCCCGTTTCTCCCCGGCGTCCCGGACAAGCCGGGCGGGGCGGGCTTCTATCCGCCCGGGATCACCCGCGACCAGCTCCTCGCCTGGCAGGCCTCGCTCCCACCCGACCAGCGCGCGCGCGCCACCGGATTCTTCACCGTCATCCGCCGCGGTCCGGAGGGGAATCTGGTGCCCGTCCCCTACAGCGAGGAGTACCAGGGGGAGCTGGCCGAGGCGGCCCGCCTCCTGAAGGAGGCCTCCGCCCTCACCGCCGAGCCGACCCTGAAGACGTTCCTCGCCCGCCGGGCCGACGCCTTCCTGAGCAACGACTACCGCGCCTCGGACATGGCCTGGATGGACCTCGAGGGGCGCATCGAGCCCACCCTCGGCCCGTACGAGGTCTACGAGGACCGCTGGTTCGGCGCCAAGGCGGCCTTCGAGGCCTTCATCACCCTCCGGGACGACGCCGCCTCGGTCCGGCTGGCCCGCCTCGGCGCCGAGCTCCAGTCCCTGGAGGACTCGCTTCCGCTCGACGATCGCTTCAAGAACAAGAAGCTGGGGGCGCTGGCGCCGATCCGCGTGGTGAACAGCCTCTTCGCCTCCGGCGACGGCAATCACGGCGTCCAGACGGCGGCCTACAACCTCCCCAACGACGAGCGGGTCATCGAGGAGAAGGGGAGCAAGCGGGTGATGCTGAAGAACGTCCAGGAGGCCAAGTACTCGAAGACGCTCCTTCCCGTCGCCCGAGTGGCGCTCGCGCCCGCCGACCAGTCGCGGGTGAGCTTCGAGGCCTTCTTCTCCGAGATCCTCATGCACGAGCTGATGCATGGCCTCGGCCCCCATGCCATCCAGGTCGGCGGTCAGCCGACCACCGTCCGCGAGCGCCTCCAGGACAGCTACAGCGCCCTGGAGGAGGCCAAGGCGGACATCTCCGGGCTCTGGGCGCTGCAGCAGCTCGTCGACCGCGGCGTGGTGGAGAAGTCGATGGAGCGGACGATGTACGTCACCTTCCTCGCCTCGGCGTTCCGCTCGGTGCGCTTCGGTCTGGCCGACGCCCACGGCCAGGGCATCGCGCTGCAGCTCAACTGGCTCCTCGACGCCGGCGCGCTCCGGGTGGGCACGGACGGCCGCTTCTCGCTGGTGACGGACAGGGTCCGGGACGCCGTCCGCTCCCTCACCCGGGAGCTCCTCACCCTCCAGGCCGAGGGCGATGCCGCCCGGGGCCGGGCCCTCCTCGCCCGGCTCGGCGTGGTCCGTCCCGAGGTCCAGCGCGTGGTGGACCGCCTCCGGGACGTGCCGGTGGACATCGCCCCCAGGTTCGTGACCGCCGAGCGCCTGGCGGCGGAGTTTCCCTGAACGGCCCGGCCGAGGCACTGCTCCGGCTGGTGGAGTGGGCGCGTGCGGCCGGCCCGGCCGGCACGCTCGTCTACGCGCTGGTCTACGTGCTGGCCACCCTCCTCTTCCTCCCCGGGTCCGTGCTCACGCTCGGGGCGGGGTTCGCCTGGGGTCTGGCCGAGGGGATGGCGGTGGTCGTCCCGGCCAGCCTCGGGGGAGCCCTCCTCGCCTTCCTCCTCGGGCGCTCGGTGCTCCGCGACCGCATCGCCCGCCGGATGGAGGGCAACGCCCTCTTCGAGGCCATCGACGAGGCCATCGGCGAGGAGGGGTTCAGGCTCGTGCTGCTGCTCCGCCTCTCCCCGGCCTTCCCCTTCAACCTGCTCAACTACGCGCTCGGCCTGACCCGGGTTCGCCTCGCCGACTACGCCCTGGCCTCGGCCCTGGGCATGCTCCCCGGGACGTTGCTCTACGTGTACCTCGGGACGCTGCTCAACACCGCCGCCGAGCTTTGGGCCGGGCGACGTCCGTCGTCCGGCTGGGCGGAGCCGGCCCTTCTCGCCGCCGGCCTCCTGGCCACCGCCGCCGCCACCTTCCTCGTCGCCCGGCGCGCGCGCCGCGCGCTGGACCGAAGGCTCGGCGTCAGCCGCCCCCCGCGGGGCGAGACCCGGCATCCGCCGCGCGCCCCTTCCGGGTGAGACCTTCCTCGGCGTCGCGGAGCTCGCCGCACAGCGCGCGGCGCTTCGAGTCCTGGACCACGCCGCACCCGTAGGGCCCGGTCCCGAAGACGGCCTGGTGGATGCGGCAGTCGTCCGCCCAGTCTCCGCTCGACCCCTCGCAGGGCCGGTCCGTCCACAGGCTCCGGTCGCAGACGCTCGGGTCGCCGAAGCACGGGGGAAACCGTCCGCGGGCGATCTCCACCTCCACCTCGCAGCGGCGCCGGGCGCCGGCGCCGAGCACCGCGCACTCGGCGGGCAGGCGGCGGGCCACGGCCACCGCGCCGATGCAGCGCGGGAGCTCCGGGGCGTCCTTCCCCAGCCGGCCGCACGGCCCCGGGTCCCGGAGGCGGACGGCCAGCGCCTCCAGGCAGAGCGGTCCCAGCCCCGGGGTCACCTCCGGTCCGCAGGCCCCCGGATCCCCGCGCGCCACGCCCCGGCAGAGGCTCTCCGCCCCGCCGCCCTGCCAGTGCACGTCGCCGAGCACGTCACAGACCGACCCGCGCTCCTGCTCGGCGGCGAGGGTGAAGGCGCACCGGACCAGCTCCCGGTCGGCCAGCGCCCGGCAGGCGTCGATGCGGCCGGCGGTGCGCGCGGCGGCGAGCAGGCACGCCGTCCGGTCCGCCGCGGCGGCCTTGATGCGTGCGCAGGCGGCCGCGTCCCCGGTGACGCGCGCCGCCGCGACCAGGCAGGCGCTGCGCGCCGGCCCCTGCTCCTCGCACCAGCGGAGGAACGGCGCGACCTCCTTGGCCAAGGGCGGAGGCGCCTCCTCTCCGCGCCGGCAGCCGGCGGCGAAAAGGCAGGCCAGCGCCAGCACGGCCGGGGGCGTCCGGCGCGGGAGGGGTTCCGAGGCCACGCGCCGGACATGCTAGCCCCGGCGGTGCGGGGGGCGAGTTCTCGCTACTTCTTGGAGGGCTTCTCGATGCCGATGGCCACCGCCTGCACGTAGGTGGCGAGCAGCTTGTCGCCGACCTTGAGCTTGTCGAGCTGGATGCCCGGCCCGGCCTTCACCTGGTAGAAGTTTCCGCCCGGTCCCTGGAAGACGACCATCCGGTGGGCCATGTCGATGGCGGTGACGGTGACCGTGGCCCGGACGCCGGTGGCCGCGGCCGCGCCCGGCGCCTGATCCTTGCCGGCCTTCTCGGTGGCCACCACCGCCTCCGGGGCGACGGCCTGCGAGCCCGGCGCCTGGTACTGGAGCATCAGGCCCTCCTGGTACTCGACCTTGACCGTGTCGCCGACCTTGATCTCGTCGAACCGCTTGACCTGGGGGCCGACGGTGAACGTCTGCGGCTTGCCGCCCTTGGCCTGCAGGGTGATGGTTCGGTTGGCGAGGTCGATGGCCGTCACCTTGGCGCTGGCCTTCATCGTCTTCACGGCTGCCGCCTCGCCGGGCGCGGTCTTGGTCATCTCCGGGGGCGGCGGGTTGGCCGGAGCAGCGCCCTGAGCCGGGGCGGCGCCCTGCGCCTGGGCCACCTGGGCGGCCAAGAGAAGTGCAGCGGGAAGGACGAGCAACTGT
>DASPUU010000105.1:0-3151 GCA_035622755.1 Myxococcaceae bacterium
GGCGGGCTGCACGCTCGGTGAGGTCGCCGCGCTCACCCTGCCCCGGGGCTGGTTTCCTCCCGTCGTCCCGGGAACGCAGTTCGTCACCGTCGCCGGGGCGGTGGCCAACGACGTCCACGGCAAGAACCATCACCGGGCCGGGACGCTGGGCCGCCACGTCCGGGCGCTGGAGCTGGTCCGCAGCGACCGGGCGCGCCTGGTGTGCGGACCCGGCGCCAACCCGGAGCTCTTCGCCGCCACGGTGGGCGGGCTCGGGCTGACCGGGCTCATCACCTGGGTGGAGCTCCAGCTCGAGCGCGTCCCGGGGCCGTGGATGGACGTCGAGGCGGTTCCCTTCGACGACCTGGACGGCTTCGCCGCCCTGGCCGAGGAGTCCGACCGCAGCCACGCCTACACCGTGGCCTGGGTCGACGGGCTCGCCTCCGGGGGCGCGCTTGGCCGCGGCATCTTCTTCCGCGGAAACCACGCCCCCGTGGAGGGAACGGTGCCCGCTCCCCGGCCGCACTGGAGCGTGCCCGTCGACGCTCCGGATGCCCTCCTCTCCGCGCCGCTG
Source organism: Myxococcaceae bacterium (assembly GCA_035622755.1). Lineage (GTDB taxonomy): Bacteria > Myxococcota > Myxococcia > Myxococcales > Myxococcaceae > JADGRA01. The sequence goes on from DASPUU010000105.1 coordinate 554, forward strand.
GTCCGGGCCTTCAACGCCCTCTACCGGAGCTGGCCGCGCCACGGGGTTCGCCGGCTGACGGTGTGGAAGTTCCTTCATCCACTCGATGCCATCGGGAGCTGGAACCGCCTCTACGGGCGGCGCGGGCTCCTCCAGCACCAGAGCGTGGTCCCCGGGAAGGACGGCGTGCGTGCGCTGCTCGCCGCCGCGGCCGGCAGCGGCGAGGGCTCCTTCCTCACCGTGCTCAAGACGTTCGCCGACGTCCCCAGCCCGGGGCTGCTCTCCTTCCCCCGGCCCGGATGGACGCTGGCGCTCGACTTTCCCGGGCGGGGGGAAAGCACCTTCCGCCTGCTCGACCGGCTCGACGCCATCGTTCTCGAGCACGGGGGCAGGCTCTACCCGGCGAAGGATGCTCGCATGGCGCCGGCGACGTTCCGCGCCAGCTTCCCCCAGTGGAAGACCTTCTCCGCGCACGTCGACCCGCGCTTCTCCTCGGGCTTCTGGCGCAGGGTGATGGCGGAGGGCTGACGGGAAATGGCCCCGAGACGCGTGCTCATCCTCGGTGCGACCAGCGCCATCGCCCAGGCGGTGGCCCGGGTCTACGCCGCCCAGGGGGCGCGGCTCGCCCTGGTGGCGCGGAATCGCCAGTTCCTGGACGTGGTGGCGGCCGACCTGAGAGTGCGCGGAGCGACGGCGCTCTGGACGGAGACCGCGGACCTCCTCGACCTCGCCCGGCACGCGGCGCTGGTCGATCAGGCCGAGCAGGCGCTGGGCGGTCTGGACGTGGCGCTGGTGGCGCACGGCATGCTCCCCGAGCAGGCCGAGGCGGTGGCCGACCCGCGCATCGCCGAGGCCTGCTGGCGGACGAACTTCGTCAGCGCCGCGGCGCTCCTCGAGGCGCTGGCTCGCCGGATGGAGGAGGTGGGCGCGGGGACGCTCGGCGTCCTCTCCTCGGTCGCCGGCGAGCGCGGGATGGCGCGCAACTACGTCTACGGCGCATCCAAGGCGGCGCTCACGGCCTACGCCAGCGGGCTGGGGCAGCGTCTGGCGGCGAAGGGTGTGCGAGTGGTGACGGTGAAGCCCGGGCCGGTGGCCACCCCGATGACCGCCGGCCGGGTGACGCGCACCGGGCTCCTGGCCGACGTGGACGACGTCGGGCGGCGCATCCACCGCGGGCTCGAGGCCGGATGGGCGGTGGTCTACGCGCCGGCATACTGGCGATGGGTGATGGCCATCATCCGGCTCCTGCCCACCTGGCTCTTCAACCGGACCAGGACCTGAGCTCGGACCGTTGACTGTGCTGCTCGGCGATGGAGTACAGCGTGGAGCGAGGAGACCTGCGATGGCCTACGACATCCACAACGACGTGAAGTACCAGCCGCTGGAGCTGGTGAACGTCGGGCAGCTGGTCGACCAGTGCCCGGAGAAGTGGTGGAACCAGACCCTGTGCCGCATCAACGACTGCGTGGCACGGGTCGGCGTCTTCGAGGGCGAGTTCCACTGGCACAAGCACGACCGTGAGGACGAGTTCTTCTACGTCCTCGAAGGGAAGCTGCTCCTCGATTTCGAGGGCCGCACGGTGGAGCTCGCTCCGAGGCAAGGGATGACGGTCCCGCGCGGCGTCGTGCACCGGACGCGGGCTCCGACGCGCACGGTGGTCCTCATGGTCGAGGCGGCGACCATCGTGCCGACCGGGGACTGATCCGGGGCGCCGAAGTCGAGACGCGCGCGGGGGTTGCCATTCCTCCGGGCCGGCGCGACGCTCCCGGCTGGCGAGTTCGCGCTCGCCCATGGGGGGTTCGGTGCCCGAAAACCCACCGACCGAGGGAAGCGAGAAGGAGGCCGCCGGGGAGGGCCCGGCGCGGGAGGGGCCCTCACACCGCACGCCGGACGAGTCCACGGTCGGCTTGGCCTCGGTCGCCCCGCCGGCGCCGGTTCCCAGCGATAACGACGACGTCGCCCGCCTCCAGGTCGGCGAGCTTCTCGCCGGCCGCTTCTCCGTCCTCCGCTTCATCGCCCAGGGAGGGATGGGCGCCGTCTACGAGGCCACCGACGTCCTTCTCCGGACGCGCGTCGCCCTGAAGGTCATCCGTGGCCAAATCGTCACTGACGCCACGGCCATGGAGCGTTTCCGCAGCGAGGTGCTGCTCGCCCGGCGCCTTAGCCACCCCAACGTCTGCCGGCTGTACGAGCTGTACGAGGCGACGACGGCCAGGGGCATTCCCATCCACTTCCTCACCATGGAGCTGCTCGGGGGTGAGTCACTTGCCCGGCGTCTCGCCCGCAACGGTCGGATGACGACCGAGGAGGCCCTGCCCATCGTCCGGCAGATGTGCGACGGGCTGGAGGCGGCCCATGCCGAGGGCGTCATCCACCGAGACTTCAAGAGCAGCAACGTGATGCTCGTGCCCCGGGCGAGCACCGGCGACGAGCAGGCGACGGAGTCGACGAGAGTCGTCATCACCGACTTCGGCGTCGCCAGCGCTCTTCGTCTGGCGACCGAGGAGCCCGAGGAGGGCCCGCTGACCGGACAGGGCATTCTCGGGACGCGGGAGTACATGGCGCCGGAGCAGGTGACGGGTTCCCAGGTCACGGTCGCCACAGACATCTACGCCCTGG
>DASPUU010000106.1:0-14577 GCA_035622755.1 Myxococcaceae bacterium
GGCACCTGGGCGTCGATGACCTGCACCGCCCCCGGACGCGGGGCCATGCCCTGGATCTTCCCCCGCCGGGCACTGAGGTCCCCGATGACGTCCCCCATGTACTCCTCCGGGGTCACCACCTCGCAGGCCATCACCGGCTCGAGGAGCACCGGCCCGGCCCGCGCAGCGCCGTCGCGCAGGGCCATCGACCCGGCGATCTTGAACGCCACCTCGCTCGAATCGACGTCGTGGAAGCTCCCGTCGAAGGCGGTCACCAGGAGGTCGACCATCGGATAGCCGGCCAGCACGCCGGACTGCATCGCCTCCGCCACCCCCCGCTCCGCCGCGGCCACGAACTCCCGAGGCACCTTCCCGCCGACGATCTCGCTCTCGAAGTGCAATCCCTTGCCCGGAGCGTTGGGAGCCAGCCGCAGCCAGATGTGGCCGTACTGCCCCTTGCCACCCGACTGGCGGATGTACTTCCCCTCCGACTCGACCTCCTCGGTGATCGTCTCCCGGTACGCGACCTGGGGCTTACCCACGTTGGCGTCGACCTTGAACTCTCGGAGGAGCCGGTCGACGATGATTTCCAAGTGGAGCTCCCCCATCCCGGCGATGATCGTCTGCCCGCTCTCGCTGTCCACCCGCACGCGGAACGACGGGTCCTCCATCGCCAGCTTGGCCAGGGAGGCTCCGAGCCGGTCCTCGTCCGCCTTCGTCTTCGGCTCGATGGCGATGTCCATCACCGGGTCGGGGAACTCGATGCGTTCCAGGACGAGCGGGTGCGCTGCGTCGCACAGGGTGTCTCCGGTGGTCACCCCCTTCAGCCCCACCACCGCCGCGATGTCTCCGGCCAGCACCTCGTCGATCTCGTCGCGCTTGTCGGCCCGCATCTGCACCAGCCGGCCGATCCGCTCGCGCTTCTCCTTCGCCGAGTTCCACACCGCTGAGCCCGAGGCGAGCCGGCCGGAGTAGACGCGGATGAAGGTCAGCGTGCCCACGAACGGGTCGGTCATGATCTTGAAGGCCAGTGCGCTGAAAGGGGCGTCGTCCCGCGTCTCGCGCACCACCTCGTTCCCCTTGGGGTCCTTGCCGTGCACCGGGGGGATGTCCAGGGGAGACGGCAGGTAGTCCACGACCGCGTCGAGGAGCGGCTGGACGCCCTTGTGCTTGAAAGCCGACCCGCACAGGACGGGGAACAGCTTCCGGGCGATGCACCCCTTGCGGATGGCGTGGCGCAGGCTCTCGACCGAGGGGTCCTTCCCCTCCAGGTAGGCGTGCATCACCCCGTCATCCTGCTCGGCGGCGGCTTCCACCAGCCGGGCACGCGCCTCGTCCGCTCGGGGACGGTGCTCGGCCGGGATCTCCACCTCGTCGTAGCGGCTCCCCAGCTCCTCGTCGTGAAAGACGAGCGCCCTCATCGTCACCAGGTCGATGACGCCCCGGTGGTGCTCCTCGCTCCCCAGCGGGAGCTGGAGCGGAACGGCGTTGGCGCCGAGCTTGTCGTGGATGGACCTCACCGACATGGCGAAGTCGGCCCCGGTCCGATCCATCTTGTTGACGAAGCAGATGCGCGGGACGCCGTACTTGTCCGCCTGGCGCCACACCGTTTCGCTCTGCGGCTCCACCCCGTTCACGCCGTCGAAGACGGCGATCGCCCCGTCCAGCACCCGGAGCGAGCGCTCCACCTCGATGGTGAAGTCCACGTGGCCGGGGGTGTCGATGATGTTGATCCGGTAGCGCTGCCCCTCGCGGTTCCAGAAGGCGGTGATGGCCGCGGAGGTGATGGTGATCCCCCGCTCGCGCTCCTGCACCATCCAGTCGGTGGTGGTGTTGCCCTCGTCGACGTCCCCCATCCGGTGGATCGCGCCGGTGTAATAGAGGATGCGCTCGGTGGTGGTGGTCTTGCCGGCATCGATGTGGGCCATGATGCCGATGTTCCGGTAACGCTCGAGCGGGTACTCGCGGGGCATCGCTGGAGCCTTCCGGGACGGGTGCTGCGGCTGAGGGCTCCCTACCAGCGGTAGTGGGCGAAGGCCTTGTTCGCCTCGGCCATCTTGTGAGTGTCCTCGCGCTTCTTCACCGCGTTGCCACGATTGTTGGCGGCGTCCATGATCTCGCCGGCCAGCTTCTCCTCCATCGTCTTCTCGCCGCGGGCCTTGGCGTACTGGATGAGCCAGCGCATCCCGAGGGCCACCCGGCGATCCTGCCGCACCTCGACCGGGACCTGGTAGGTCGCTCCGCCCACCCGCCGGCTCTTCACCTCCAGCACCGGCTTGACGTTGTCCAGCGCCTTCTTGAAGGTGCGCAGCGGCTCCTCCTTGGCCCGCTCCTCGATCAGGGCGAAGGCGCCGTAGCAGACGCGCTCGGCGATGGACTTCTTGCCCTTGCGCATCAGGTCGTTGACGAACTTGGTGACCAGCCGATCCTGGTACTTCGGGTCGGCGAGGATCTTCCGTTTGGCGATGACGCGGCGGCGGGGCATCTGGGTCCTGGGCTCGAAAGGGTTGGGAGCGCTCAGCTCGGCCGCTTGGCGCCGTACTTGCTGCGCCCTTGCTTGCGGCCCTGCACGCCCACCGAATCGAGCGTGCCGCGGATGATGTGGTAGCGCACCCCGGGGAGGTCCTTCACACGGCCACCGCGGATCATCACCACCGAGTGCTCCTGGAGGTTGTGGCCCACCCCGGGAATGTAGGAGGTGACCTCGATGCCGTTGGTCAGCCGCACCCGCGCCACCTTGCGCAGCGCCGAGTTCGGCTTCTTCGGCGTGGTGGTGTAGACCCGGGTGCACACGCCCCGCTTCTGGGGCGATTCCCGCAGCGCCGGGCTCTTGCCCTTGATCCGGAGCTTCTCGCGTCCCTTGCGGACGAGCTGGCTGATGGTCGGCATCCTGTCTCGTGTTCTTCTCGGGACGCCCCGCCCTCCAGCCCCGGAAAAAGGGCGCGGATGATAGCCACCGCCGCTCAGGAGTCAAGCGGCGCTGGCGCCGGCCGGAGCCAGGCTCGTCAGAGGTCGAGGACCATGACGATCGCGTCCTCGCCCTCGTCGACGTAGTAGTTCGGGCGAATGCCCACCGGCCGGAACCCGAAGTCCCGGTAGAGCCCGAGCGCCGCGCCGTTGCTCCGGCGCACCTCGAGCGTGGCCAGGGTGCAGCGCCGCCGCCGCCCCTGGTCGAGCGCCGCCTGGAGCACCCGGCGGGCCACCCCCCGGCAGCGGTGCTCCGGTGCAGTGGCCACGTTGAGGATGTGCAGCTCGTCGTGGACGACCCAGAAGATGACGAAGCCGAGGAGAATCGTCTGACCGCGCGGCCCCGGTTCCTCGGCGACGAGGATGGTCGACCAGTCATGCCCCAGCTCCCGGCGGAGGAGGTCGGCGCTCCAGGGGTTCTTGAAGGCCACCTGCTCGATCTCCAGGACACGCGGCAGGTCGGCGGCGGTCATCGGCCGGACGTGGAAGAGGGGCTCGTCCTGGAGCTTTCTCACCGCGTCTCCGCCAGATCCGCCGGCCGCGCCACCAGCCGCACCTGGGCCGCCGCCCGCAGCTTGACCAGCTCCTCCCGGGCCGCCGCCTGGTAGCGAGCCCGGACCAGCTCGTCGCGGATCGCCCCCCGGGCCTGCTCGAAGCTGCCCGGACTCCCGGCCGCCTCCCAGGCCCGCCGCACGTCCGCTTCGGTGACCTGGGCCCGGAGCCGGACTCGCGCGTCGAGCGCCCGCTCCGCCCGCAGGGCCCGGCCCAGGACCTCGGCCAGCAGCGCCCGGTCCGCCCCGTTGGCGCGGAGAAAGACATCCAGGGCGGCCCGGCTGGAGAAGCGCGCCTCGAAGGTCTTCAGGCGCGCCTCGACGTCGGCAGCCTCGAGCTGCACGCTGCCCAGCCGGTCGGCCTCCGCGCCCGCCGCGCGCTGGGCGATGGCCAGGTCGAGCGCGCTGGAGAGGGCGGCCTGGTCGAGGGGGAGCTCCCCGAGCGGCGCTCCGCCCCGCTCGACCAGCGCCACGCGCGCCTCGAAGCGCAGGTCGCTCAGGGTGATCACCTGTCCATCGACCTGGGCCACCACCCGGTCCAGGACGGAATCGGCCCGCGCCGACCCGGCGGCGAGCAGAAGCAAGGCGAGCCAGGCGCGGTGCGGCAGGCGGGCCCGGAGCAGGGAGCGCTGGCGCAGACGGTGCGGGCGGTTAAGCTGCCCGGGCAGGGAGCCCATGGCGGAAGACTACTACCGAGTCCTGGGCGTCGCGCGCGCCGCGAGCCCGGAGGAGATCAAGAAGGCGTACCGCAGGCTGGCCAAGAAGCACCACCCGGACGTGAACCCGGGAAACCGGGCCGCCGAGGAGAAGTTCAAGCAGGTCTCCGCCGCCTTCGAGGTGCTCTCCGATCCGAAGAAGCGCGCCCTCTACGACGAGTTCGGCGAGGACGCCGTCCGAATGGGGTTCGACCCGAAGAAGGCCGACGCCTACCGCGCCTACCGGGAGCAGGCCTCCTCCCCCGCGGCCGGCCGGGGGGGCGGCTTCGCCGACTTCGACCTGGGGGACATCTTCGGCGACATCTTCGGCCGGAGCGGAGACGACGGCTTCCGCCCGCGCGCCGAGGGGCCGATGCGCGGCGAGGACCTCCGCAGCCGCGTCGGGGTGACGCTCCGCGAGGTGGTCACCGGCACGGAGCGCGTCCTGTCCGTGCGGCGCCCGGCGCCGTGCAAGAAGTGCCACGGCACCGGCCATGTCGGGAAGCCGAGAACCTGCCCGACCTGCGGCGGATCCGGCCGGCTCAAGCAGGGGCGCGGGCCGCTCTCGCTCTCCACCCCGTGCCCCACCTGCGATGGGACGGGCAAGGTCGCCCCCCCGTGCGACGTGTGCGGCGGGACAGGGACGGTGGAGGAGACGGCGCGGGTGACGGTGAAGATTCCGCCCGGCGTGCAGAACGGCTCCCAGGTCCGTCTGCCCGGTCAGGGGGCCACCGGGGTTCACGGCGGTCCGGCGGGGGATCTCTACCTGGAGGTGGAGGTCGAGCCCCATCCTCTGGTCCGGCGCGACGGGGACGACCTGACCATGGAGCTTCCGGTGACCGTCCCGGAGGCGATGTTCGGCGCCGAGGTCCGGGTTCCCACCTTCGGCGGCGAGGTGACGGTGCGGGTGCCCGAGGGGAGCCAGGCCGGCCGCAAGCTCCGTCTCAAGGGGCAGGGCGTCCCGGCGCTGAAGGGGAGCGGCCGGGGCGATCTCTACCTCGAGCTGAAGATCCTCGTCCCCGACCGGCCCGGCGCCGAGGCGCGGGCGGCCGCCGAGGCGCTCCGCACGGCCTACCGGGGGGACGTCCGCGCCGGCGTCCGGCTGTGACGCGCCCTGCGCTGCGGGGTTGGCGTCGCGCGCCACCCTCGCGGTAGAAGGCCGCCGGCTCCCTTCCACCCATGCGCTCCATCGCCCACACCCTGGCCGTCCAGACGTCCGGACGCGGGCTCCTGCCCATCACCGACCGGGTGACCGACTGGCTGGCAACGCTCGCCGGGCCCGAGGCGACCGGGCTGCTCACCCTCTTCTGCCGCCACACCTCGGCCAGCCTGCTCGTCCAGGAGAACGCCGACCCGGAGGTCCTCGGAGATCTGGACCGCTACTTCGGCCGCCTCGTCCCGGACGGAGACCCCCTCTTCCGGCACACCGCCGAGGGCCCGGACGACATGCCGGCCCACGTCCGCGCCGCCCTGACCCAGACCCATCTCTCCATTCCCGTCTCCGCCGGCCGCCTGCAGCTCGGCACCTGGCAGGCCGTCTACCTCTTCGAGCACCGGACCCGACCCCACCGGCGAGAGGTGGCCCTCCTCTATCTGGGGAGCTGACGAAAGGCGCCATGGGCATCCTGGACATCCTCGGGGGCAAGAGCCCGAAGAAGGCTCTCAAGCTCAAGTCGAAGGTGACGCAGAAGTACGGCGATCCGGTGGCGCGCCAGAAGGCCATCCAGCAGCTCGGAGCGATGGACTTCCCCGAGGCGGTGACCGTGCTCCTGGCCCGGTTCACCATCACCGTCGAGCCGCAGACCACCGACGCCGACGAGAAGGAGCAGACCTTCGAGCTCATCCGCTCCCGGGGGGCGGCGGCGGTCCCGCCGGTCACCGCCTTCCTCGCCCGCACGGACCACGCCAGCAGCTGGGCCGTCCGCCTCCTCGAAGCGCTCCTCCCGGAGCTGGAGCTGGTGGGCATCCTCGCCGAGCAGCTCCACACCCTGGCCCACGGGTACACCCGGGATCCGGAGAAGAAGCTCGTCCTCCTCGGCTGGCTGGCCGGGAAGACCGACCCTCGCATCGCACCGGCGGTCCTGCCGCTCCTCGAGGACATGTCCGACGACGTGAAGATCGCCGCCCTGCGCGTGCTCGGCCCCCTGGCCCACGCCCCGGCCCGCGAGCCGATGCTTCACCTCCTCACCGGAGGCGAGACCGCGCGTCGCGTCCAGACCGCGGCGGTGGAGGCGCTCGCCGCCAGCGGGTTCGGAGTCCAGGGCTTCCGGGAAAAGGTCGAGGCGCTCCTGCCCGAGCCCTTCTTCGTCGACAAGGCGGGCCTGCTCAAGCGACGGGGCGCGCCCGAGGCCGGCTAGCACCTTGAGCGTCCACGACCAGCTCACCCGGGCCTTTGCCGACGCCCTCGCCCGCGCGCTGGCGCTGGGCGTCGAGGACGTGCTCCAGGCGGTGAAGCCGGCCGAGGCCGAGCACGGCGACCTCACCTTCCCCACCTTCTCCCTCGCCCGGACCCTGAAGAAGGCGCCGCCGGCCATCGCCGCCGAGCTGGCCGGCCGGGTGACGGTGGCCGGGATGACCCTGGCCGCCGCCGGCCCGTACCTCAACGCCCGCTTCGATGCCCTCCCCTTCTCCGCCGAGGTCCTGGCCGAGATCCGGACCGCCGGCCCGAGCTATGCCTCGGACCACTCGGGCGCGGGAAAGACGGTGGTCATCGACTACAGCTCCCCGAACATCGCCAAGCCCATCGCCTACCACCACATCCGGACCACGGTGCTCGGTCATGCGCTGGCCAATCTCTACCGGCACGCGGGCTGGCGGGTGGAGGGCATCAACTACCTCGGCGACTGGGGCAAGCAGTTCGGCCTGGTGGCGGTGGGCTTCGGGGCGTTCGGCGACCCGGCCCGCAAGGGAGACATGGCTCACCTGGTGGACGTCTACGTCCGGGCCAACGCCCGTGCCGAGCAGGACCCGGCCTTCGATGCCGAGGCGCGCGCCCTCTTCCGGCGCATGGAGGAGGGCGATCCCGAGGCCCTCCGGGTCTGGAAGGACTTCCGGGATGCCTCGCTGGCCGGCTTCGAGCCCATCTACGCCCGCCTCGGCATCCGCTTCGAGCACGTCGAGGGCGAGAGCCGCTATCAGGGCCGGATGGAGAAGGTGATCGAGGAGATCGCGCGCACCGTCGGGGTGCGCGAGAGCGAGGGCGCGCTGGTGGTCGACCTCCCCTACGGGGAGAACGAGCCGCCCGTCCTCCTCAAGAAGAGCGACGGGAGCACGCTCTACGTCACCCGAGACCTGGCCGCCGCCGAGGACCGGTGGGAGCGCTTTCACTTCGACCGCTCCCTCTACGTGGTGGCCCGCGACCAGTCGCTCCACTTCGCCCAGGTGTTCCGGGTGCTGAAGGCGATGGGCAAGCCCTGGGCGGACCGGTGCCTGCACGTGGCCTTCGGGCGCATCGCCGGGATGGCCACCCGGAAGGGTCAGCTGGTGATGCTCACCGACGTCCTCGACGAGGCGCATGCCCGGGCGCTGGACAAGGTCCAGGAGAACGTGGCCGGCGGCCGCATTCACACCGACGAACCGGACACGCTCGCCGAGCAGGTGGGTCTCGGCGCCATCGTCTTCGCCGACCTGCGCAACCGCCGGAACACCGACTACACCTTCGACTGGGAGGAGGTGCTCGCCTTCGAGGGGCACACCGGGCCCTACCTCCAGTACGCCCACGCCCGCAGCTGCAGCCTGCTGGTGCGCGGCGGCGGGGCGCCCGGGCCCGTCGATGCCTCCGTCCTCACCCTTCCCGAGGAGCAGGCGCTGGTCCGGAGCCTGGCGCTCTTCCCTCGCGCGGTCCGGTCGGCGGTGGAGGCGGACGAGCCCTCCTTCGTGGCCACCCATCTGCTCGAGGTGGCCGCCGCCTTCAGCCGCTGGTACACGCTCGGCAACCAGGACCGCTCCAAGCGGGTGCTCGTCGACGACGATCCCCGCCTGCGAGATGCCCGGCTGGCGCTGGCTGACGCGGTGCGCATCACGCTCCGGACGGGCCTGACACTCCTCGGCATCCCGGCGCCCGAGAACATGTAAGAAGCTCCCCTCGAGCGCTGTCATGGACACCGCCCTGGCCGAAAGCGACGCGAGGGCCGAAGATCTGCTCCGGCGGGACTTCGGACCCATCGGGCGCTGGCTGGCGCGCCGCTACTTCTCGCACGTCCGGTTCCCGCCCGAGGCGGAGCTGGAGCTGCGGTCGCTGTTCGAGCGGGGGACGGTGGTGCACGTCCAGCGCACCGGCTCCTGGGTCAACTTCCTCTACCTCGCCTGGGCGCTCGTCGTCCGGGGCATGCCTCCCTTGCGGGCGGTGGTCAACCTCCGGCGCTGGCTGGTGCGGCCCTTCCGCCGAGCCGCCCAGAGCGGAGACTGCGCCCTCCGCTTCGCCCATGCCGAGGCGAGGCACGGCTCGTCGCTGGTCTTCCTCCAGTCCACGGCGCTCGGCCGGGCGCTGGGACGCCCCGGCCGGGACGATCCCTTCCCGGCGCTGGTGGCCCTGGCACGCCGGTCCGAGCGTCCGGTGTTTCTCGTCCCCGAGCTCTTCGTCTGGGAAAAGTGGGCCGTGCGGGTCAAGCCGGCCTGGGCAGACTACGTCTTCGGAAGCCCGGAGGCGCCCGGCTTCCTCCACTCGGTGCTCGCCTTCTTCCGCAACTACCGGCGGGCCCAGTTCCGGGTCGGCCAGCCCATCGACCTCGCCGCCCTGGTGAAGGCCGAGGCCGAAACCCCGGACGCCGTGCTGGCCCGCAAGGTCCGCAGCACGCTGCACGTGCACCTGGCCGCCGAGACCCGCACCGTCTTCGGCCCCCCCTACAAGCCGCCCGAGCGAGTCATCGACGAGACCCTGCGCGACCGTGCGCTCCGGCGGAGCCTGCAGATCACGGCCGAGACCTCCGGCCGCCGCCTGGAGTCGGTCCAGCGCCAGGCGCGCCGCGACCTGAACGCCATCGCCGCCCGCCTCCACCCTACCGTCCTGGCGGTGGCCACTCCCCTCATGAATCTGGTCTTCCGGTTCATGTACGACGGCATCGACGTCGACGAGGCGGGGCTGGACCGGGCGATGCGCGCCGCGCAGGGGGCACCCATCGTGCTCTGCCCCTGTCACAAGAGCCACGTCGACTACCTGGTCCTCTCCTGGGCGATGTGGCACCGCGGCTACCAGGCTCCGCTGGTGGCGGCCGGGGCCAACCTGTCCTTCTTTCCGCTCGGCCCCTTCCTCCGGCGCTGCGGCGCCTTCTTCCTGCGGCGCACCTTCGGCGGGGACAAAGTCTACACCGCCACCTTCCGCGCCTACGTGCGCAAGCTGGTCCGCGACGGCGTCCACCAGGAGTTCTTCCTCGAGGGCGGACGCTCGCGGACCGGGAAGCTCCTTCCGCCCAAGCTCGGGCTCCTCACCTGGGAGGTGGAAGCCATCCTCGACGGCGCGCGCGACGACCTGGCCTTCGTCCCCATCTCCATCGATTACGAGAACGTCGTCGAGTCGAAGAGCTACTCGGCCGAGCTCCTCGGCGCGGAGAAGAAGCCGGAGGACCTCAAGGCCCTGCTCTCGGCCCCGCGGGTGCTGGCCCGCCGCTACGGGAGGATCCACGTCACCTTCGCCCCTCCGGTTCGTCTCCGCGAGCTGATGGCGGCCCGTGGCCTGTCCGCGGCCGAGCCGGTCGGCGAGGAGCAGAAGCGGACCCTGGTGCGGGCGCTCGCCTACCGGATTCTCTACGACATCACCCGGGTCTCCACGGTGACGCCCCAGGCGCTGGCCGCCACCGCCCTGCTCGCCTACCGCGGACGTGGCATCGCCGCCGGCGAGCTGGCCACCCGGGTGGAGGTCCTCCGCCGGGTGGCGGAGGGTGAGCAGGTCCCCCTCTCGCCAGTGCTCCTCGGCGCCCCCTCCGACCCCGCTCGCCCCGGGCCCATCCAGGAGGCGCTCGCCGGCTTCGCCCGCGAGGGAGCGGTGCGCATCACCGAGGCCCGCGGCCAGGCCATCTACCAGGTCGACGAAGACCAGCGGGGGGCGCTGGTCTTCTACAAGAACAACCTCATGAACCTGCTCGCCTCCCGGGCGGTGGTGGCTGCCGCCGTCCGGTCCGGCCCTCCCACCGACACCGTCGCCGCGGTCGAGGCCCGGGCGCTGTTCCTCTCGCGCCTCTTCAAGGTGGAGTTCCTCTACCGGGTGGGGATCCCCTTCGAGGAGATCTTCCGCGAGAGCAGCGAGGCACTCGTCCGCGAGGGGCTCCTGGTGCGCGCCGGCGACGCGCTGGCCATCGCTCCGCGCCCCGAGGCGCGCGACACGCTCGAGTTCTACGCCGAGCTGCTCCGCGACTTCCTCGAGTCCTACCTCCTGGCCGCGCTGACCCTCGAGGACGTCGCCTCGGCCGGCACGCTCGACCGCCGGGCCTTCATCCGCGCTGCGTTGGAGGTGGGAAAGGCCGAGTACCTGGCCGGTCGCATCCAGGCCAAGGAGTCGCTCTCGCGGACGAACATCGAGAACGCCATCTCCTACTTCGTCGACTTGCGGATTCTCCAGGGCACGGAGAAGCGCTTCTCCCTCGGGCCGAGCCACGCCGCGGCCTCCGAGCGCCGCGCCCTGGCCGACGAGATCCGGCGCTTCCTCTCCCCGCGGGGCTGATTCAGCGGGCCGCCGTCGCTGCCGGCGCGAGCAGGCGCTCGGCCCTGGCGCGGAGCTCGGAGCGCGAGGCGATCCCGCTGATGCGGCCCACCACCCGGCCCTCGGCGTCGACGAAGACCGTCGCCGGGACGGAGTCCAGGTCGAGCGGCGCGAGCACCTCGCTCTCCACCGTCGCCACCGGCAGGGTGAGCCGGAGGCGCTCCATCGCCACCCGCACTCTCCGGGTGTCGCTCTCGAGCGAGACAGCCAGGAAGCGGACCGGCTTGCCCCCCAGCTCCTCCGCCACCCTGTTCAGCTCGGGCAACTCCCGAGCGCAGGCCGCTCAGGTGGGTAACCAGAAATTGACCACCCAGCGGCTGCCGCGCATGTCGCCGGCGGTGAGCCGCTCGCCGGAGAGGGTGCGGACGGCGAAGCCGGCCGGCAGGGGCCGGGGGGGATAGGCTCGCTCCCGGCAGCCCCCGGCGAGGCCGGCGGCGACGACGAGGAGAAGCAGACGACGCATCGTGGCGGAGATGGGTGAAGAGGCTTTCACAGCGGGCCGGGCGGTGGCAAGTTCCGGCCCGAGCCTCCGCTGTGCAACCGCACGATGCTCGACCCGCGCCCGCCCGTTGACCCCTCGCGCCTGGCGTGGATCACCGTTGGGGGGTGCCTGGGGGCGCTCTCCCTCGGACTCCTCCTCCAGATGCTGAGCATGCCGGTGGGGCTGTGGTTCACCGAGGTCTTCGGCCTGCTGGCGGTGGCCTGGGCGCTCACCCGGTGGAGCGGCCGGGCGCCGGCCCGGTACGTGAGGCTCACCTGGCCCGGGCTCCCGGCCGTCCTCTTCGCCGCCGGCCTGGGCATCGCCAACTACGTCGGGCTGGCCATCCCGCTCCAGGGGCTCTCCCGGAGCCTGTTCCCCGCCGACTGGCTGGAGAGCTTCGACCCGACGCGCGCCATCCTCCAGCAGTCGCCGGTGGACCTCTGGCTGACCGCCGGGGCGGCGGTCCTCGGCGCCGCCGTCTGCGAGGAGTTCACCTTCCGGGGCGTGGTCCAGCAGGGGTTCTCCGCCGACGCCCCGCACGCCGGCCAGGGCGTGGTGCGCGCAGCGCTCGTCTTCGGCCTCTTTCATTTCAATCCGGTCAACTTCGTCGCCCTGTTCGAGATCGGCGTCTTCCTCGGCCTCCTCTTTCGTCGCTCGGGCTCGCTCGTCCCGGGCATCGTCGCCCACGGCACCCAGAACGCCCTCGTCCTGGCCGTCCTCCTGCGCGAGCGGGACCTGCCCCCGTCCGCCGGCGAGGAAGGCTGGCGCACCTACGTCGGGCTGGGGGGGATGGGCATGGTGGCGCTGGTCATGCTCCTCCTCTTCGCGCGGCGCTTTCCCGCGGTCTGGGGGCGGCCCCGCCCGGTGCCCGCCGTCCGGGAGCGAGTGCCTCTGACCCGCGCCTTCGCTCCCTGGCTGGTCGCCGCCTCGGCCCTGCTCCTGGCCTGGTCGGCGGTGGACCGGCGTGGCATCGAGCTGGGCGTGGCCGACCTGCGCATCCCGGTCCCGCTGGCCCGCGACACCGAGAGCGAGGCCCTCCGTGTCGCCCGGGCCAAGCTCGACGCCCTCCGCCTGCGAGTGCGCACCGGCCAGGCGCCGCTGCGCGAATACCTCGAGAGCCGCCGGGCGCTGGCCGAGTCCCTCAACGAACCAACACCCATGCTCCAGCGAGCGAAGTGAGGCCCCCTCCCTGGCGGCCCCTCAGGCGGGCTGCCAGCGGCGGACGCGGAGCACGGGGCCGACCATCGCCGTGGTTGCCGCGCCGGCATCGAGCTCGCCCTCGACCACCACCCGCGCTCCCTCGCGGAGCAGGTCGCCCCCGGCTCCGAGCAGCTGGTACGTCCGGCCGTCCTCGGACTCGAGCGTCCAGGCGCCGGCCCCCAGGTCACGGAAGACGACCCTCCCGGTGACCTTCAAGACTTCTCTCGCCGGATGAGCAGCGCCCGGGCGAGGAGCGCGGCGACGAGCGCATTGCCCGCCAGCCAGGGCAGCGCCAGGAAATGGAAGGGGAGCCAGGACAGGCCCGGGGCGCGCGTCCAGGCGGCGTAGGCCAGGAAGCCGGCGAAGCCGAGGGCGATCCCGGCCGCCACCGGACGGAAGGATCTCCAGGCCATCGCCGGCAGGGCGAGGAGGAGCGGGATGAGCGCGCTGTAGAAGAGCGGGTGGGCGAGCCGGCCGCGGCCGAAGACGATGCGTTCCCAGTCGGGCAGCGGCAGGGACAGCCCCTCCACCACCGCCGTCGGCGTCCCGACCCACTTCTGCCAGATGATGCGCACGACGAAGAAGCCCACCGAGGAGAGGAGGAGCGGCAGCAGCAGCTTCGGGTCGAGGAGCACGTTGAGCGCCCCTCCCGGCCGGTAGCGCGGGTTGAGCGAGAGGAGGAGCAGGATGAGGATGGCGGCGCTGGCGGCCAGGGGCTGCCAGTCGATGCGCGGCGCGGCGCCCAGCGCCCGGAGCGCACCGGCCGCGTCGAGGAGGCCGTGACCCCGCTCGCGGCTCCAGCCGCCCGAGCCGGAGGCCCCCTCGTAGAGCGCACGCTCCACCTGCTCGGGCGTCCTGGCGCCGGCCGCGAAGAGCAACGCCGCGACTCCCGCCACGTGTGGCGTGGCCATCGAGGTGCCCTGGTAGGAGGCGTACACCGGCGTCCCGGGTGAGCCACGCGCCAGCGTGGCCTGCAGGATGCCTCCCTCCTCGCCGCGGCGCTTGTCGCCGCCGGGCGCCAGGAGGTCGAGCTGATCGCCCCAGGCGGAATAGGGCGCCCGCGTTCCATCCGGCCCCACCGCCCCCACCCCCACCACGCCGCCATAGGCGGCCGGGTAGGCGACCGTCCCGGCGCCGTGATTGCCGGCCGCGGCCACCACCACCGCGCCCTTGGAGCGGGCGTAGGCGACAGCGTTCTCGATGACGCGGCTGTAGCCGAAGCCGCCCAGCGAGAGGTTGAGCACCCGCGCGCCGTGGTCCACCGACCAGCGAATCCCGTCGGCGATGTCCGCCGAAGTCCCCGTCCCCGAGGCATCGAGGACCTTCACCGGCATGAGCGTGGCCTCGAAGGCGATTCCGGCCACGCCCTCGCCGTTGTTGGTCGCCTGGGCAATGGTGCCGGCGACGTGCGTCCCGTGGCCGTTGTCGTCGTTGGGGTGCTCCGTGTCGTGGACGAAGTCGTACCCCGGGGCGAATCGAACGTTCTTGAGGTCTGGCACCCGGACGAAGGGACCGCGTGTCTCGAAGGCCACGCCGGTGTCGAGCACGGCCACGACGACTCCCTTACCGCGGGAGACCTCCCACGCGTCCGGCATCCCGATGAGCCGCAGGTTCCACTGCTTCGGGTAGTCGGGGTCGTTGGGCGTCCAGGCCTGCGCCTGGTAGGTCAGGAGCGGCTCGGCCGCCTCCACGTCGGGGCTCCCTCGAATGGAGGCGAGCAGGGCGTCGACGTCGGCCACCCCCTCCCCCAGCGTGACGCCGTCGTCCGGGCCGACCAGCGAGTTGAAGCGGAGGGCGATACCCCATTCCGCCGCCCGCGCGGCGACCACCTCCGCGGGCGTCCCGTCGCGAAAGTCGACCACGATGCGCCCTGGCACGCGCGCCCCGTCCGCCTCGCCGGCGCGCGTCCGCTTGGTGTGGGCGGGCGCCCCCCGGCAGCCGAGCGTCCCTGCGGTGAAGCAGACGACGAGGACCGCCAGACGACCGATGGACACGTGCTTCTCCGGAAAA